>NZ_QHJH01000091.1 GCF_003947455.1 Streptomyces sp. WAC 04229 | reverse complement strand
GGGGAGGGGGTCGCGGAGGACAGGGGGACCAGGTAGGGGCGGCAGCCCAGCGGGAAGGAGAGGTCGCCGGTGTGCACGTCGTACACCGGGTCGAAGCCGCGCCAGGAGAGGAAGGCGAGGTAGCGGCCGTCCCGGGTGAAGACCGGGTTCTCGTCCTCGAAGCGTCCGTCGGTCACGTCGACGACGAGCGGGTCGTGGCCGTTCTGCCCGTTGATCCGGGCCATCTTGATCTGGCGCAGCGAGCGTCCGATGCCCGGGTGGGACCAGGTGAGCCAGGTTCCGTCGGGGGAGAAGGCGAGGTCGGTCACGGGTCCGTTGACGGACCGGATCAGCTCGGTGACGCCGCTTGAGGGGGCAGCGGTGCCGTCGGCGTCCCGCGCCGGGGCCCCCGTGCCCTCCCCCTCCGGCTCCTCCGCGGCTCCGGCGTCCTCCTCCGCGACGTCGAGCAGCAGCAGCCGGCCGTCGTGGGAGGCGACGGCGAGGCGGTCGCCGGCGGGGTCCGAGGCCAGCTCCAGGATCCGGCCGAGCCCTCCGGTGGCCGCCCGCCGCGCCGCCCGGCCCCCGGTCGCCCGGGGCAGGTGGGCGATCTCCACGGCGTCCTCGCCCGCCGCGTCCGTCACGTAGGCGATCCGGCCGCTCTCGCCGAGCATCTCCGGCAGCCGCACCCGTACGCCGGGGGTGTCGGCGAGGGTGCGGGCGGGTCCGTCGCGGTGGGTGAGCCAGTACAGGCTGCCCCGGACGACGACGGCGCTCGCGCGGCCCGTCTCGTCGACGGAGACGCCGCCGACGTGCTGGGCGGCGGGTACCTGGTACGTACGCCGTCCCGCGCGCGGCCCGCTGAGGCGCACGTCGAGCCGGCGCGGCACCAAGCCGGACGCGAGGTCGTCCACGATCCACAGGTCGCCCGCGCACTGGTACACCACCCGGGTCCCGTCGCTCGCGGCGTTGCGGGCGTAGAACGCGTCGTGGTCGGTGTGGCGGCGCAGGCCGGTGCCGTCGTGGGCGCAGGAGTAGAGGTTGCCGACGCCCTCGTGGTCGGAGAGGAAGGCGATCCGGTCGCCGACGAACATGGGGGCGGCCAGGTGTCCGCCGAGGTCGGGCAGGAGCCGCTCCCCGTGCAGCCAGAGCCGGCCGGTGGCACCGCCCCGGTAGCGCTTCCAGGCGGCGGGTTCGTGCGGCGGGGTGCCGGTGAGCAGCAGGGTCCGGCGTTCCCCGTCGAGGTCGGCGGCCTGGATGTCGGTGACCGGGCCCCAGGGCAGTTTGCGGCCGGGGTCGCCGTCGGGGCCGACCTTGTAGGCCCAGGTGAGGTGGGAGAAGGGTTCGCCGTGCGAGGCGACGGCGAGGACGGCGGTGGTGCCGTCGGGGTCGGGCGGCGACCAGCCGCAGACCCGGGTGTCGAAGCCGCCCCAGTGGGTGAGCTGCCGGCCGGGGCCGCCGTCCACCGGCACCAGGTGGACCTCCGGCACCAGGCTGCGCCAGCTGGTGTACGCGATGTGCCGGCCGTCGGGCGAGAAGCGCGGGTGGCCGGCCTTGGTGCGGTCGACGGTGAGCCGCCAGGCGCGGCCCGGTCCGTCGAGGGACGCGAGCCAGAGGTCGTCCTCTGCCACGAAGCAGAGCTGGTCGCCACTGAGGTGCGGAAGGCGCAGATAACTCACCCACCCCATGCTTTTCCGGGCTCCGGGTACCGGCAACTTATGGCGAGCCGACAACCGTGACCCAGAACACGAACGAAACCGTTTCGTTTCGTTACGGGGCGGGGTACATTCGTCGTGTACGAAACGGTGTCGTTCTGACAGAGTGGACCGGAGAGGAGTGAGCGAGATGACCGGGGCAACCACCGCGCGTCGCAGTCGGATCACTCCCGAGCGCGAGGCCGAGCTGTACGAGGCCGTGCTCGACCTGCTCCGGGAAGTCGGGTACGACGCGCTGACCATGGACGCCGTCGCGTCCCGTACGCGGTCCAGCAAGGCGACGCTCTACCGCCAGTGGGGCGGCAAGGCCGAGCTGGTCGTCAAGGCCATCCGGCACAACAAGCCCGGTGAGATCGGCGACGTCGACACCGGCTCGCTCCGCGGCGACCTGCACGCCGTGATGGCCCGCGAGGACGACTGCACCATGGAACAGAACTCCGCGCTGATGCGCGGCGTCGCCATGGCGCTGCACCAGAACCCGGACCTGCGACAGGCGTTCCGGGACCAGCTGGTCGAACCCGAGATGGGGGAGTTCCGGCGGGTGCTGCAACGCGCCGTCGACCGCGGCGAGATAAGACCGGACTGTCCCGCCCTGGACTTCCTCGTCCACATGATGGTGGGCGGCTTCGCCACCCGCACGCTGCTGGACGACCAGCCGCCGACCCGGGACTTCCTCGCCTCCTACATCGACGCCGTGATCCTCCCCGCACTCGGCGTCTCCACCACTGACACGTCTGACACGTCCCTGTAGCCGGACCCTCGGCTGCGACACCCTGCTGAGCCCCATCTGACGTCACCGCTCACGTCGTCGGGCCGTTCCCCCCTGCCCCGAAGTTCCCACGACCTGACCGGGAGTACGCCCCCGTGGCCACGTTCCTCTACAAACTCGGACGGCTCGCCTTCCGCCGACGGCACTTCGTCGCCCTGATCTGGGTGGCCCTGCTGACGCTCGCCGGCGTCGGCGCGGCCAGCGCCCCGCCCGCCGGCTCCACGTCCTTCTCCATCCCCGGAACCGAGGCCCAGAAGGCCTTCGACCTGCTGGAACAGCGCTTCCCCGGCCAGAGCGCCGACGGGGCGACGGCCCGCGTCGTCTTCAAGGCACCGTCCGGCGAGAAGATGACGGACGCCGGGAACAAGGCGACGGTCGAGAAGACCGTCGACGAACTGGCGGACGGCTCCGAGGTCGCCTCGGTCGCCGACCCGTACACCGGCAACGCCGTCAGCAAGGACGGCACCATCGCCTACGCGTCGGTGCGCTACGACGTCTCCGGCATGGAGCTGGAGGAGTCCACCAAGCACGCCCTGGAGGACGCCGCCGAGCAGGCGCGGGAGTCCGGGCTGACCGTCGAGGTCGGCGGTGACGCGCTCCAGGCCGTACCGGAGACCGGTGCCACCGAGATCATCGGCATCGCGGTCGCCGCGGTCGTCCTGGTCATCACCTTCGGCTCGCTGGTCGCGGCCGGGCTGCCCCTGCTCACCGCCCTGATCGGCGTGGGCATCGGCGTCTCCTCCATCACCGCGCTGGCCAGCGCGCTGGAGCTGGGCTCGACCACCTCCATCCTGGCGATGATGATCGGCCTCGCGGTCGGCATCGACTACGCCCTGTTCATCGTCTCCCGCTACCGCGCCGAACTCGCCGAGGGGCGTGAGCGCGAGGACGCGGCGGGCCGGGCGGTCGGCACCGCGGGCTCCGCGGTCGTCTTCGCCGGCCTCACCGTCGTCATCGCCCTGGTGGGCCTCGCGGTCGTCAACATCCCGATGCTCACCAAGATGGGCGTCGCGGCGGCCGGCACCGTCGCCATCGCGGTCCTGATCGCCCTGACGATGATCCCCGCACTGCTCGGCTACGCCGGACGCCGCGTCAAGCCGGCCGGCGCGAAGGGCGGGCTCCTGGGCCGTCGCCGGGGCGGTGCGAAGAGCGAGCCGAAGAAGGAGACCGAACCGGCCAAGGCCAACCTGGGCACCCGCTGGGCGAGCTTCGTCGTCCGCCGGCCCCTGGCCGTCCTCCTCCTCGGCGTGATAGGCCTCGGCGCCGCCGCGATCCCCGCCTCCGACCTGGAACTCGGCCTGCCCGACGACGGCTCCCAGCCGACGTCCACGACCCAGCGCCGCGCCTACGACCTGCTCTCCGAGGGCTTCGGACCGGGCTTCAACGGCCCCCTGATGGTCGTGGTCGACGCCAAGGGCAGCGACGCCCCCAAGGACGCCTTCACCCATGTCTCCGACGAGATCGAGGGCCTCGACGGTGTCGTGGCGGTGACCCCGCCCGCCCCCAACAAGGGCGGCGACACGGCGACGATCAGCGTGATCCCGGACTCCAAGCCGTCCTCCGTGCAGACCGAGGACCTGGTGCACGCCATCCGCGACGCGGGTGGCGACATCGAGGCGGACACCGGCGCGCAGACCCTGGTCACCGGCTCGACGGCGATGAACATCGACGTCAGCGAGAAGCTGAACGACGCGCTGCTGCCGTACCTGGTCCTCGTCGTCGGCCTGGCCTTCCTCCTGCTGATCGTGGTGTTCCGCTCGATCCTGGTCCCGCTGAAGGCGGCGCTCGGCTTCCTGCTCTCCGTCATGGCGGCGCTCGGCGCGGTCGTCGCGGTCTTCCAGTGGGGCTGGCTGTCCGGCCTGATGGGCGTCGAGGAGACCGGCCCGGTCATGTCGATGATGCCGATCTTCATGGTCGGCGTGGTCTTCGGCCTGGCCATGGACTACGAGGTCTTCCTGGTCACCCGCATGCGTGAGGCGTACGTCCACGGGGAGAAGCCCAGCCAGGCGGTCGTCACCGGCTTCAAGCACGGAGCCAGGGTCGTCACCGCCGCCGCGGTCATCATGATGGCGGTCTTCGCGGGCTTCATCGGCTCCAGCGAGTCGATGGTCAAGATGATCGGCTTCGGCCTGGCGATCGCCGTCTTCTTCGACGCCTTCGTCGTCCGCATGGCCCTCGTCCCGGCGGTGCTCGCGCTGCTCGGCAAGAAGGCCTGGTGGCTGCCGAAGTGGCTGGACCGCGCCCTGCCCAACGTGGACGTCGAGGGCGAGGGACTGCGCGCGGCCGACGAGCGGGGCTCCGGCCCCGACGAGGACCGGGAACTGGTGCGCACCTGACCCGCCGCCTCTGACAGGAGGACAGCGAAACCAGCCGGTGAGGGCTCCGTGGGGACGGGGCTGCCCTCACCGGCTTCCTCCGTTACAGGGCCGTACGGGGCCCGCCCGGGGCGCCGCGGAACCAGGTCGCATGCCGGCTACACGGACCGCTACCGTGCCGTCCATGACCACCACCGACGACGCCTCCGCCGCCCACCCCCGCTTCGCCGAGGCCCTGAACGGACTCGGCCTCGGCGATCTGGCCGCCCAGGCCCGGCGGTTCCCCGAGGCCACGCGCACCGCCACCGAGGCCGCCGCCGCGATCGGGTGCGAGCTGAGCCAGATCTGCAAGTCCCTCATCTTCGCCGCCGACGGCGTGCCCGTCCTGGTCCTCATGGACGGCGCCTCCCGCGTCGACCTGGAGCGCGTCCGGGAGGAACTCGGCGCGCAGAAGGTCACCCGCGCCAAGGCCGACGTCGTACGGGAGACCACCGGATACGCGATCGGCGGCGTCCCGCCCTTCGGGCACCGCAACCCGACCCGCGTCCTCGCCGACCGTTCGCTCCTCGCCCACGAGGTCGTCTGGGCGGCCGCCGGCACCCCCTACGCCGTGTTCCCGATGGCGCCCAAGGACCTCGTCACCACCGCCGGCGCCACCCTCGTGGACGTGCGCGAGCGCTCCGCGTGACCCCACTGGTCACCGGGGCCGTCCTGCTCGCCGCCGTCACGCACGCAAGCTGGAACGCGATCGCCCACCGGATCACGGACAAGCTCACCGGCTTCGCGCTGATATCCGGCGGCGGGATGCTCATCGGCCTCGCGCTGCTGCCGTTCACGGCGTTCCCGAGGGCCGCGGCCTGGCCGTACCTGCTGGTCTCGGCCGCCCTCCACATCGCCTACTACGCGCTGCTCATGCGGTCCTTCCGGCTGGGCGACTTCGGCCAGGCCTACCCGATCGCCCGCGGCAGCGCGCCCCTGCTGGTCACCGTGGGCGCCGCCCTCTTCGCCCACGAGGTACCGGACCGCTGGGCGACCGCCGGCGTCCTGCTGTCCTGCGCCGGACTGACCGGCGTCGCCCTGTGGGGGCTGCGCGGACGCCGGCCCGACTGGGCGGCGATCGGCGCGGCCCTCGCCACCGGCGTGAGCATCGCGGCGTACACGGTGGTCGACGGGCTCGGCGTGCGCGCCTCCGGGTCCTCCCTCGGGTACGTCGCCTGGCTGATGGCGGTGCAGGGGACGGTCCTCCCGGCCTACTTCCTCCACCGCCACCGCGCCGGTGCCTGGGCGCTGCTGCGGCCCCTGGCCGGACTGGGGCTGCTCGGCGCGGTGCTCTCCGTCGGCGCCTACGCACTCGTCCTGTGGGCGCAGACGCGCGCCGAACTGGCGCCGATCGCCGCGCTGCGCGAGTCCTCGATCCTGGTCGGCGCCGCGATCGGGGCCCTCTTCTTCAAGGAGCGGTTCGGGGCGCCCCGGATCGCGGCCGCGGGGCTCCTGGTCGTCGGGATCGGGCTGATGCTGCACACGGGATGAGCCGCACCCCACGCGTCACGCGGGATGAGCCGGAGCGGCCGGCATGGTGCGGGCGGCGGCCGTGAGGAGCACCCTGGAAGCAGGTCTTCCGGAGGTGATCCTCATGATGCACACCGCAGTGGGATGGCACGTCGAGATGGAGTTCATGGAGGACGACCAGCACACGCGGGCGGTCGCGATGGTGCGGCTCCCCGACGGCACCGAGGTCCGCGCGCACGGCCACGCCAGCCGGCACCGGATCGACTCCCAGCAGCCACGGGTCGGTGAGGAGGTCGCGGGGGCCCGCGCGTTGAACGAGCTGGCGATGCAGCTGCTCACCAAGGCGCACGACGAGATCGACGCGGCCTCGGGACGGACGTCACACCCCATTCACGTCTGAGGGGTGTCCACGTCCGTGCCGGTCCGCCGCAGCGACTCCCGTACCGCCCGCACCAGCGCCTGCGCCCGCGGGTCCGCCGTCACCGTCTTGCGGAAGCCGTTGGTGACGTAGCCGAAGGCGACACCGGCCTCCGGGTCGGCGAAGCCGAGGGCGCCGCCGCGGCCCGGGTGGCCGAAGGAGCCGGGGGACAGGAGCGGCGAGGCGCTGCCGTGCAGCATGTAGCCGAGGCCGAAGCGGGTGCCCACGACCAGCACCCGGTCCGGCCCGGCGGACTCCTCGGCCCGGGCCCGCTCCATGGTCGCCGCTTCGAACAGCCGCACCCGCCGGGTCACCCCGTCCACGTCGCCGATCAGCGCGGCGTAGAAGCGGGCCAGCCCGTCGGCGGTCGCGACGCCGTTGGTCGCCGGGAGGGCGGCCGCGCGGTGGGCCGGGTCGTTCTGGTCCGGGAAGGGCGTGATCGCGGCGAAGGCACGGCGGGTGAGCGAGCCGGGGTCCGCGTAGGCCTCGGTGACGGCGCGCTTGGGGCGCAGCCGCGGGCCGTTCCCGGACGGCCCCGGGGCGGGGTCCTCCAGCCGCCCGACCCGGCCGGCCCGGCCGGCCGCCTCCTCCGCGGCGGGCAGCCCCACCCACAGGTCCAGGGCGAGCGGCCGCGCGATCTCGTCCGCGATCCACTCCCCGGCGCCCCGCCGGCCCGTCACCCGGCGGACCAGCTCGTCCAGCAGCCAGCCGTAGGTCAGCGCGTGGTAGCCGTGGTCGGTGCCCGGCTCCCACACGGGTGCCTGCGCGGCGACGGCCCGTGGGCCGCGCAGCGGGTCGAGGGCGTCCTCGGGGGTGAGCGGGCGGTCCAGGACCGGCAGCCCGGCCCGGTGGTTCAGCACGTGCCGGACCAGCACGCGCTCCTTGCCGTGCGCCTTGAACTCGGGCCAGTACTCGCCCACCGGCGCGTCCAGGTCCAGCTCCCCGCGCTGGTGCAGCAGGAGCGGTACGGCGGCGGCGACGCCCTTGGTCGCCGAGCGCACGACCTGGGCGGTGCCCCGGCGCCAGGGTTCGGTGCCGTCGACGTCGCGGGTGCCGCCCCACAGGTCGACGACCTTGCGCCCGTCCCGGTAGACGGCGACCGCCGCGCCCCGGTCGCCGAGCGCCGCGAAGTTGCCCGCGAACGCGTCCCTCACCGGCTCGAAGCCCTCGGCCACTGTGCCGTGCACGTCCACGTCCACCTCTGTACGTCCCTTCCGGTCGCCCGCGCCAGTGGATGCAACCGCCACCGACCGCCGGTGATTCCTCACCCGCCCGTCGACACGGACCGCGGGTCGAAGCCGAAGGGCAGTTCCAGCCGGTGGGCGCGCATCAGCGCCTCGTCGGAGAGCAGGCCCGCGGTCGGGCCGTCCGCCGCGATCACGCCGTCGCTGAGGATCAGGGCGCGTGGGCACAGCTCCAGCGCGTAGGGGAGGTCGTGGGTGACCATCAGGACCGTGACGTCCAGGGAGCGCAGGATGTCGGCGAGCTCGCGGCGGGAGGCCGGGTCGAGGTTGGAGGAGGGCTCGTCCAGGACCAGGATCTCCGGCTCCATGGCGAGCACGGTCGCCACCGCCACCCGGCGCCGCTGCCCGAAGGACAGGTGGTGCGGGGGCCGGTCCTTGAACTCCGCCATGCCGACCAGCGCCAGCGCCCGGTCCACGCACGCCTCCAGCTCCGGCCCCTTCACCCCGGCCGCCGCCGGTCCGAACGCCACGTCCTCGCGCACGGTCGGCATGAAGAGCTGGTCGTCGGGGTCCTGGAAGACGATGCCGACCCGGCGCCTGATCTGCGCCATGTTCGGCTTGTCCACGGGCAGCCCGGCGACGGTGACCGTGCCGGTGCCGCCGGTCAGGATGCCGTTGAGGTGCAGGACCAGGGTCGTCTTGCCCGCGCCGTTCGGCCCGAGCAGCGCGACCCGCTCGCCGCGGGCGACGGAGAAGTCGACGCCGAACAGGGCCTGGTGCCCGTCGGGGTAGGCGTAGGCGAGGCCGGAGACGTCCAGGGAAGCGGTCACAGGGTCCATCCCAGCAGACAGACGACGAGCGCCGCACCCGGGAGGGCCAGCGCGTACGACCACTGCGCCCGGGACGCGGTCACCTCGTCGATGACCGGCATGGAACCGGCGTAGCCGCGGCTGACCATGGCCAGGTGGACGCGCTCGCCGCGTTCGTAGGAGCGGATGAAGAGCGCGCCCGCCGACTTGGCGAGCACGCCCCAGTGCCGGACGCCGCTCGCCTCGAAGCCGCGCGACTCCCGGGCGATCCGCATCCGCCGCATCTCGTCGGCGATCACGTCCCCGTACCGGATCATGAAGGTCGCGATCTGCACCAGCAGCGGGGGGAGCCGCAGCCGCTGGAGGCCGAGCAGCAGGGAGCGCAGCTCGGTGGTGGAGGCGAGCAGTACGGAGGCGGCGACGCCCAGGGTGCCCTTGGCCAGGACGTTCCAGGCGCCCCAGAGGCCGCTCACGCTCAGCGACATGCCGAGCACCTCGACGCGTTCGCCCTCCGCCACGAACGGCATCAGCACCGCGAACGCGACGAACGGCACCTCGATCAGCAGCCGTTTGAGCAGGAAGCCCGCCGGGACGCGGGCCGCGCACGCCACCGCGGTGAGCAGCAGCGCGTAGAGGCCGAAGGCCCACATCGCCTCGCGGGGCGTCGACACGACGACGACCACGAAGGCGAACGTGGCGGCGAGCTTGGTGTGCGGGGGCAGGCCGTGCACGGGGGAGTCCCCGGGCCGGTGGAGCCGATGGGCGTGGCCGGCACCCATGTCAGACGGTGGTGTCCGTGTTCGTCGGCGAGGCGTCGTCGCTGCGGCGCCTGCGCACCGCCCAGAACACCGCGCTGCCCGCGACGACCGTGACACCGACGCCGATCACACCCGCGAGGCCGCCGGAGACACGGGCGTTCGCGATGTCCTCGACGCCGTAGTCGGCGAGCGGGGAGTCGGCGTTGGCGTGCTCCTCGGCCTTCTCGTCGATGCCCTTGTCGGCGGCGACCTTCTCCAGCCCGTCGGGGTTGGCGGAGGCGTAGAAGCTGACGAAGCCGGCGAGGACGAGGGAGGTGACCAGCCCGGTGATCCACAGCTTGCGGTGCGAGCGGGCGGCGGGGGCGGGAGCCGGCTCCGCGTCGGGGGCGTCGACCAGTTCGCCGTTCACGCGCAGCTTGAGCCGCTGCTGGAGCCCGCGCGCCCCGTACACCAGGTCCGGGCGTACGGCGATGACGGCGCCGACGGTCAGCGCGGTGATCGCGGCCTCGCCGATGCCGATCAGCACGTGCACGCCGACCATCGCGGTGGCGACCTTGCCGATGGCGATGTCGGTGGTGCCGCCGATCCAGTACAGGAGGGTGAAGGCGAGGGCGGCGGCCGGCACCGAGACGAGGGCGGCGACGAAGGAGGCGACGGTGACCGAGCGGCGGGTGCGCGGCAGGACCTTCACCAGGCCCCGGAAGAGGGCGTAGGCGACGACCGTGGTGACGATCGCCATGTCCGTGATGTTCACGCCGAGCGCGGTCAGCCCGCCGTCGGCGAAGAGGATGCCCTGCATGAGCAGGACGACGGAGACACACAGGACGCCCGTGTAGGGGCCCACCAGGATCGCGGCGAGGGCGCCGCCCAGCAGATGTCCGCTGGTGCCCGCCGCGACGGGGAAGTTCAGCATCTGCACCGCGAAGATGAACGCCGCGACCAGCCCGGCCAGCGGCGCCGTCCGCTCGTCCAGCTCCCGGCGCGCGCCGCGCAGGCTGACCGCCACGGCGCCGGCGGCGACCACTCCGGTGACGGCGGAGGTCGGGGCGTTGATGAATCCGTCAGGTACATGCACGGTTCGATGATAGGGACCAGTTGCGAGCGGTTCGCAAGAGCGAGGTAAAGGCTGACCTCACATGTGATATTCGGCCCGGAAGGCGTAAATAGGGAAATATGGGACATTGGAGGGGGGTGGACGCACGGCTTTCGCACAGGTGGCAGAGCGTAAGGGGCATCCGATGTCCGTAGTCGAGCAGTACGCACGAGCCCACATCCTCACGGACGCGGACCTCCCCGGCCAGGACGACGGCGGAGCGATACCCGTCGTCCTGCGCTACGACCCCGACCGCGACCCGCGATCCGTGAGTGTCGCGCTGCCCGCGCGGGGGCGCGCCCCCGGCGTCCGGGAGTGGACCTTCCCCCGTGACCTGCTGGAACAGGGCCTGCGCGCGCCCACCGGGACCGGCGAGGTGCGGGTGTGGCCGTGCGGCCGGGTGCAGGCCGTCGTCGAGTTCCACTCCCCGCAGGGCTGCTCGGTTGTCCAGTTCGAGACCAAGCCGCTCATCCGCTTCCTGCGCCGCACCTACACCGCCGCGGCACAGCCGGTGGCCCACTGAGCCACCGGCCGCGTGCCCGGACCACGCCGGCCGGTCAGCCGCTCGCCTTCAGCAGCGCCGCCACCAGCGGACCCGCGGTATCGCCGCCGTGGCCGCCCTGCTGGACCACGCCCGCCGCGGCCACGTCGCCCCGGTACGCGGTGAACCAGCCGTTGGGCTGCTTCTGGCCGTCGACCTCCGCCGAGCCGGTCTTCGCGCCGACGTCACCGCTCACCCCGGCCATCGCCTCCGCCGCGGTGCCGTACGCCGCCGTGTAGGACATCAGCTCGCGCAACTGCGCCAGCGTCCCCGCCGACATGGTGCGGGAGGCGGTGGCGAGGGCCCGTCCGTCGACCGAGGGGGCGACCAGGTAGGGCTGGTGGAAGCCGCCCGACTTCACGGTCGCCGACACCGACGCCATGTTCAGCGGGTTCATCCGCACCCCGCCCTGCCCGATCAGGGAGGCTCCCATCTGGGCGTCGCTCTGTACCGGGACCGAGCCGTCGAAGGTGGACACACCGACGGACCAGTTGTTCATCGACAGGCCGAACACCTCCTTGGCCTGGCGGGTCAGGTCGTCGTCCTTCAGCTTCGGGGCCTGGCTGATGAAGGCGGTGTTGCAGGAGCGGGCGAAGCTCGCCTTGAACGTGCCGTCCTTGATCTCGAACTTGTCGTCGTTCTGGAACTTCCAGCCGCCGTAGCTGAAGTACTTCGGGCACGGGTGCTTCTTGTCCATCGACGCCAGGTTCTTCTCGATGAGCATCGAGGCCGTGACGACCTTCATCGTGGAGCCCGGGGCGAGGGAGCCCTGGAAGGCGGTGTTGAAGCCGTGGCTGCCGTTGGCGAGCGCGAGGACCTCGCCGGTGGAGGCGCGCAGCGCGACCACCGACGCGCGCTCCTTGCCGTCCACCTGCTTCTCGGCGGCCGCCTGGAGGGCGGGGTCCAGGGTGGTCTTCACGGTGCCGGGGGTGCCCTTGCTCAGCTCCAGCAGGGTCTTGTCGGCGGCCTTCGCCGCCTTCGACTCCTTGCCGCGGACCACGCGCAGTTCGATGCCGGGGGTGCCGCCCGCCTTGTCGCCGTACTTCTCGCGCAGACCGTCCAGGACGCTGCCGAGCGAGGGGTACTTCGCGGCGGTGATCTCGGCGCCGTCCCGGTCCAGCGCCTTCACCGGCGGGTCCCCGGCCTCGCCGGTGACCAGTCTGTCGCCGTCCTTCAGCTCCGGGTGGACGACGGCGGCGTGCCAGTCGACGCGGGGTTCGCCGTCGCCCACCCGGCGCACGACGGTCAGCGCGCTCTCGTACGCCAGTGGCGCGGTCGTCTTCCCGTGGGCGACCGTGCCCTTCACGGAGAACGGGACCTTCTCCCCGGCCGGGGTGCCCGCGGTGAGGGTGACGTCCTTGATCCGGGCGTCCTTGGCGTAGCCGGTGAGCAGGGCCTCCGCGGCCTCCGCGTCGTCGGTCGCGGCGGCGGCGCCGGCCGTGTCGCCCTTCTGCCACGCGGTCAGGAACCCCTGCGCCGTCGAGGTGATCTCGGCCGCAGTCAGGGGGCCCGACTTCACCTCGTCGGCCGGCGCGGACTTCGTCCTGGCGTCGTCCTCGGCGCCGGACTCGCCGCCGAACATCGCGTAGGCGCCGAACCCGGCACCGGCCACGACCACCGCGGCCACCCCACCGATCACGGCGGGTGCCGTCCTGCGCCGTTCGCCGGCGCCCCTTCTGCTGCTCACTGCGTCCCGTCCTCTTCGGCGCCCGGATCCCGGGCCGCTCCGTGCCCTCGCTGCCTCATGCTTCCAACGACCCGACCACAGTAGGCGCATCCACCGTGGCCGTTGCCCTCAGCCGCCCGCTCGTAGCACGTCCGCGACAATCGGGCCGGCCGCGTCGCCGCCGTGGCCGCCCTCCTCGGTCATCGCCGCCGCCGCGACGTCGTTGCGGAAGCCGGTGAACCAACTGTTGGACGTGGTCTGCCCGTCGACCTCGGCCGACCCGGTCTTCGCGCCGATGTCGCCGCCGAGGCCCGCCATCGCCGGCCGGCCGGTGCCCTGGGTGGCGGTGAGCCGCATCATCTGCTTGAGCTGGGCCGCGGTGCTCTGCGGCAGCCCCTTGGCGGTGGCGAACTCGCGGTCGTCCAGGTCGCTGGAGACCAGGTAGGGCTGGCGGAACTCGCCGGTGATGGCGGTCGCCGTCACCGACGCCATGTTCAGCGGGTTCATCTGGACCTCGCCCTGGCCGATGGCGTTGGCCGCGCGGTCCGGGCCGTCGGACGCGGGGACCCTGCCGTCGAAGGAGACGATGCCGGTCTGCCAGTCGTCCCGGCCCAGCCCGAAGCGTTCCTGGGCCTCCTGGGTCAGCGAGGAGTCCGAGAGCGGGTCCTCGTCGACGAGCTTGATGAAGCCCGTGTTGCAGGACCGCATGAAGGTGTTGGCGAGCGTGGCGCCCTCGTTCGGCTCCATGCCGGTCAGGTTCTTGAAGGTCTGGCTCTGCCAGGTCGCCGTGTCGGGGCAGGGGGCGGGTTCGTTCATCGAGGTCACGCCGTTGTCGATGAGCATCGCAGCGGTGATGATCTTCATCGTGGAGCCGGGGGCGACGCGTCCCTGGAAGGCCGCGTTGAAGCCGTCCGCGCGGTTGTTGGCCACGGCCAGCACCTCGCCGGTGCTGGGCCTGACCGCGACCACGGACGACTCGCCGTACCGCTTCACGGCCTTCTCGGCCGCCGCCTGCACGCCCGCGCTGAGCGTGGTGCGCAGCTTGCCGGGCTCGCCCTTGCTGAGCGTCAGCAACGGGGAGTCGGGGGCGTCCTGCGCGGTGTGCCGGACCACCAGCTCGACGCCCGGGGTGCCGCCCGCCTCGGCACCGTACCGCTCCCGGAGCGTGGCCAGGACCGGTCCCAGCGACGGGTACCTCTCCTTCGTCAGCACCTCGCCGTCCCGCCCGACGGCTTCGATCTGCGGGGTCGCCGACTCCTCGGTGACCAGGGTGTCCCCGTCCTTCAACGAGGGGTGGACGACGGACGGCTGCCAGTCCACCAGCGCCCGCCCGCTGGTCTCGCCGCGCACGACCTTCAGGGTGCTCTTGTACGTCAGCGGCTTGGTCGTGCCCTCGTACGCCACCTTCGCCTTGACGGTGAACGGCACGGACGCGCCGGCCGCGGCGGAGGGCGTGATCTCGACGCCGGAGATGTGCGCCTCCTCGCCGTAGGCCGTCAGCAGCGTCGTGGCGACCGAGGCGTTGTTCGTGTGCGACGCCGCCGTCACCGCGTCGCCCTTCTCCCACGCCGCGAAGAACTTCTGGGCCGTCTCCTCGACCTCGTCCCCACTGGGCGGCCCGCTCTTGACCGACGCCCCGGCGGCGCCGGACCCCCCGCCCCCGTCGAGCGCCGAGACAACGTTGTACGCGCCGTACCCGGCCCCGCCGACCATCACCGCGAACACGCCGCCTATGACGGCGACCTTCACCCCCCTGCCCATGGGCAGTCCCCTCCCCGTCTCCCCGTCCGATCTTCCGAGCGCCGACTTGAACGCGTTCAGAAGCGCTTGTGGGTCGCACTCTATGTGCAGGGCGTGACCGGCGGTACGAAAGTTTCCGGATGGTGGCCGAATGGAGATGAGGCGTGCTCGGATCCGGTCGTTGTTCTGGGTCGTCCAGGCACCCGACGAACTCGCCGCACCCGTGCACGACTTGCCCGGGGCCGCGCTCGCGGACCGGTCGTCCGCACGGAACGCCCGCACCCCGGAGCCCGGTCGGCCGAGGCCGGCGCATCCCTCGAGCGCATGCCGGCCGGGCCCCGTGCGGGGGTGGCTCACCCGCTCGGATGCCCTCGGTGAGCGACTGATCGCGAAGCTGTGCATGGTGAGTTCATGAACACAACACCTCAGCACAAGAAGGCAGTTTCCCTCCGAGCCCGCGCACTCGTGGTGAGTGCCGCCGTCGGCATCGCCTGCGCTGCGGGGGTGGCGACCGCCACGTCCGCCGTGGCCGTGACGCCCGCCACCCACGCCGCCACGGCCACCGCCTCGGGCCACGGCGGCGGCGGGGACGGCGAGGAGTTCCAGTGCGGTAACGGTCTCCTCCCCATCCTCAACTTCTGCAACTGACGGACCACCACACCCACGCGCAGGGCGGTCGGGACCGGGGCAGAGCCCCTCACCCCGACCGCCCTGCCGAACGCCCGGCTAGACCCAGGTGTCCAGCCACATCCGCGACCGCCAGTCCTCCATCGGGATGGCGGTGCCGGTGTAAAGGGGCCAGAAGTAGATGAAGTTCCACGCGATCAGCAGGACCAGTACGCCCGCCCCGGTCGCGCCCGCGACGCGGCGGGCGTCGCCGCAGCCCGGGCGGCCGATGACCGCCCCCAGCAGCATCGCCACCGCCAGGCACAGGAAGGGCAGGAAGACGACGGCGTAGAAGAGGAAGATGGTCCGCTCCTGGTACAGGAACCAGGGCAGGTAGCCGGCCGCGATGCCGCAGGCGATGGCGCCCGCGCGCCAGTCGCGGCGGAAGGCCCAGCGCCACAGGACGTACAGCAGCGCGAAGCAGCCCACCCACCACAGCAGCGGCGTGCCCAGCGCCAGGACCTCGCGGGCGCACTTCTCGCCCGCGTCGGCCGGACAGCCGTCCGCGCCGGGGGACGGCGACTCGTAGAAGTAGGAGACCGGGCGGCCCAGGACCAGCCAGCTCCAGGGGTTCGACTGGTAGGTGTGCGGCGAGGTCAGGTTGGTGTGGAACTCCAGCACCTGGGTCTCGTAGTGCCACAGGCTGCGCCACCAGTCGGGCAGCAGCCACGACCAGGAGCTGTGCGCGCCGTCGTTCGCCGCCCAGTCGCGGTAGTAGCCGCCGGAGCCGTCGGCGGGGGAGAGGATCCAGCCCAGCCAGGACAGCACGTACGTCGCGAGCGCCACCGGCACCGTGGACAGGAACGCCCAGCCCAGGTCGTGCCTCAGCACCGCCAGGTGCGGCCGTTCGGCGCCCGCGACCCGGCGGGTGCCGACGTCCCACAGCACCGCCATCACGCAGAAGGCCGCCATGATGTAGAGGCCGTTCCACTTGGTGGCCGCGGCCAGACCCAGCATCAGCCCCGCCGCCAGCCGCCACGGCCGCCACCCGAAGCGGAACGTCTCGGCGATGTCCGCGTCCGGCCGGACCAGCCCGTCCCCGTCCACCGGCAGCGCGGCGGCGAGCTTCGCGCGGGCCCGGTCGCGGTCGACGACCAGGCACCCGAAGGCCGCCAGCACGAAGAACATCAGCACGCTGTCGAGGAGCGCGGTGCGGCTCATCACGAAGTGCAGCCCGTCCACCGCCATCAGCGCGCCCGCCAGGCACCCGAGGAAGGTCGAGCGGAACAGCCGCCGTCCGATCCGGCACAGCAGCAGCACCGACACCGTGCCGAGCAGCGCCGTCATGAACCGCCAGCCGAACGGGTCGAAACCGAACAGCACCTCGCCCAGGCCGATGATGTACTTGCCGACCGGCGGATGCACGACGTACGCCGCGTCCGCCGGGATCGGGACGTCGCCGCCCGAGTTCAGGATCAGGTCGTTGGCGTTCTTGTCCCAGTTGACCTCGAAGCCGCGGTGGATCAGCGCCCACGCGTCCTTGGCGTAGTACGTCTCGTCGAATATCACCGCCTTCGGGCTGCCCAGGTTCCAGAACCGCAGCACGCCCGCGAAGAGCGCCACCAGCAGCGGCCCGCCCCACGCCGACCAGCGCAGGATCCGCCCGGTGAGCGGCTTCGACAGGCCGAGGAACGCCCACAGGCGCGGACCCGGGCCGGTGTACGGCGGCACCAGCCGGTCGCCTACGTCGCCGGCCGCGGGCCCCGCCGGGTAGCCGAAGCGGCGCAGCCGCTGCTGCCAGGCGGGCCGCTCGCCGTGCGGTGCCTGGTCCTGCCGGGTGTCCGTGGAGGACGCGGTACTGGTCACCGCGCCATCGTAGGGAACCGTGCTGTGCACGTCCCGCGCATGGCCCCCACCCGCCCGATGCGTCCCGCGGAAGGAAGCCCGTCCGCCCCTGGGAGGATGGGGGCGTGACTGGAACCCTTGTACTGGCGGGCACCCCCATCGGCGACGTCCGGGACGCCCCGCCGCGGCTCGCCGAGGAACTGGCCGGCGCCGACGTGGTCGCCGCCGAGGACACCCGGCGGCTGCGCCGGCTCACCCAGGCGCTCGGCGTCACCCCGCGCGGGCGCGTCGTGTCGTACTTCGAGGGCAACGAGTCCGCCCGCACCCCCGAGCTGGTCGAGGAGCTGGCGGGCGGCGCGCGCGTGCTGCTGGTGACCGACGCGGGGATGCCGTCGGTGTCCGACCCCGGGTACCGGCTGGTCGCCGCCGCCGTCGAGCGGGACGTCCGGGTCACCGCCGTACCCGGCCCGTCCGCGGTGCTGACCGCGCTCGCACTGTCCGGGCTGCCGGTCGACCGGTTCTGCTTCGAGGGCTTCCTGCCCCGCAAGGCGGGCGAGCGGCTGACCCGGCTGCGCGAGGTCGCCGAGGAGCGCCGCACCCTCGTCTACTTCGAGGCGCCGCACCGCCTTGACGACACCCTCGCCGCCATGGCCGAGGCCTTCGGCGCCGACCGCCGGGCAGCCGTCTGCCGGGAGCTGACCAAGACCTACGAGGAGGTCAGGCGCGGCGGTCTTGGCGAGCTGGCCGCGTGGGCCGCCGAGGGTGTGCGCGGTGAGATCACCGTCGTCGTCGAGGGCGCCCCGGACCGGGGGCCCGAGGAGCTGGACGCCGCGGAACTGGTGCGCCTGGTGCGGGTGCGCGAGGAGGCGGGGGAGCGCCGCAAGGAGGCGATCGCCGCGGTGGCCGCCCAGGTGGGCGTGCCCAAGCGGGAGGTGTTCGACGCGGTGGTGGCGGCGAAGAACGCGGGGGCGTGATCCGGCCGCGCTTGACCCGTTCCTGACCTCCCGGGCCCTTCCGCCAAGGACACCCCAAATCGGCTCAAACACTCGGCACTGCCTGGTGCTTTCCGGCTGGTGGAGGAGTCCACTGGAGGAAGGAACGGCGAACGAACCGAAGGAGCCGGGATGAGCACGAGTGAGAGCGCGGCACGGACCGGAATACCCTCCGGGGCCACCTCCGTCGTCCACGAGTCGTACTCCTTCGCCTGCATGCGCTGCGGGCACGGCTGGGAGCAGTCCTTCGAGATCGAGCACCGCAAGGACGCCGACGGCCACGAGTACGTGCGCTACGTCTCGGACGGCCGCGTCGTGCCCTCCCCGCTGACCCGGCCGGCCTGCGCCAACTGCGACAGCCACGTCGTACGGATCATGCGGCCGGGGCGGGTCGCCTCGGTCCGCGGCACCGACCACGGCCCGCACCGGGTGCCGGCCGCCGGCCCCTTGGAGGTGCCGCCGGTGCCCGAGACGCCCGGACCCGGAGCGGCGGGGCTCTCCGCCGAACGCCGGCACTGGCACCTGGGCGACCTGCTGCACGCCCTCCACCTCCACCGCCGGGCGAGCTGACGGCCTCGGGGAGCGGGCCGGGGCTTTCGTAGGATCGGGGCATGCCTTCGAACGCCTCGGGACGCTCCGACAAGAACGACGCGCCCCCGCTCCCCGAGCCCCTCCGGGTGCCGGTCGCCGACTCGCACACCCACCTCGACATGCAGTCCGGCACGGTGGCGGAGGCACTCGCCAAGGCCGCGTCCGTCGGCGTCACCACCGTCGTCCAGGTCGGCTGCGACCTCGCCGGCTCCCGCTGGGCGGCCGAGACCGCGGCGGCCCACGACGCCGTGCACGCCACCGTCGCCCTGCACCCCAACGAGGCACCGCGCATCGTCCACGGCGACCCCGACGGCTGGTCGCGGCAGGGGGCGCGGCGGCCCGGCGGGGACGCGGCGCTCGACGACGCGCTCGCGGAGATCGACCGGCTGGCCGCGCTGGCGCAGGTCAAGGGCGTCGGCGAGACCGGCCTGGACTACTTCCGCACCGGGCCCGAGGGCAAGGAGGCGCAGGAGCGGTCCTTCCGCGCCCACATCGAGATCGCCAAGCGGCACGGCAAGGCCCT
Organism: Streptomyces sp. WAC 04229; assembly: GCF_003947455.1. Lineage (GTDB taxonomy): Bacteria > Actinomycetota > Actinomycetes > Streptomycetales > Streptomycetaceae > Streptomyces. The sequence goes on along the minus strand of NZ_QHJH01000091.1, from coordinate 6,514 downwards.
GGTCATCCACGACCGCGACGCCCACGCCGACGTCCTGCGCGTCCTCGAGGAGGAGGGTGCCCCCGAGCGCACCGTCTTCCACTGCTACTCCGGCGACGCCGAGATGGCCGGGATCTGCGCCCGCGCCGGGTACTACATGTCCTTCGCCGGCAACGTCACCTTCAAGAACGCCCAGAACCTGCGCGACGCCCTCGCGGTCGCCCCCCTGGAACTGGTCCTGGTGGAGACCGACGCGCCGTTCCTGACCCCGATGCCCTACCGGGGCCGCCCCAACGCCCCCTACCTGGTGCCGGTCACGGTGCGGGCGATGGCCGCGGTGCGGGGCGTCGACGAGGACACCCTGGCGACCGCCCTGGCCGCGAACACGGCCCGCGCCTTCGGCTACTGACCGGCGGCAGGCGGCGCCACGCTGCGTAGTCGGGTCACTTTGGAGAGTGACGAGCACTCCGCTAGGTTCTGGGGGCCCGATCCGGACCCCTGGAGCGTGTCGGCGTGAGCAGAACGCAGTTCGAGACCACCGAGGTCTTTGAGGGACACGAGTACCTCGCACCGTACGACGTGCACAGCGCGCCGACCCTGCCGTACGGCGCCGTCCTGCCGTCCGCCCGCACACCGGGCGACGGGCGGGCCGAGCGGCGGCGCCGGGCGCGGGAGGCCGGACGCGCGGACGGCGCCCTGCGCCGCCTGCTGCCCCGCGCGCTGGTCGTGGCCTTCCTCGCGGGCGGCACCACCGCCTTCGTCGCCAAGGACAAGGCGGTCGAGCTGACCGTCGACGGGACGCCCCGCACGCTGCACACCTTCGCCGACGACGTGACCGAGCTGCTCGCGCAGGAGGGCGTCGAGGTCGGCGCCCACGACGTGATCGTGCCGGCCCCCGGCACTCCGCTGACCAGCGGCGAGGACATCGCCGTCCGCCACGGGCGGCCCGTCCTGCTCACTCTCGACGGCCACCGCCGCCAGGTGTGGACGACCGCGGAGACGGTGCACGGCGCGCTGCGGCAGCTCGGCGTCCGGACGGAGGGCGCCCACCTGTCCACCGAGGGCTCCCGGCGCATCGGCCGCGAGGGCCTCGCCCTGACGGTGCGGACCGAGCGGGTGGTGACCGTCATGGCGGACGGCCGGGCCCGCACCGTCCGCACCAACGCCGCGACCGTGCGGGAGGCGGTCGAGGCGGCCGGGGTGACCCTGCGCGGCGAGGACACCACCTCCGTCCCCGCGACCGGCTTCCCCCGCGACGGCCAGACCGTCACCGTGCTGCGGATCACCGGCTCGCAGGAGGTCCGCGAGGACCCGGTCCCCTTCGACGTCCGCCGGACGGAGGACTCCTCGCTGTACCGGGGCACGGAGGTCGTCCAGCAGGCCGGACAGCCCGGACTGCGCCGCACCACCTACGCTCTGCGCACCGTCAACGGCGTCCGGCAGAAGCCGCGCAGGCTCCGCACCGAGCTGGTGCGCGAACCCCGCGCGCAGATCATCCTGGTCGGCACCCGCCCCCGCCCCACGTCCGTGCGGGGCGCCGACCACCTCAACTGGCAGGGGCTCGCCGCCTGCGAGTCGGGCGGCCGCCCGGACGCCGTCGACCCCTCGGGCACCTACGGGGGCCTCTACCAGTTCGACACCCACACCTGGCAGAGCCTCGGCGGCGAGGGCCGCCCGCAGGACGCGACCGCCGCGGAGCAGACGTACCGCGCGAAGCAGCTGTACGTCCGCGCGGGCGCCGGTTCCTGGCCGCACTGCGGGGCCCGGCTGCGGGGCTGACGGGCCCGCCGCACGACCCCGGCAAAGCCGCCGCCGCCCCCGGATACCCTTGCGGGGTGAGCAGCCCCACCCCCGACGCCCTTCTGGGCCCCGCCGACGTCCGCGAACTCGCGGCCGCCCTCGGCGTGCGCCCCACCAAGCAGCGCGGCCAGAACTTCGTCATCGACGCCAACACCGTCCGCCGTATCGTCCGCACCGCCGAGGTCCGCCCCGACGACGTGGTGGTCGAGGTGGGACCGGGTCTCGGCTCGCTCACCCTGGCCCTGCTGGAGGCCGCCGACCGGGTCACCGCCGTCGAGATCGACGACGTACTCGCCGGCGCCCTGCCCGCCACCGTCGCCGCCCGCATGCCGGAGCGCGCCGACCGGTTCGCGCTCGTCCACTCCGACGCCATGCACGTGACCGAGCTGCCGGGCCCCGCCCCGACCGCACTGGTCGCCAACCTGCCGTACAACGTGGCCGTGCCCGTCCTCCTCCACATGCTCGAGACCTTCCCGACCATCGAGCGCACCCTCGTCATGGTCCAGGCCGAGGTCGCCGACCGCCTCGCCGCCGGGCCCGGCAACAAGGTGTACGGAGTGCCGTCCGTGAAGGCCAACTGGTACGCCGAGGTCCGCCGGGCCGGCGCCATCGGCCGCAGCGTCTTCTGGCCCGCGCCGAACGTGGACAGCGGGCTGGTCTCACTCGTCCGGCGGACCGAGCCGCTGAAGACCACCGCCTCCCGGCGCGAGGTCTTCGCCGTCGTCGACGCCGCCTTCGCCCAGCGCCGCAAGACGCTGCGGGCCGCCCTCGCCGGATGGGCGGGGTCCGCCGCGGCCGCCGAGGCCGCGCTCGTCGCCGCGGGCGTGTCGCCTCAGGCGCGCGGAGAGGCGCTGACCGTGGAAGAGTTCGCGCGTATCGCCGAACACAAGGAGTGACGAGCACGTGAGTGTGACGGTCCGCGTCCCCGCCAAGGTCAACGTCCAGCTGGCGGTCGGCGCCGCCCGCCCCGACGGCTTCCACGACCTCGCCAACGTCTTCCTCGCCGTCTCCCTCTACGACGAGGTCACCGCGGCCCCGGACGCCGGCGGGCTCCGCGTCACCTGCGAGGGCCCCGACGCCGGCGAGGTGCCCCTGGACCGCACCAACCTGGCCGCCCGCGCCGCGCTGGCCCTCGCCGAGCGGTACGGCCGCGCACCCGACGTGCACCTGCACATCGCCAAGGACATCCCCGTCGCCGGCGGCATGGCGGGCGGCAGCGCGGACGGCGCGGGAGCCCTGCTCGCCTGCGACGCCCTGTGGGGCACCGGCGCCTCCCGCGACGAACTGCTCGCCATCTGCGCCGAGCTGGGCAGCGACGTGCCCTTCAGTCTGGTCGGCGGCGCGGCACTGGGCACCGGGCGCGGCGAGAGGCTGACCGCCCTGGAGGTCGGCGGCGAGTTCCACTGGGTGTTCGCGCTCGCCGGGCGGGGACTGTCGACGCCCGCCGTGTTCCGCGAGTTCGACCGGCTGGCGGAGGGCGACATCCCGGCACCGGTCGCCGACCAGGCGGTCCTGGACGCCCTCGCGAAGGGCGACTCCACGGCGCTCGCCGTGGCCGTCTCGAACGACCTTCAGCCGGCCGCGCTCTCCCTCTTCCCCGAGTTGTCCGACACCCTCGCCGCGGGACGGGCAGCGGGCGCTCTGGCGGCAATGGTCTCGGGCTCGGGCCCGACCACGGCCTTCCTCGCCCCGGACGCCGGCTCCGCGTCCGACATCGCCGGCGTGCTGCGGGCGTCGGGCACCTGCCGTGACGTGCGTACGGCGGTGGGGGCGGTGGCGGGGGCGACGGTGGTGTGAGCGACCCGGCTCAGAGTTCGTCGATGGCGGTCAGGTCGATGTCGATGACATAAGGCTTCTCGACCTTGATCCGGTCCCGGTGGATGCCCATGTGTACATACGCGTCGGTCATCGGGTCGAGTTCGTAGACGTGGACGACCGGCCTGCCGTTGGTACCGCCTTGCTCGACTCGCCAGAAGTTCGGGATGCCCGCAGCGGCGTACTTCTGCGGCTTGGTCGTTCGGTCGCGGGACTCGGAGTCCGGCGAGACGACCTCGACGGCGAGGAGGACGTCCTCGGCCCGATAGCTCGTCTGCGTCGGCCCGGTGACTGCCTCGGCACGGATGACGCTGACGTCGGGCTCCGGGCCATTGCGCTGATCGAGGATGGTGGTCATCTCCCGGCTGACCTTGAACTCGGCGGGCAAGCCGGCACGCAGTCCCCAGACCAGCAGGTCGATCACGTTCGCGTGGAAACGGCGCTGCGGACTCACGAAAACAAGGCTCCCGTCGATCAACTGGGTGTGCGGCGGGAGATCCGGCAGGGTGAACAGGTCGTCCACGGTGTAGCCGTCCACGGGGGGCACCGGCCACTGCTGGCGGCGGTGCTCTACTGACTCGGCGGTCATGGTTCCTCCCATGGACGGGATCCTGCTGCCTGCCTTCTACGGTAGCCGGGCAGTCCGACAGAGGTCACCACAAAGAGTGACCACCCCCGCCCGCGTCACCCCACCCCCCGGAGGGCCTACGCTGGAAGGCTGATCGATCCCCCAGGCAGGAGAGAAATGGCCGTCAATCTGGTCAATGTCGAGAACGTCAGCAAGGTGTACGGCACCCGTGCACTCCTCGACGGCGTGTCCCTCGGCGTCTCCGAGGGGGACCGCATCGGCGTCGTCGGCCGCAACGGCGACGGCAAGACGACCATGATCCGGATGCTGGCCAGGCTGGAGGAGCCCGACACCGGCCGCGTCACCCACTCCGGCGGCCTGCGGCTCGGCGTGCTCACCCAGCACGACTCCCTGGACCCCGAGGCCACCGTCCGGCACGAGGTCATCGGCGACCTGGCCGACCACGAGTGGGCCGGCAACGCCAAGATCAGGGACGTGCTGACCGGGCTGTTCGGCGGGCTGGACATGCCGGGCTTCCCGCAGGGGCTCGACACCGTCATCGGGCCGCTCTCCGGTGGCGAGCGGCGCCGGATCGCGCTCGCCAAGCTGCTCATCGAGGAGCAGGACCTCGTCGTCCTCGACGAGCCCACCAACCACCTCGACGTCGAGGGCATCGCCTGGCTCGCCCGGCATCTGCGCGAGCGCCGGTCCGCGCTCGTCTGCGTGACGCACGACCGGTGGTTCCTCGACCAGGTCTGCACCCGCATGTGGGACGTGCAGCGCGGCGACGTCTTCGAGTACGAGGGCGGCTACTCCGACTACGTCTTCGCCCGCGCCGAGCGCGAGCGCATCGCCGCCACCGAGGAGACCAAGCGGCAGAACCTGGTCCGCAAGGAGCTGGCCTGGCTCCGGCGCGGGGCCCCCGCCCGTACCTCCAAGCCCCGCTTCCGCGTCGAGGCCGCCAACGAGCTGATCGCCGACGTGCCGCCGCCCCGGGACAGCAGCGAGCTGATGAAGTTCGCCTCGTCCCGGCTCGGCAAGACCGTGTTCGACCTGGAGGACGTGACCGTCCAGGCCGGTCCCAAGGTGCTGCTCAAGCACGTCACCTGGCAGCTCGGCCCCGGCGACCGCATCGGCCTGGTCGGTGTCAACGGCGCCGGCAAGACCTCCCTGCTGCGCACCCTCAGGGACGCCGCCCGCAGCGACGGCGAGGAGCAGCCGGTGAGCGGACGGGTCCGCGTCGGCCGGACGGTCAAGCTGGCCTACCTCTCCCAGGAGGTCGCCGAACTCGACCCCACCTGGCGGGTGCTGGAGGCCGTGCAGCGCGTCCGCGAGCGCGTCGACCTCGGCAAGGGCCGCGAGATGACCGCCGGGCAGCTGTGCGAGACCTTCGGCTTCGGCAAAGAGAAGCAGTGGACGCCGGTCGGCGACCTCTCCGGCGGTGAGCGGCGGCGGCTCCAGCTGCTCCGCCTCCTCATGGACGAGCCCAACGTCCTCTTCCTCGACGAGCCCACCAACGACCTCGACATCGAGACCCTGACCCAGCTGGAGGACGTGCTCGACGGCTGGCCCGGCTCGATGATCGTCATCTCCCACGACCGGTTCTTCGTCGAGCGGACCACCGACCGGGTCTTCGCCCTGCTCGGCGACGGCGCGCTCCGGATGCTGCCGCGCGGCATCGACGAATACCTGGAGCGCAGGCAGCGCATGGAGGAGGCGGCCGCGGCGGCCGTTCCCGCCCCGGTGCGGAAGCCGGCCGCCGACGTGCCCGAGAAGAGCGCCGCCGACGCGCGCGCCGCCAAGAAGGAGCTGCAGAAGATCGAGCGGCAGCTCGACAAGGTCTCCGAGAAGGAGTCCAAGCTGCACGCCCGGATCGCCGAGAACGCCACGGACTTCGCGAAGGTGGCCGAACTCGACGCCGAGCTGCGCGGACTGGCCGGGCAGCGCGAGGAGCTGGAGACGCGCTGGCTTGAACTGGCCGAGGACGCCTAGCCCTTGGCCTCCGGAGCCCTGCGCGTGGGGGGCGCGGGTGGCGTGAAGAGGGCGTGAAGGCGCGTAACAGTGGCATCACGGGCCGGTTCTCCCTTGGGAACAGGGGCGGACGCGGCCCGGTGGGCTGTCGGCCGCGGGTGATAGAAAGGCCGTCCGAGGAGTGTCTCGGAGGACTGTCCGCGACAGTCCGGACGATCGCCTGAGACGGCCGCGGGGGCAGCGCGTACCCCGGGCCGTGGCTAAAAATCAGTGAGTCATAAGGGGGAACGCGCTGATGAGCCAGCCGCCCAACCAGCCGCCGCAGCCGGGTGGCTTCGGAGCACCGCAGGACCCACCGCCGGGAGGCTTCGGGGCACCGAC
>NZ_QHJH01000090.1 GCF_003947455.1 Streptomyces sp. WAC 04229 | reverse complement strand
GGGTGGGGGCGGGAGGAGCGGTTCGCGGACACGGCAATGCGGCTGGCCTTTTGTCTGGCCGAGTATCTGGCCTGGCGACGGCATTTCGACGACCTACTCACGGTCGCGGAGGCTGCCCGGAAGTCCGCCCACCTGACCGGAGACCGGCTGGCCGAGGCCATGGCGTGGAACAACCTCGGCAACGCCCTGCGGAATGCTGGCCGCGCGGAGAAGGCCATTGACGCCCACACCCAGGCCCGCGACCTGTATCAGACCAGTGGACACCGTCACGGTGAGGCCATCGCGTGGGGCAACCTCGGCAACGCCCTGCTGGTGGCGGGCCGGGCGAAGAAGGCGATCAAGGCACACACTCGGGCTCGCAGACTGTATCGAGCCGTGGGGGACAGCCACCGCGAGGCCGTGGCGTGGAACAACCTCGGATGTGCCCTGCAGGAAACAGGCCAGGTAAAGGGTGCAATCCACGCCCACACCCAGGCACAGACCATATATCGGGCAGTGGGAGACCACCATCGTGAAGCCACGGCGTGGAACAACCTCGGCAACGCCCTGTTCAGAGCACGAAGGGTCGAGGAAGCGATCGAGGCGTACAACAAGTCTCTTGATGCCTTCGCAGACTTCGAGGACTGGTACGGCACGGGGCAGACCCTTTACAACCTGGCCGTCGCGCACGACACCGCCCGTCACCTTGTCCAGGCCCGCACCACCTGGCTCCAGTCCGCCAACGCCTTCACCCGCGCCAACGCCCCCGCCGAAGCCGCCGCGTCCCGCGCCCGCGCCGCCGCGCACCCGGCTCCCCCGAATCCCCACTCGCAGGAGCATTGACCTGACTAGACCACTCCTCTTACGTTCGCCGAGCAGCCGTCCCGGCCACAGTGTCGTGCCCGTAGGAGGTCGTGCCCGTGCGTCCCAGCTTCCGGTTCACCGCCCTGTTCACCCTCACCGCGCTCACCTCCACGGCGCTCGCCGCCTGCGGAAGCGGCTCCGGCAGTGATCCGGACACGGTGAAGGTCTCCTTCAAACAGTCGACGGACAACTCCATCAAGGTGATGGACACGTATCTCGCCGACATCAAGAAGCAGTTCGAGAAGGCCAACCCGGGGAAGAAGGTCGAACTCGTCCCCATCAAGGCCCCGGACTCGGAGTACTACACCAAGCTCCAGCAGATGCTCCGCTCCCCCAAGACCGCGCCGGACCTCGTCTACGAGGACACCTTCCTCATCAACTCCGACATCACCAGCGGGTACTTGAAACCTCTCGACCCGTACCTGGAGAAGTGGAAGGACTGGGACCAGTTCATCGACACGGCCAAGTCGGCGACCGCGGGCGAGGACGGCAAGACGTACGGCGTCCCGGACGGTACCGACACCCGCGGGCTGTGGTTCAGCAAGGACGTCTTCGCCAAGGCCGGGCTGCCCGCCGACTGGCAGCCGAAGACGTGGGCCGAGGTCCTCGACGCCGCCCGCGCCATCAAGGAGAAGGTCCCCGGCGTCACCCCGATCAACGTGTACACCGGCAAGCCGGCCGGTGAGGCGGCCACCATGCAGGGCTTCGAGATGCTGCTGTACGGCACGAACGACGGGAGCACGGACCCCCTGTACGACAAGGACGGCAAGAAGTGGATCACGGCGGGGAAGGGGTTCGAGGACTCCCTCGCCTTCGTCGAGAGCGTGTACAAGGAGAAGCTCGGCCCGGAGGTCTCCGACGCGCTCGACCCCAACTTCGGCACCGCCGTCCGCGGTGAGCTGCTGCCGCAGGGCAAGCTCGGCATCGCCCTGGACGGCTCCTGGCTGCCGCAGGACTGGCTGGAGGGCAGCGGGCACGAGTGGCCCGAGTGGTCGAAGGAGCTGGGCCTGGCGGCCATGCCGACGCAGAACGGCCAGGCGCCCGGCAAGGTGAGCATGTCCGGCGGCTGGGCCTGGTCGATCCCGGCCAAGGCGGCCAACCCGGACCTGGCCTTCGACTTCGTGAAGACGATGCAGACCAAGGCCAACGCTCAGAAGTGGTACGTCGCCAACTCCGGCATCGCGGTCCGCGAGGACGTCGCGAAGGATCCCGCGTACGTCGACGCCCAGCCCGGCATCAAGTTCTTCACCGACCTGGTCGAGAGCACCCACTACCGGCCCGCCTATCCGGCGTACCCGAAGGTGTCGGTGGCCATCCAGGAGGCGATGGAGGGCGTGACGACCGGCGACCTGTCGGTCGAGGAGGCGGCGCGCGGGTACGACGAGGCGCTCAAGGAGGCCACCGACAACCAGGTGGTGAGCAGGTGACCGCGGCCACGCCGCCGCAAGCGGGTCCGGAGGTCGCCAAGGCTCCGCCGGGCCCGCCCGCCCCCCCCGCGAAGGGGGGCCGGGAGGTCGCAAGGCCCCGCCGGGCCCCCCCCGCCCCCGCCCCGGGGCAGGCCGGGGGCGGGCGGGCCGGCACCGCCCGCCGCTCCCTGCTGCGCGCCCTGCCCGTCTCCCCCGCCGTCGTCCTGCTGCTGCTCTTCCTCGCCGGCCCGATCGCCTACTGCGTGGTCATCGCCTTCACCGACCTCCAGCTCACCGGTCAGGCCGAGGAGTCCTTCGTCGGCTTCGAGAACTTCCAGCGGGCGTTCCAGGACGAGGCGTTCCGCAACGCGGTGTGGCTGACCCTGGTGTTCACGGTGCTGTCCTCGCTGATCGGGCAGAACACCCTGGGGCTCGCGCTGGCCACGCTGATGCAGCGGGCCTCGAAGCCGGTCCGCACGCTCACCGGTGGCATCGTTGTCACCGCCTGGGTGCTGCCGGAGGTGGTGGCCGGCTTCCTGCTCTACGCCTTCTTCCGCCGCGAGGGCACCCTCAACGCCGTGCTGGACTGGCTCCATCTGCCCTCCCAGAACTGGCTGTTCACGCTGCCGATCCTGGCGGTGTCCTTCGCCAACGTGTGGCGGGGCACCGCGTTCTCGATGCTGGTCTACTCGGCCGCCCTGAACGAGATCCCCAAGGAGGTCACCGAGGCCGCCGAGGTGGACGGCGCGGGCGGCTGGCGCCGCATGTGGCACGTGACGCTGCCGATGATCCGGCGCTCCATCGCCACCAACCTCATGCTGAACACCCTCCAGACGCTGTCGGTCTTCGGGCTGATCTGGGTGATGACCCGGGGCGGTCCCAGCGGCAAGAGCCAGACGCTGCCGCTGTTCATGTACGAACAGGCCTTCCAGAACAGCCTGATCGGCTACGGCACGGCGGTGGCGCTGCTGCTGTTGCTGATCGGCTCGCTGTTCTCGGTCGTGTACCTGCGCCTGCTCCGGACGGAGGTCTGATCCCGATGGCCCTCACGACGCGCCCGCCCGCCAGGCGCCGCACACGGCGCAGACTGGCCGCCGACGCCGGTCTGCTGGCGGTGGCGGCGGCCTTCGTCCTGCCGCTGGCCTGGGTTGTGCTGTCCGCCCTGGACCCGGACGCGGGCCTGCGGGTGAAGGTCCCCGACGGGCTGACCCTGGACAACTTCGACGCGATCCTCACCCCGGAGATCACCTTCACCCCGCTGCTCAACAGCCTGGTCCTGTGCGGCGGAGCGACCCTGCTGACGGTGGTCTGCGCGGCGCTCGCGGCGTATCCGCTCTCCCGTTTCCGGTCCCGGCTCAACCGGCCCTTCCTGCTGACGATCCTGTTCGCGACCAGCCTGCCGATCACGGCGATCATGGTGCCGGTCTACGCGCTCTTCGTGCGGGTGAACATGATCGACACCATGCAGGGGACGGTCTTCTTCTTCGCCGCCTCCCAGCTGCCCTTCGCCATCTGGCTGATGAAGAACTTCATGGACGGCGTGCCCAAGGAGCTGGAGGAGGCGGCGTGGACGGACGGGGCGTCCTCGTTCCAGTCGCTGCTGCGGATCGTGCTGCCGCTGATGGGACCGGGGGTGGCGGTGGTGACGGTGTTCTCGTTCGTGATGATGTGGGGGAACTTCTTCGTCCCCTTCATGCTGCTGCTCTCCCCGGACCAGATGCCCGCCTCGGTCAGCATCAACGACTTCTTCGGCAACCGGGGCATGGTGGCGTACGGGCAGCTGGCGGCGTTCTCGATCGTCTACTCGACGCCGGTCGTGCTGCTGTACGTGCTGATCTCCCGGCGGCTGGGCGGCGGGTTCGCGCTGGGCGGGGCGGTCAAGGGGTGAGCGCGGCGGAGTGAGGGCGGCGCGAGGGGCGCACGGGGGTCCCTGCGCGCCCGTAGGTTCGCACAATCCGTATCGCTGGCTGAACAGCCCGTAGTCAGCCCGGCCCCGGACCCCTACGGTGTGGCGCGTGCGCCGACCCTCATCCGGCCCGAACCAGTCGGGCCCCCCGTTCAACGCCCTCGCCGCCCGCCGGCTGCGTGCCGCCCTCAACATGGGCCCCGAGCACGTCGCCCACAACATACGGGTCTCGTACGGACTGCCGTACGTCACCCCGGACCTCGTCGTCGCCTGGGAGCGGGGGACGGTCTCCCCCGGGAACCCGGAGCTGACCGCCCTCGCCGGGGTGCTGTGGTGCTCCCCCGGCGAGCTGATCGGCCGGCCGCAGACCCTGCGCGAGCACCGGGTCGCCCGCGGCCTCGCGCCGGAGGACGTGGCGCGGACCGTGGGACTCGCGCTCGCGGCCTACCTGCGGATGGAGGAGACCGACGACTGGCGCGGCACCGACCGCCAGTCGGCCCAGCTGGCCGACGTGCTCGGGCTGTCGCTGCCGGACTTCGTCACCGTCACGGGCCGCGAGGAGAAGCTGGCCGACCTGCTGACCAGCGCCGTGAGCACCCGCTGGCAGGGATATGTGCGCCCGGTCGCCAAGCTGGCCCCGCTGGACCGGCGCGTCCTGGAGAACGTCCTCCAGGTGCTGCACCAGGACTACCAGGGGCACATGGCCTCCACCCTCAGCTGGGGCGGGGGCAGCGGTGACGCCGGCGCCGGGGGGCGCGACTTCCTGGACCGCATAGTGGAGCACTTCTGGTCGGCGGTCGAGAGGCACCCGTGAACGCCGGCCGGCGGCCGGGCGGCGGTCCGGGCCGGCGGCTAGAAGACCGACTCCGCCTCGTCCATCCGGTCCTTCGGCACCGTCTTCAGCTCGGTGACGGCCTCCGCGAGCGGCACCATCACGACGTCCGTGCCGCGCAGCGCGGTCATGTGGCCGAACTCGCCGCGGTGCGCCGCCTCCACCGCGTGCCAGCCGAAGCGGGTGGCGAGCACCCTGTCGTAGGCGGTCGGCACGCCGCCGCGCTGGACGTGGCCGAGGATGACGGGCTTGGCCTCCTTGCCGAGCCGGCGCTCCAGCTCGTACGCCAGCGCGGTGCCGATGCCCTGGAACCGCTCGTGGCCGAACTTGTCGATCGCGCCCTTGCCGTAGTCCATGGAGCCCTCGGCGGGATGGGCGCCCTCGGCGACGCAGACGACGGCGAACTTCTTGCCGCGGGAGAACCGCTCCTCGACCATCTTGACCAGGTCGGCGGGGTCGAAGGGGCGCTCGGGCAGGCAGATGCCGTGGGCGCCGGCGGCCATGCCGGACTCCAGGGCGATCCAGCCCGCGTGCCGGCCCATGACCTCGACGACCATCACGCGCTGGTGGGACTCGGCGGTGGTCTTGAGGCGGTCCATGGCCTCGGTGGCCACCCCGACGGCGGTGTCGAAGCCGAAGGTGCGGTCGGTGGAGGAGATGTCGTTGTCGATCGTCTTCGGCACGCCGACCACCGGCAGGCCGGCGTCGGAGAGCATCCGGGCGGCGGTCAGCGTGCCCTCGCCGCCGATCGGGATCAGCGCGTCGATGCCGAAGTTCTGGATCATGTCCGAGGCGTTCTCGCAGGCCTCGCGGAGCCGGTCGCGCTCCAGCCGGGAGGAGCCGAGGATGGTGCCGCCGCGGGCCAGGATGCCGCTGACCGCGTTCAGGTCGAGGGTGCGGTAACGGCCGTCCAGCAGGCCCGCGTAGCCGTCCTCGAAGCCGATGACCTCGTCGCCGTAGTTGTCGACCGCTCGGTGCACGACCGACCGGATCACTGCGTTCAGGCCGGGGCAGTCGCCGCCTGCGGTGAGAACTCCGATACGCATCGTGCTGTGTCTCCTGCTCGCTGTGGACACCGGTGAGCCGATGCAATTGTTCCACGGCCCGGGGAGCGAGGGGCACTGACGGGCGCCTTAGCTACTGTGAGAGGTATTGTCAAGAGGGTTCCGCTCACCCCGGTGGGCGATTTTTGTGCACGGGTCAGCCGCCGCCAGACCGACACCAGACGAAACGGAGAGCACGCGTGACGCGCAGCGTGTACGTGACCGGTATCGACCGCGGGGACGGCCGCCAGGTCGTCGAGCTGGGGGTCATGGAACTCCTGACCCGGCAGGTCGACCGGGTCGGCGTCTTCCGCCCCCTGGTGCACGACGGGCCGGACCGCCTCTTCGAGCTGCTGCGCTCCCGCTACCGGCTCTCCCAGGACTCCGCGACGGTCTACGGCATGGACTACCAGGAGGCGTCCGCCCTCCAGGCCGAGCAGGGCACCGACGAGCTGGTCTCCGCGCTGGTCGACCGCTTCCACCTGGTCGCCCGGGACTACGACGTCGTCCTCGTCCTCGGCACCGACTTCGCCGACACCCAGTTCCCGGACGAGCTGTCGATGAACGCCCGGCTCGCCAACGAGTTCGGCGCCTCCGTCGTCCCGGTCGTGGGCGGCCGCAAGCAGACCGCGGAGTCCGTGCTCGCCGAGACCGTCAACGCCTTCCGCGCCTACGACACCCTGGGCTGCGACGTCCTGGCCATGGTGACCAACCGGGTGGCCCGGGAGGACCGGGACGAGATCGCCGAGCGGCTGGCGAACCGGCTGCCGGTGCCGTGCTGGGTGGTGCCGGACGAGCCCGCCCTGTCCGCGCCCACCGTCTCCCAGATCGCGCACGCCCTCGGCGCCCAGGTGGTCCTCGGCGACGACTCCGGGCTCGCCCGCGACGCGCTGGACTTCGTCTTCGGCGGGGCCATGCTGCCCAACCTGCTGGCCGCGCTGACCCCGGGCTGCCTGGTCATCACGCCGGGCGACCGCGCCGACCTGGTGATCGGCTCCCTCGCCGCGCACAGCGCGGGCACCCCGCCGATAGCCGGCCTGCTGCTGACCCTGAACGAGGTGCCCGGCGACGGCATCCTCACCCTCGCCGCCCGCCTCGCCCCCGGCACGCCGGTGCTCTCGGTGACCGGCAACAGCTTCCCCACCGCCGAACAGCTGTTCTCCCTGGAGGGCAAGCTCAACGCGGCCACCCCGCGCAAGGCGGAGACCGCCCTCGGCCTGTTCGAGCGGTACGTCGACACCGCCGAGCTGAGCAGCCGGGTCTCTGCCCCGAGCAGCGACCGGGTCACGCCGATGATGTTCGAGCACAAGCTGCTGGAGCAGGCCCGCTCCGACCTGCGCCGGGTCGTCCTCCCGGAGGGCACCGAGGAGCGGGTGCTGCACGCGGCGGAGGTGCTGCTGCGCCGGGGCGTGTGCGAGCTGACCCTGCTCGGCCCGGTCGAGCAGATCCGCAAGAAGGCCGCCGACCTGGGCATCGACCTGGAGGGCGCCGAGCTGACCGACCCCGCCGTCTCCGAGCTGCGGGACTCCTTCGCCGAGAAGTACGCCGAGCTGCGCGCCCACAAGGGCGTGACCGTGGAGCTGGCGTACGACGTGGTGTCGGACGTGAACTACTTCGGCACGCTGATGGTGCAGGAAGGGTACGCGGACGGCATGGTGTCGGGGTCGGTGCACTCCACGGCCGCGACCATCCGGCCCGCCTTCGAGATCATCAAGACCAAGCCGGACGCCTCCATCGTCTCGTCCGTCTTCTTCATGTGCCTGGCCGACAAGGTCCTGGCCTACGGCGACTGCGCGGTCAACCCGGATCCGAACGCGGAGCAGCTCGCCGACATCGCGATCCAGTCGGCGGCCACGGCGGCCCGGTTCGGGGTGGACCCGCGCATCGCGATGCTGTCCTACTCGACGGGCACCTCCGGGTCCGGCGCCGACGTCGACAAGGTGCGCGCGGCGACGGAACTGGTCCGCGCCCGCCGTCCGGACCTCAGGATCGAGGGGCCGATCCAGTACGACGCCGCGGTGGAGCCCTCGGTGGCCGCGACCAAGCTGCCGGACTCGGAGGTCGCCGGGCAGGCCAGCGTGCTGATCTTCCCCGACCTGAACACCGGCAACAACACCTACAAGGCCGTGCAGCGCTCGGCCGGCGCCATCGCGGTGGGCCCGGTGCTCCAGGGTCTGCGCAAGCCGGTCAACGACCTGTCCCGGGGCGCGCTCGTGCAGGACATCGTCAACACCGTCGCCATCACGGCGATCCAGGCCCAGCAGTCCCCCACCGAGAAGGCTTCCGACCAGTGAGTCCCACGCGTGTCCTCGTCCTCAACTCCGGCTCCTCGTCGGTCAAGTACCAGCTGCTGGACATGCGCGGCAGCGACCGGCTGGCCGTGGGCCTCGTCGAGCGGATCGGCGAGGAGACCTCACGTCTCAAGCACACGCCGGCCGGCGGCGAGAGCCGTGAGTGGAGCGGCTCCGTCCCCGACCACGAGTCCGCGCTGAAGGCCGTGGCGGCCGAGCTGGCCAAGGACGGCCTCGGCCTGGACTCGGCGGAGCTGGCCGCGATCGGGCACCGCGTGGTGCACGGCGGCAGGCACTTCACCGAGCCGACGGTGATCGACGACGCCGTGCTCGCCGAGATCGAGCGGCTGATCCCGGTCGCCCCGCTGCACAACCCGGCCAACCTCACCGGCATCCGCACCGCGCAGGCGCTCCGCCCCGACCTGCCCCAGGTCGCCGTCTTCGACACCGCCTTCCACACCACGATGCCGGAGTCCGCGGCCCGCTACGCGATCGACGTGGAGACCGCCGACGCGCACCGCATCCGCCGCTACGGCTTCCACGGCACCTCGCACGCGTACGTGTCCCGGGAGACCGCGCGGCTGCTCGGCCGGGCGCCCGAGGACGTGAACGTGATCGTGCTGCACCTGGGCAACGGGGCGTCGGCCTCCGCGGTGCGGGGCGGGCGGTGCGTGGACACCTCCATGGGGCTGACGCCTTTGGAGGGGCTGGTGATGGGTACGCGCTCGGGAGACATGGACCCGGCCGTCATCTTCCATTTGATGCGCGTAGGCGAAATGTCCGCCGACGAGATCGACACTCTCCTCAACAAGAGGAGCGGTCTGATCGGGCTGTGCGGTGACAACGACATGCGGGAGATCCGCCGCCGCGTCGACGCCGGCGACGAGCGGGCCCGGCTGGCCTTCGACATCTACATTCACCGGCTGAAGAAGTACATCGGCGCCTATTACGCCGTTCTCGGACGGGTGGACGCGGTGGCCTTCACGGCCGGGGTCGGCGAGAACGCGGCGCCGGTGCGGGAGGCCGCCGTGGCGGGCCTGGAGGGGCTGGGCCTGGCGGTCGACGGCGCCCTGAACGCCGTACGCGGCGACGGGGCGCGGCTGATCTCGCCCGCGGACGCGCGGGTGGCGGTGGCCGTCGTACCGACCGACGAGGAAATGGAGATCGCGACGCAGACCTACGCGCTGGTAATTGGTTCAGGTGGTTCGGCGGGTTCCGAGAATCTCACCTGAGCGGCATCCCGCCCTTTTGTATTTTCCGCCAGACGGAATATTCCGCGCCGAAACAAACCGATAGGATGGCACCCATGCGCCGTTCGAAAATCGTCTGTACTCTCGGCCCCGCGGTCGACTCCCACGAGCAGCTCGTCACGCTGATCGAAGCCGGCATGAACGTGGCCCGCTTCAACTTCAGCCACGGCACTCACGCCGAGCACCAGGGGCGGTACGACCGCCTGCGGGCCGCCGCCAAGGAGACCGGGAGGGCCATCGGTGTCCTCGCCGACCTCCAGGGCCCGAAGATCCGCCTGGAGACCTTCGCGGAGGGCCCCGTCGAGCTGGTGCGCGGTGACGAGTTCACCATCACCACCGAGGACGTGCCGGGCGACAGGACGATCTGCGGCACGACGTACAAGGGCCTGCCCGGCGACGTCACCAAGGGCGACCAGGTGCTCATCAACGACGGCAACGTCGAGCTGAAGGTCACCGAGGTCGTGGGCCCGCGGGTGAAGACGATCGTCATCGAGGGCGGCGTCATCTCCGACCACAAGGGCATCAACCTGCCCGGCGCCGCGGTCAACGTGCCCGCGCTGAGCGAGAAGGACGTGGAGGACCTCCGGTTCGCCCTCCGCATGGGCTGCGACCTGGTCGCCCTCTCCTTCGTCCGGGACGCCAAGGACGTCGACGACGTGCACCGCGTGATGGACGAGGAGGGCCGCCGCGTCCCCGTCATCGCCAAGGTGGAGAAGCCGCAGGCGGTGGAGAACATGGAGGGCGTCGTCGCGGCCTTCGACGCCGTCATGGTCGCCCGTGGCGACCTGGCCGTCGAGTACCCGCTCGAGAAGGTCCCCATGGTGCAGAAGCGCCTGATCGAGCTGTGCCGGCGCAACGCCAAGCCGGTGATCGTGGCGACCCAGATGATGGAGTCGATGATCACCAACTCCCGGCCGACCCGCGCCGAGGCCTCCGACGTGGCCAACGCGATCCTGGACGGCGCCGACGCGGTCATGCTGTCCGCGGAGTCGTCGGTGGGCGCGTACCCCATCGAGACGGTCAAGACGATGTCGAAGATCGTCACCGCCGCCGAGCAGGAGCTGCTCTCCAAGGGCCTCCAGCCGCTGGTGCCGGGCAAGAAGCCGCGCACCCAGGGCGGTTCGGTGGCCCGGGCGGCCGCCGAGATCGCCGACTTCCTGGGCGGCAAGGGCCTGGTGGCCTTCACCCAGTCCGGCGACACCGCCCGCCGCCTGTCCCGCTACCGCGCGGCCCAGCCGGTGCTCGCCTTCACCACCGACGAGTCGACCCGCAACCAGCTGGCGCTCAGCTGGGGCGTGGAGCCGCACGTGGTGCCGTTCGTGAACAGCACCGACGAGATGGTCGACCTGGTGGACCAGGAGACGGCCCGGCTCGGCCTGTTCAGCGACGGCGACATCGTCGTGATCACCGCCGGTTCGCCCCCCGGCGTCCCCGGCACCACCAACATGGTCCGCGTCCTGCACCTGGGCGAGACGCGGCGCGGCTGAGACAGCGCGCACGGCCTCCGTACGGCGCTGAGGGCGCCCCCTGCGAACAGGGGGCGCCCTCTGCGGTTCCGCGGCTCCCGAACGGGCTCGTGGGCGCGCTCAGTCGGTCACGAACTGGTGCAGGCCCGGGACGTGGAGCGTGCCGCCGAACTGACCGGCCTGGACGACCGTCACCTTGGTGAAGTAGATCAGCGGGATGTCCAGCGGCGGCGGGTTCTCCGGGTCGAAGGTGATCGGGATCAGCCCGAGCAGGTTGCCCGAGATGCTCTCGGTGTACATCACCGTCTCGCCGTCGCGGATCGTGGACGTCGAGCCCTCGGCCGCCTGGACGTGGTGCGTCTTGCCGGCCTGCTTGTCCTTGACCGTCTGGTGCAGGTCGCCGATGTCGGTGCCGTTGGATATGACGTACTTCAGCACCTTCTTGGTGGTGCCGTTGGCCGTCTTCACCTCGACGACGCCCTTGTAGGAGGCGCCCTTCAGCAGCAGCGAGCTGGCGTTGAGGTACCACGGGTCGTCGGGCAGCGGCACCTTGTTGTCGACGCCGCCCTCGTCGTCGGTGGCGACGGGGCAGTCGTCGGCGTCCACACCGGCGCTCTCGGAGGCGCTGGGCGTGGGTGAGGCGGTGGCCTCCTCCTTCGCCTTCTCCGCGGCCTCCTTGGCCTTCTCGGCCTCCTCCTTCGCCTTCTCGGCCGCCTCGTCCACCGACTTGCCGGTGTCCTCGGCCGCCTTCGACGCCGCGTCGGTCGCGCCCTCGACGGTGTCCTTCGCCGTGTCGGTGACCTTGTCGGTCGTCTCCTTCACGGTCTCGGAGGCGTCGTCGGCGGCCTTCTCGGACGCGGACGGGCTCTCGGAGGGGGTCGCCTCGGGGCTCGGGGTCTCCTCGGCCTTCTTGCCGCCGGTGAAGATGCCCTCGATGGCGTCGCCGATGCCGTCCAGCAGCCCGCCCTTGCCCTCCGACTCGGAGGGTGCGGGCGCCGGGGCGTCACCGCCGGCCGACTCCCCGCTCTGCGACGCGGAGGGGCTCGGGGCGGGCTGGGACGTGTCGTCCTTGCCGACCTCGTCGCCCTGGCCGTCCTTGTCGTCGGAACCTGAATCCGACGAAGAGGACTCGCCCTTGTCCGCACCCGAGTCCGAGGCGTCGGGCTCCTTCGCGTCGCCCTCGTCCTCCGTGCCGCCCTTCTCGTCGGTCTTCCCGTCCGTCGCCGAGGGCGACGGGGTGGGCGACGCGGACGTGTCCCTCTCGGCGTCCTCCAGGGCCGCCACGCAGTCCTTGTACTCGTCGGCCGTCAGGCTGTTGGAGGCCGGCGCCGCGTCGTTGCCGTCGGCGAGGGCGAGCGTCGGCGTGAACCCCATCCCCATGAGCACGGCCGTGGGCATCGCCGCGATGGCTATCGCCTTGCCGGCCGGCATGTGGAACCTGGTGAACAACGGCTTCTTGGGTGCCGCGTGGCGCGGCCCGGTTCTCGCACGGGACGACTCCACGTCAGTCCCGCGGGTCACCTCGTCAGCCGGCACTGTGCCTCCCGTTCGCCCCGTTGGCCGGGCTCGTTCCTGACAGATCGTGCGCCCCCAGTGCCTCGAAGGTCTGGGTGGGACCCCCGCCCTCCGTCCCTTCGCGCGGCCTCGGCACCGTGGCGTCGGACGCGGTGCCGCCGGGCGCCGGGATGCCGGGGAGCTCGGTGCCGGGGACCGCGCCCTCGGGCGCGTCACCCCTTCCCCTGCCCTCCACCGGCGGCTCGTCCTGCGGCGGTTCGCCCGGCACCCACGAGACGGCCATCGCTCCGCCGACCAGTGCGAGCAGGAAGCCGATGAGGAAGCCGCCGAGGTTGGACACGGGGATGGAGACCAGCGCGAGCAGGATCGCCGCCACGCCCGCGAAGACACGGACATGCTTCTGGAACCACAGGCTGACGCCCAGGACGACCAGCAGCACACCGATGATCAGTGACCCGGAGCCCGCGGTGGTGGCCATCGCGAGGGTCAGGTGACCGATCTGGAGGTTGGCGTACGGGAAGTAGGCGATGGGGAGTCCGCCGAGCGCGATGAACAGGCCGGCCCAGAACGGCCGCCCGCCTCGCCAGGCACGGAACTGCAGCCTCCGGCGGGTGAACTGGCCGGCTGCGGCAGGAGTCTCGGCGCTCATGGAAAACAGCTCCCTGGTACGGCTTTGCTGTGGTGGAGATGTGGTCCGCGCACGAGGGCGCGGCCGGAGAGTGGACGGGCGGGGGCGCCACAGGCTCCCCCGCCCGTCAAGGGGTGCTTAGTAGCACTCCTTGACACCCTTGGACAGCGACATCTTCAGACCGCTGAGCTTGAAGGTTCCGGCGGTGGTCGCCCACGCCGTCTGCTTCACACCGGTCAGCGTGGCCGAGTCGGCCTGCTGCGCGAATCCGTTCGGGTTCGCGGTGTCGCCCTTCGCGATGCCGGGACCCTTGCTGGCGTCCTTGGCCGCCACACCGATGTCGATGCCGCGGAACGTCGCGTCGGCCTCGAGTTCCTCGACGTCGATGTAGAGGTTCTTGGCCTCGACCGCCTTGTCACCGCCGCCGGCCTTCAGCATGAGGCTGACGGAACCGATCAACGGGATGTCCGGGGTGACCACGGACTGGCACATGTTCTTGATCGACGCGGACTTGAACGCCGAGACCGCGACGGGGTGAGCCGTCTTCTCGCCCTTCAGCGTGTAACCCGAGTCGATCGCCCCGTACTGGGAGAAGCCCGTGCCGTCGAGCCGGTCCGCCGTCACCTTGAACGACTGGCCGGAAACGCTGAACGACGCGGCGAGAGCGCCCTGCGCGAGCGCGACGCCTATCGCAGCCGTGGCGGCAACGCTGGGCACCATCACCACAGCGAACCGCTTCCATCTGGTCCCGCCACGCACCTGGGACTCCATATTTCCTCCTTCTCGGACGTACATCTCCTGGCCTCGGCCGGCCGCCGGTTCTGCGGCTCGGTCTGGCAGGGATGGGAGAAGTGCTACGTCCTCGGGAAGGAGAGCGCCCGAACCCGGCGGCGCGTACCACGCGCCCGAGTCACCGGCGATCACCCCCGAGCGACAACCACTGGTCGCGCCTGACACGCATCACGCACAACCCTGCTGGACAGGCTTCGCCGGGTGAGCGAAGACCCCCCTGCCCAAGGGCCGGCTCCACTGCCGCCGGCCCTGCTCGGTGGGGACCCAGGAACCCCCGCGACCCGACTGGCTTTCGGGGTACGGGAATGGACCGAGCGTCGCCGATCGTGGTGCATTCTCGCCGCCGACACAAGGGGGTTCGTTACTCACTAGTAACGGCCGGATAACCACGGGGCGACGCACCGGGCCCGGACGGCGACGCTGGGTGTGCCACAGGGGCGGAACAAAACTATTGATCGATGGACAGAGTCCGACAGATCGACGCCGCTGACTTACTGGCAGTAACAGCGGCCGCGATTGCCAAGTTTTGGCAAAGCGCGGCCGCATTGACGCCTCGTCGACAGCTCCTTCACACCGGCAACACTCCGGTGGACACCTCTAGAAGAGGGCGCGAGCCAGTGCCCTGCGGGCCGCGGTGACCCGCGGATCGTCGGCGCCTACCACCTCGAACAGCTCCAGCAGCCGCACGCGTACGGCGTTGCGGTCGTCGCCGGCCGTGACGCGCACCGTGTCGATGAGACGAACGAAGGCGTCCTCCACGTGACCGCCCACCAGGTCCAGGTCGGCGGCGGCGATCTGCGCCTGCGCGTCGCCCGGCTTGTCGGCAGCCTCCTGGCGGACCTTCTGCGGGTCGGCGTTCTGCACGCGCTGGAGCAACTCGGCCTGCGCGAGACCCAGTTTGGCCTCGGTGTTGCCCGGGTCCTCGGCCAGCACGTTCTTGTACGACTGGACGGCACCGCCCAGGTCGCCCGCGTCCAGCGCCTGCACGGCGGCCTCGAGTGCCGCGTCGTGCGGTCCCGCGGGACGCTCCTCGGCGGCGGGCCGCTCGGCGCCCGGCTGGGCCTCGGGGTCGACGACGAGACCGGTCAGCCCGAAGCGCTCCTCGGCGACCTGCACCAACTGGTCCAGGGTCTGGCGGATCTGCGCCTCGCCCGCGGCACCCTGGAAGAGCGGCAGCGCCTGCCCGGCCACCACCGCGAACACGGCCGGGATGCCCTGGACGCCGAACTGCTGCATCAGCATCTGGTTGGCGTCGACATCGATCTTGGCGAGGAGGAAACGCCCGCCGTACTCGACGGCGAGCCGTTCGAGGACCGGGCTGAGCTGCTTGCAGGGCTCGCACCACTCGGCCCAGAAGTCGATGACGACCGGGACCTCGGTGGACCGCTGCAGGACCTCGCTCTCGAAACCGGCCTCGTCGACGTCGATGACGAGGTCGGCCGGCGAGACGGCCCCCGTCCCGCCCTGCCGGGCGGCCTCGGCGCGGGCCTGCTCCGCCTTCGTCTTGGCCTCCTGGGCCGCCTTCACCGCGGCGAGGTCGACGACCCCGCTCATGGACATGTTCCGTGGCTGCATGGGTCTATCCTCCCCCGTCCTGCGCGCGCGTGTGAAAACCGGGTCGAAAGCCCGCCCGGATGTGTGCTGTTCGGCATGTTTGCTGCTCGGCGCCGGGTCCCCACCCCACGCCCGTGGTCGTCGCTGGGGCACGGGCGTACCCGTGCTTTCGCTACGAGTCGTAGCGTAATACCGGAAGGGGCCGCCGGAACACCCCGCCCCGGTGATCTCCCTCACGGCCGCACGGAACCCGCCAATTGTGGCCGGGCATCTATGGTCGGGGAATGCAGAGCAGCACCCACGCCGGCCGTGCCGGGCGCCCGCGCAGTGCCGCGGCGGACACCGCGATCCTGGCCGCGACGCGGGAGGCCCTGGTCGACCTGGGCTGGTCCAGGCTCACCCTCGGAGACGTCGCGGGCCGGGCCGGGGTTGCCAAGACGACGCTCTATCGCCGCTGGGCGGGCAAGAACGAGCTGGTGGTCGACGCGGTGGCGGAGCTGTTCGACGAGCTCCGGCTGCCGGACCGCGGCTCCCTGGCGGCCGACATCGAAGGCGTGGTGCTCCAGTTCGCGGCGATCCTGGCCCGTCCGGAGGCCAAGAGCGGCCTGATGGCGGTGGTCGCCGAGTCGACCCGGGACGACGCGCTGCGCGAGCGCATCCGCACGTCGATCGTGGAACGCCAGAAGCGCCTGGTCCTGGAGGGCAGGGCGCGCGCCCAGATCCGCGGTGAGCTGCCCGCCGAGACCGACCCGGCCGAGGCCGCCCGCACCGCCGACCTCATCTTCGACGTGGTCGCGGGCGCGGTGGTGCACCGCACCCTGGTCAGCGCGGAACCGGCGGACGGCGACTGGGTACGGGGCTTCACACAGGTCCTGCTGTGGGGTCTGGCCTCCCGCCAGGCCGAACCCCCGACCGCCTGACCGCCCACCCGACCGAGCCCGGGGGCCGGCGGGTTGGCGGGTGGGCACAGGCCGGCGGTCCAAGGGGCGGAGCCCCCTGGCAACGCCCGCACCGGCGCCGGGCGCCTAGAACCCCGCCGGCTCCGTGTACACCCCCCACTCGTCCCGCAGCACGCCGCAGATCTCCCCGAGCGTCGCCTCCGCGCGCACCGCGTCCAGCATCGGCCCGATCATGTTGGCTCCGGACCGGGCGGCGCCCAGCATCGCCTCCAGGGCGCTGCGCACCGCCGCGTCGTCCCGGCGGGCCTTGCGCTCACCGAGCACCCGCACCTGCTCCCGCTCCACCTCGTGGCTGACCCGCAGGATCTCCAGGTCACCCGTGACGGAACCGGTGTGGACGTTGACGCCGACGACCTTCTTCTCGTCCTTCTCCAGCGCCTGCTGGTACCGGAAGGCGGACTCGGCGATCTCGCCGGTGAACCACCCGTCCTCGATGCCCCGCAGGATGCCGGAGGTGATCGGCCCGATGGGGTGCTGCCCGTCCGGGTGCGCCCGGAGCCCCCGCTCCTTGATCTGCTCGAAGATCTTCTCGGCGTCGGCCTCGATCCGGTCCGTCAGCTGCTCGATGAACCAGGAACCGCCCAGCGGGTCGGCGACGTTGGCGACGCCGGTCTCCTCCATCAGCACCTGCTGCGTGCGCAGCGCGATCTCGGCGGCCTGCTCACTGGGCAGCGCGAGGGTCTCGTCGAGCGCGTTGGTGTGCAGCGAGTTGGTGCCGCCGAGCACCGCCGCGAGCGCCTCCACGGCCGTACGCACCACGTTGTTGTACGGCTGCTGGGCGGTCAGCGAGACACCGGCGGTCTGGGTGTGGAAGCGCAGCCACTGCGCCTTGTCGGTCTTCGCGCCGTACACGTCCCGCATCCAGCGGGCCCAGATGCGCCGGGCCGCGCGGAACTTGGCGATCTCCTCGAAGAAGTCGAGGTGCGCGTCGAAGAAGAAGGAGAGGCCGGGGGCGAAGACGTCGACGTCCAGGCCGCGTGACAGCCCCAGCTCCACGTACCCGAAGCCGTCCGCCAGGGTGTACGCCAGCTCCTGCGCGGCCGTCGCCCCGGCCTCGCGGATGTGGTAACCGGAGACGGAGAGCGGCTTGTAGGCGGGGATGCCGGCCGCGCAGTGCTCCATCAGGTCACCGATGAGGCGCAGGTGCGGCTCGGGCTGGAAGAGCCACTCCTTCTGGGCGATGTACTCCTTGAAGATGTCGGTCTGGAGCGTGCCGTTGAGGACGGACGCGTCCACGCCCTGCCGTTCGGCGGCGACCAGGTACATGCAGAACGCGGGCACGGCTGGCCCGCTGATCGTCATGGAGGTCGTCACGTCGCCGAGCGGGATGTCCTTGAAGAGGACCTCCATGTCGGCGGCCGAGTCGATGGCCACCCCGCAGTGCCCGACCTCGCCGAGCGAGCGCGGGTCGTCGGAGTCGCGGCCCATCAGCGTCGGCATGTCGAAGGCGACCGAGAGCCCGCCTCCGCCGTTGCGGAGGATCATCTTGTAGCGCTCGTTGGTCTGCTCGGCGTTGCCGAACCCGGCGAACTGCCGGATGGTCCACGTACGCCCCCGGTAGCCGGTCGCGTGCAGGCCCCGGGTGAAGGGGTACTCCCCCGGCCAGCCGATCCGCTCGAACCCCTCGTACTCGTCCCCGGGCCGGGGCCCGTAGACCGGCTCCACCGGGTCGCCGGAGAGCGTGGTGAAGTCCGCGTCGCGCTTGCGCGCCGCGTCGTACCGGGCCTGCCACCGAAGGCGGCCTTCTTCTATGGCGTGAGCGTCCATACCCTCAATTTACTAGGACGTCCAAGTAAATGTCGATGGGAGACCGCCGCACGGGTGTCCGCACGGCGGTGGGCTCAGGCCTTGGCGGCCACCGGCTCGGCCCCGGCGACCTTGGCGTCCAGCTCCCGGCTGATCCGTCGCTCCACGAAGAAGGCGGCCGTCGGAACGGTCCCGGCGAGCAGCACCCAGAGCTGCTTCTTCACCGGCCACTTCGCCTTGGACCCCAGGTCGAAGGCGAAGATGAGGTAGACGACGTACAGCCAGCCGTGGGCGATGCTGACGACCTGCGTGAAGTCCGCGGCGCCGTCCATCTTCAGGGCGTACTTGGCGATCATGCCAAGGCACAGCGCGATCAACAGCACACCGGTGACGTACGCCATGACCCGGTAGCGGGTCAGCACGCTCTTTTTCATGCTCCGAGCGTAACCGCCCGTTTCGCGCGATCTTCGGGCGGCCCCGGCGACTCGCCCGGGCCTTGTCCCGGACCCTCGCCTCAGTCCTCGGCGAAGTCCCCGGCGGCTACCCGCAGCGGGCGGAGCATCGCGAAGATCTCGCCGCACTCCTCGGCGTCGTACGCGCCCAGGCCGAAGTCCATCGCCATGAGGTCGCGGGTGGCGGACTCGACCACCTCGCGGCCCCGGTCGGTGATGGAGGCCAGGGTGCCCCGGCCGTCGTTGGGGTTGGGCCGCTTGTCCACCAGGCCGGATCTCACCAGCCGGTCGACGGTGTTCGTCACGGACGTGGGGTGCACCATCAGGCGCTCACCGATCTTGGACATCGGCAGTTCGCCCGACTGGGAGAAGGTGAGCAGCACCAGCGCCTCGTAGCGCGCGAAGGTCAGCCCGTACGGCTTGACCACGGCGTCGACCTCGGCCAGCAGGATCTGGTGGGCCCGCATGATCGAGGTGATCGCGGACATCGAGGGCACGCCGCCCCAGCGCTGCTTCCAGAGTTCGTCGGCACGGGCGATGGGGTCGAAGGAGAGACCGAGGGGCTTGGACACGGCATCAGACCTTACCGGCCGGTCATATGCCGGTCAGCCCCGTCTCGCCCTTCGATACCACCGCCCGCGGCGGACGGCTACCCGGCGAGGTGCCGCTCCACCGTGTCCACCTTCGACGTGAGGCCGTCCGTCACACCGGGGCGGATGTCCGCCTTGAGGACCAGAGACACGCGCGGCGCCCGCGCTTCGACGGCCGCGACGGCCCGCCGGAAGGTCCATAACCTCGTCTCATTCAACCAAAGATAGATAGCTTGGAGCACATGACGGAACAACGGGCGGTCATCGCCGTCTACCTCCGGCTCTCACGCGAGTCCGACGACAGCGTCAGCCTTGAAACCCAGAGGTCCTTCGCTCACCGCTGGTTACTCGCCCACGGGTACAACCTGGCGGACGCCGTTGAGTACATCGACGCTGGCGTGTCCGGTGCGAAGCCGCTGGAAGCACGTAAGGGCATGGCCGCCCTGATGGCCGCTCGCCCCACCGTGGTCGTGGCGTGGAAGCTGGACCGCTTCGCCAGGTCCGTGTCTGAGTTCCTGCGGCTGGTCGCCTGGGCCGAAGCGCACGGCGCATCGATTGCCACCACGGACAACGCGATCGACACGACGACTGCGACCGGGCGCATGGTGGCCACGGTCCTGGCGGCGCTCGCCGAGTGGGAGCGCAACGCGATCGCGTCCCGCATCACCGACGGGCACGCCACACGCCGAGGTCAGGGCCGCTGGACCTCAGGCCGCCCCCCATATGGCTACCGCGTCGAGCGTCGAGATGGCGCCGCCTACCTCGCTATCGACGACGACCAGACCGCGAAGATCCGCAAAGCCGTCGGGTCTCTCGTCAACGGCTCCACAGTGGCAGCCACGGCCCGCATGACGGATCTGTCGGAGCCCCAGTGGCGACGGCTCCTGAAGTCGCCCACGCTGCGGGGCCAGCGCGCGCACAAGGGCGAACTGGTTTGCGCGGCGGACGGCATCACGCCCGTGAAGTTCGCCGAACCGATCCTGTCCGCTGCCGAGCTACTCGAAGTCCGGGAGCGCATGCTGGCTCTGGCCACGGGCCAGGAGCGTGCCCCGCGCCGCGCTACGCCCATGTGTTCCGGCATGGCGTCCTGCCACCGATGCGCCGGGAAGCTGCACGGCGGCACGTCGGACAAGGGCATCCCTCTGTACCGCTGCAAGGCGGGCCACGTCACCATCTACGCGGAGACGCTGGATGGCCGCGTGGAGGCGGAGTTCCTGACGACCTTCGGCTCCTGTGCAGAGACCGTCATTCGGCTGGAGGGCGGCAACGACTTGTCCGCCGAACTACTCGAAGCGCAGAAACAAGCGGAGCGTCTGGCCGCACGCATGGCCACCGCCGGCCCGCTGATGTTGGGGACACTGGAGAACTTGGCCCAGGACCTCGAAGACACGTACGCCCGTCTGAGGGCGGCGCATGACCCCGACGCCCGCGAAGCCCAGGTGCCCACCGGGCGGACCATGGCGCAGGCGTGGGAGATGTACGACGTACCGGCCCGGTCCCGCCTCTTGGCGGGCATGGGACTGCGGGTGACACTCCACCCGAAGCAACTAACCGACCGCCTGACCGTGGCCTGGGGGCCGACGCCAGAGAAGGCGCCGCAGGGGGAGCTGGACGGACTCTCCACGTGCGACACCCCGTAGTCCCGCCGGAGTTCCACTCACAGCCCGTTGCCGGGACTCCGCTCTGGTGGCGGGCCGTTCCCGTGCGCGAGATCAGCCGCAAGGAGCGTGACGCGAGGTGACCTATGGTTGACGGGATGGGCGGTGACCCCTCGACCGAAGATCACGCGCCGCAAGCGCATGACAACCCAGACTGGAACGTCCGTCCGCTGCACCCGTTGATGACCATGCGGATCCCTCGGCACAGCGGGCGCACGTTCGGCCCGTAGCAAGCCGGACACAGCTCGGGCGGTCTTGCTCCGTCGCCGTCCGTCCGCCTGGCCCCCCGTGCAAGTGCTACCGGTGCGGCACTGCCTGTCGCTGACATAAGCGCCCGGCCTGCTGAGCGACGGCAAGCAAGACAGCCCGTCGTGCCGGAAGCCACGCCCCGATCAATCTCCGCGAGGCGTGGCCATTGGCCCCGCTACTCGCGGACCACCCGGACGGCGTCGGCGACGTACTCCCCGACGTCCTCGCCGACGCCGAGCGGCGTCACGGAGAAGGCGACGATCATGCGCCGACGATCCCTTCCTGGCGGGCGCGGGAGGCGATGACCGCGCTCTCGGCCTCACGCTTGAGCATGCGCTCCGCGAAGAAGCCGCCGGTGGGCAGGACGGAGAGGACGAAGTACAGGGCGGCGGTCTTCAGCGGCCACTTGGCGCGGTTCCAGGCGTCCGCCCAGAAGAGCACGTAGAGGACGAAGAGGAAGCCGTGGACCGCGCCCATCACGGGCACCGCGTTGAAGTCGGTGGTCCGCTTCAGCACCGAGCAGACGAGCAGGAGCAGGAAGGAGATCGCCTCGGGGCCCGAGACCAGGCGGAGGCGGCGGAGGGCGGAGGCGGTCTTGAGGTCCACGGGTCACCTTCGGTGGGAGAGGAAACGGTACTCGGGCGCACCGCCGGCCGCGGCGGTTTGTGAACGCACGCACAAGCGCACGCCCATTGTGGCAAACCCCCCGACGCGCCCGGGCGAGGGGGTCGATCCCTGTCGGCGGACCCGCCAGTCGGGCTACCTTCACATTTGTGGCGATGTTCCGACTTCAAGGAAGCAAGGTACTCGCCGTCGACATGACCGGAGACGCCGTGAAGGCGAAGAACGGCTCGATGGTCGCGTACGACGGTGAGATGGCCTTCAAGAAACTGAGCGGCGGCGGTGAGGGCATCCGCGGGATGGTGACCCGGCGGATCACCGGCGAGCAGATGACGGTGATGGAGGTGAGGGGGCAGGGCACCTGCTGGTTCGCGGACCGGGCCTCGGAGATCAACCTCGTGGCCCTCCAGGGCGACACCCTGTACGTCGAGTCGAGCAACTTCCTGGCCGCGGACGCCGGACTGCGCACCGGCACCAGCTTCACGGGGACGCGCGGCGCCTCGCAGGGCAACGGGCTGTTCACCACGACCGTCGAGGGGCACGGGCAGGTGGCGATCATGTCGGACGGCCCGGCGGTGGCGCTGCGGGTCAGCGCGCAGTACCCGCTGACCGTCGACCCGGGGGCGTACGTGGCGCACCAGGGGAACCTGCGGCAGTCCTTCCAGTCGGGTGTGACCTTCCGCACCCTGCTCGGGGAGGGCGGCGGCGAGGCGTTCCAGATCCGCTTCGAGGGCGACGGACTGGTGTACGTGCAGCCGAGCGAGCGGAACACGATCGCGGGGGATGTCTGACGATGGCCTTCCAGGAGATCAACCACAAGATGGTGCAGGCCACCGTGGCGCCCGGGCAGCGGCTGTTCAGTCAGCGCGGTGCCATGCTCGCGTACCGGGGCGAGGTGTCCTTCACCCCCAATCTGCGGGGCGGCCAGGGCGGCGTCATGTCGATGATCGGCCGCCGGGTGGCGAACGAGGACACCCCGCTGATGACCGTGGAGGGCAGCGGCACGGTCCTCTTCGGGCACGGCGGCCACCACGTCCAGGTGATCGACCTCGCCGGCGACACCCTGTACGTCGAGGCGGACCGCCTCCTCGCCTTCGAGGGCACCCTGGAGCAGGGCACGGTGTTCCTGGGCTCCCAGGGCGGCGTCATGGGCATGGTGCGCGGGCAGGTCAGCGGGCAGGGGCTGTTCACCACGACGCTGAAGGGCCACGGCTCGGTCGCGGTGATGGCCCACGGCGGCGTCTTCGAGGTCCCGATCACCCCGCAGCGGCCGGTGCGCGTGGACCCCCAGGCGTACGTCGCCCACCACGGCGACGTGCGCAACAGGCTGTCCACCGCCATGGGCTGGCGGGACATGGTGGGGCGCGGCTCGGGCGAGGCGTTCCAGCTGGAGCTGAGCGGCAGCGGCACGGTGTTCGTCCAGGCGTCGGAGGAGAAGCTTTGACTGCCCCCCTCCCTGACGAGGGGGTTACTGGCTCAGGCTGCCTCCGGGAGCGGCGCTCCGGGAGGTCTTGCGCCCTCGACACCAGCCGGGTCCAGACCTGCCCGGACGAGCATGACGCGCGCGGAGTTCTTGTCCCTGGGGGAGACGGCTCCGCACGCGGTGCAGGTGTAGGTGCGTTCCGACAGCGGCAGGACGTGCTTGGCTCTCGCTCCGCACCGCGCGCAGTCCATGGTGGTGTGGGCGGGGTGCACCAGAAGTACGCCCCGGCCGTGCTTGCGGCCCATCTCGATCAAGGCCTGTTTCGTCGCGCCGATGGCCGCGTCGGCGGCCTTGCGTGCCATCGTGGTCCTGGCGAGGAACTTCGGACGGAAGTCTTCCACGGCGATCACGTCGTGGTCGCGGACCACCTTCTTCGCCCACTTGCGGGCTGCGTCCTGCCGCTGCCGGGCGATCTTCGCGTAGGTCTTCGCCCGCCACCTCTTCGCCTCGCGGTAACCCCTCGAGGCAGACCGCCCCTTCTTCGGTTTCCGGCGGGCCATCATCCGGTCGTACCGCGACAGCTTCGTCTGGGCCTTCCTGCCGTGTCCGGCATGAGGAAGGTCGTGAACGTCACTTGTCGTGGTGGCGGTCTCACGCACGCCCCAGTCGACACCGATCACCGCACCGGTTGCGGCGAGTGGCTGTACAAGTGCGGGGACGACGAAAGAGGCGTACCAGTGCCCGATGCTGTCGCGGTACACGCGAACGCTGGAGGGGGCGACAGGCAGATGCCGCGACCACACCACCGTCACCACAACCCCGCCCGCGAGGTTCAGACGCCCGTCGTTCAACCGGAACCCACGCTTCGTATAGTTCAGGGTCAGGTTGGCCTCATGCTTCTTCCTGTGACGCGGCATTCCCGCCCGACGGCGCACCGGCAGGCGCTCCCTGATGTCCTTCAATGCTTTCGCGCGCGACGTGCCGAAGTCCCGGATGGTCTGCTGCTGAGGTACCGAGGCTCCCTCGGACAGCCACGGCGTCATCGCGCGAGCCCCGGTCAACATCCGGTCCAAGCTCGCCGGACCGCACTTCTCCCCGTTTCGATGCGCCTTCTTCGACCGAGCCACGCACTCGTTCCAGACCCAGCGACAGCGGTCCCACTCCGCCAACAACCGTCGCCGGGCAGTCGACGACACACGAAGCCGAAACGTGTACCGAGCATGCCCGGACCCGTCCACCTGCGTCGATGCCGTCATGCCACGAACGTAGCCGCTAGATCCGAGCCCCTCCTGGAGTCCCCCAAGACTCACTCGAACGTGTGGCCGCCGCACTCCGCCACCAACTCCAGGAACGCTATTTCTCCCACACCAGCCAATAGAGGCCGAGGCATGCTCGGAGGTATCCGGTGAACACCGCCCACCACGACCCGTCGATCCTGCCGGCCGACGACAACGTGAACGCGTACACCTTCTGCGTGGAGTTGAAGGGGAGCCAGTGGTTCCTGCAGAAGGGGAAGATGATCGCCTACTACGGGACGATCGACTTCAACGGGATCGGGCACGGCCGGCTGGACCGTCTGGTGCGTACCTCGTTCCATTCGCCACTGCACGCGAGCGACTGGGTCGTGGCCGAGGGTTCGGGCAAGATGCTCCTCGCCGACCGGGCCTTCGACGTGAATTCGTACGACCTCGAGGACGGCAACCTGACCATTCGCTCCGGCAACCTGCTCGCTTTTCAGCCAAGTCTCGCGCTGAAGCAGTCGATCGTGCCGGGTTTTCTGACGCTGATCGGAACCGGAAAGTTCGTGGCCGCGTCGAACGGTCCGGTGGTGTTCATGGAACCGCCGATCCGGGTCGACCCGCAGGCCCTGGTCGGCTGGGCCGACTGCCCGTCCCCGTGCCATCACTACGACCACGGGTACATGACCGGCCTGATGGGCGGTCTACGTGCGATGACGGGGCTCGGCGGGGCCTCCGGGGAGGAGCACCAGTTCGAGTTCGTGGGAGCGGGGACGGTGCTGCTGCAGTCGAGCGAGGCACTGATGGCGGAGCAGGCCACGGGGGCTCCGCCGCAGCAGGCGGGGGTGCCCGGCGGCGGGTCGCCGGGAGCCCAGGGAGGGCGTTCCGGGGTACCGGGGCTTCCCGGACAGCTGGGGGACCTCCAGCGCCGCTTCGGGCTGTGAGCGGTAATCTGCGGAGTGTGACATCGAACGCGTGCGCACCGTCACCGTCACAGAAAACCCCTCACTAGTTCGCCTTTCAACTTTTTAGGTAGACTTCATTCATGGAGACCGAGACGGCCACCCGCTGGCTGACCGATACGGAGCAGTGTGCTTG
Source organism: Streptomyces sp. WAC 04229 (assembly GCF_003947455.1). Classification (GTDB taxonomy): domain Bacteria; phylum Actinomycetota; class Actinomycetes; order Streptomycetales; family Streptomycetaceae; genus Streptomyces. The sequence goes on along the minus strand of NZ_QHJH01000090.1, from coordinate 783 downwards.
GCGCACCCACCTGGAGGTCAACAGGCTGTTGACGCACCAGCTAGAGAAGGACCTGCAGCCGTTCGGCCTGACAATGAACGACTACGAGATCCTGGTGAACCTCTCCGAGTCGGAGGGCGACCGCATGCGGATGAGCGACCTGGCCACCGCCACGATGCAGTCCAAGAGCCGCCTCTCCCACCAGATCACCCGCATGGAGAACGCGGACCTGGTGCGCAGGGAGAACTGCGAGTCCGACCGCCGCGGCCTCTACGCCGTCCTCACCGAGCACGGCTTGGAGACGATGCGGAAGGTCGCGCCGCACCACGTGGCCTCCGTCCGCAGGCACTTCATCGACCTGCTGGCCCCCGAGACCCTGACCGAACTGGACAAGGCACTCAAACCCATCGCGGAGCACCTGCGCGGACAGCGCGGACGTTCCTGATCTAGGCGGTCGGCAGGCGGAGCTCGAACAGGGCGCCGCCTGCCGGCGCTTCGTGCACGGTGAGCGTGCCGCCGTGCCGCACGGCGACGTCGCGGGCGATGGCCAGCCCGAGACCCGCCCCGCCGTCGTCGCGGCTGCGGGCGGCGTCGAGCCGTACGAACCGTTCGAAGATCCGCTCCCGGTCGGCCTCGGGCACCCCCTCGCCGTCGTCGGCCACCCCGACCATCGGGACCCGCCGCCACAACGTCTCGCCGCACGAGCCGGAGGGCTCCGGGGGTGTGGCCGGCATGATCATGTCCGCCCTGTCGGCGCCGCTGTACGCCAAGGCGCTCATCGACTCCGTGCTGCGCCGCAAGAGC
>NZ_QHJH01000008.1 GCF_003947455.1 Streptomyces sp. WAC 04229 | reverse complement strand
GGGCTCCTCCGAGCGGGGGGGGACGGGTTCAGTTGCCGGGGAGGTGGCCCGCCGGCGCACCGACGGGGTCGGCACCGTTCTCCTCGGCCGTGACGCCGCGCGGGCCGCGCTCCAGCCGCTCTCCCTCCACGTCGAGGTCGGGCACGAGCCGGTCCAGCCACCGGGGCAGGCTCCATGCGCTCCGGCCGAGCAGGGCGAGGACGGCCGGGACGAGCGTCATGCGGACGACGAAGGCGTCGAAGAGGACGGCGGCGGCGAGCCCGAAGCCGATGGTCTTGAGGATCTGCTCCTCGGATCCGAGGAACGCGGCGAACACCGAGATCATGATCACGGCGGCGGCGGCCACCACCCGCCCGCTGTGCTCGAACCCGCTGATCACGGAGTCCTTGGGCGACTGCCCGTGGACGTACGCCTCGCGCATCCGGGTCACCAGGAACACCTCGTAGTCCATGGCGAGGCCGAAGACGACACCGACCATGAAGACGGGCATGATCGACACGATCGGCCCCGGCTCGGTGACCCCGAGGACGGAGCCCAGCCATCCCCACTGGAAGACCGCGACCACCGCGCCCAGACCGGCCAGCACCGACCCCAGGAAGCCGAGCGCCGCCTTGAGCGGGACGAGCAGCGAGCGGAAGACGGCGATCAGCAGGAAGAACGCCAGACCGACCACCAGGCCCAGGTACGGGATCAGCGCGTCCGACAGCTGCTGCGAGACGTCGGCGTTCATCGCGGTCGTACCGGTGACCAGCACCCGGGTCCCGGTGTCCGCGGCGAACGCCGGATCGCGCAGGGCGTGCACCAGGTCGGCGGTCTCCGTGCTGCTCGGAGAGGCGGCCGGTACGACGGTCAGTACGGCGGTGCCGCCGGACGCGCTCAGGCGGGGCTGCCCGACGGCGGCGACGTCCTCGCGTCCGTCGATCTGCCGGGCGACGCGCCGCGCGGCGGGCTCGGCGCCGGTGTCGTCGTCGGCCTCGACGACCACGGTGAGCGGGCCGTTGTGTCCCGGGCCGAAACCCTCGGCGATCATGTCGTAGGCCCGGCGCTGGGTCGTCGAGGCGGGCTTGCTGTCGTCGCCGGGCAGACCCATCTCCAGGGACGCGGCGGGGAGCGCGACCACACCGAGCAGTGCGGCGCCGGCGAGAAGTACGGCGACCGGGCGGCGGACGACGAACCGGGCCCAGCGCACGCCCATGGACTGCCGCCGTGCGGTCTTCCGCCGCGGGCGGGCCGGGCCGATCCGGCGGCCGCACAGTCCGAGCAGGGCGGGGATGAGGGTGACGGCGATCAGCACCGCGATGACGACCGTGCCGGCCGCGGCCAGACCCATCTGCGTCAGCAGCGGGATGCCCACCACGGCCAGCCCCGCGAGGGCGATGACCACGGTGAGCCCGGCGAACACGACCGCCGACCCGGCGGTGCCCACCGCGTGCGCGGCAGCGTCCTCGCGCCCGCGGCCGCGGGCGAGTTCGGCACGGTAGCGGGAGACCACGAACAGGGCGTAGTCGATGCCGACGGCCAGCCCGATCATCACGGCGAGGCTGGTCGTCGTGGAGCCGAGGCCCAGTGGCTCGGCCAGCACCCGGATGGTCAGCGCACCGATGCCGACGCCGAGCACGGCGGTCAGCAGCGGAAGCCCGGCCGCGAGCAGCGAGCCGAAGGTGAGGACGAGCACCACGGCGGCCACGGCGAGGCCCAGGGCCTCCGAGGAGTGACCGGCGGCCCTGGCGTCGACGGCGTTGCCGCCCGCTTCGACGGTCAGCTCCCGCGAGGCGGCCTGCTCGACGGTCTCGCGCAGCGCGGCGCGGGACTCCTCCGCCAGCTCCGCGGAGGACACCTCGTAGGAGACCTGTGCGTAGGCGGTGGTGCCGTCCTGGCTGACGGACCGGGTGGTGAACGGGTCGGTGACCCGTTCGACCTGAGGATTGGCACCGAGGGCGCGGACCGTCTCCCCGATCGCCCCGCGCGTTTCGGGATCGGTGACCTTGCCGTCCTCGGCACGGAACACCACCCGGGCGCTCGCTCCGTCGGCGTTCAGCTGCGGAAAGTTCTTCTCCAGCAGGTCGTACGCCTGCTGCGCCTCGGTGCCGGGCATGGAGAAGTCGTTGGGCGGCGCGGCGGGAGCCCGTCCGGCCAGCACCCCCGTCCCCACGAGCAGTACCACCCACAGCAGCGCGACCAGCCGGCGCCTGAGGAAGGAGAACCGGCCCAGCCGGGAGAGGAATGTCGCCACGGAAAGGGCTCCAAGTCAGGTCGAGGCTCACAGAAGAAGTACTGGGCCCCGAACCTGTCAGCCCTCCCTGACCGAACTCGGAGAGATGCTGGGAGCCTCCTGAGAGTTCCCGCCGCCGTCACCGGGAGCAGTCGGACATGTCGCATGCCCGGCACGGCCCGATTCACAGAAAGTTCCCGGACCCGCGGTCAGCCCAGACCCGCGAGGTGCGTCCCGATCCGCAGGAAGGCCTGGGCGAGCGGGGCGGCCGGCACGGAGGGCGAGACGACCTGGGAGCCGAAGTGGACGACGACGAGGTCGAGACCGGGTGAGACGAAGAGCCGCTGGCCGTGGATACCGCTGGCCATGTAGGAGTCGTACGGGTCGTTCAGGATCCACCACAGGTCGTGGTACGACAGCGTCGCGGGCGACGTCGAGGGTGCGGCGGGGAAGCGCACGCGACGCGGATAGCCGTCGGGGGCGCAGGTGATGGACCTGACCACCTGTTCCGGCACGACCTGCCGGCCGCCGACCGCCCCGCCGCAGCGCAGCATCTCCCCCACGCGGGCCACGTCCCGGGCCGTCGCGCTGAAGCCGCCGCAGGCAGCCTCGACGCCATCGTCGTCGACGATGTAGTAGGCGTCCTCCTCCGCACCGATCCGGGACCAGACGACTTCGCTCAGCAGGGCCGACGTGCTCGATCCGGTGACGCGGCGCAGGACTTCGGCGAGAGCCTCGACGTTGCCGTTCTCGTAGCGGAACCCGGTGCCCGGCTGTCCGGTGGCGCGGGCGGTCAGGAGGTGTTCGCGGATGGTGGTGGGGCCGTTGTAGCCGAAGGGGCGCAACCGGGGCGCGATGACGGCGTGGTAGCGCTGGGCCTCGAGCGCCTTGTCGTAGGGCCGGCCCGCGTAGCCGACCTGGGTGCCCATGTGCAGCAGGTCCTCGATCCGGGCCTCACCGAAGGCGGTTCCGGCGAGTTCGGGGACGTGGGCGGCCGTCCGGGCGGAGCGGTCCAGGAGCCCGTCGTGCGCCAGCACGGCCGCGAGGAGGCCGACGTAGGACTTGGCCGAGAGGTGAGAGGAACCCCGGCCGTCGCACGGCCGGGGTTCCTCTATGCGGTGGTGTCGGTCAGCGGCAGAACCGGCCCAGCCGCGAACCGCTCACTCACCCGCCCGCGGACCGCGCCACGTCACGGTCACCGTGAACCGGGAAGGTCAGCGTTGCAGGGTGAGGACGCCCGGCCGCCACGGCAGCCGGTTGTACTCGCCGCCCGCGTCAGGGTCCTTGCCCTGGTAGAGGAACCGCAGGTTGCAGGGGTCGATGGTCATGGTCTGGTCGGGGTTGTCGCGGACCAGGTCACCGTGGCTGATGTCGTCGGTCCAGGTGGCGCCGCTGTTGGCCCTGCCCGCGAAGGGGTTGCTCTCAGTGGCGGCCTGCGGGGTCCACGCCCCGTTCAGACTGGAGGCCGTGAAGGAACGGAAGTAGCGCCCGTTCGCGCCCATCGCCTCGACGATCATGAGGTACTGGTTCTGACCCTGGACCTTGTAAACCTGCACGCCCTCGAACAGGTTGGCCTTCGTGTCGCTCATGATCGTCGAGTACGACGAGCCGAAGTTGCCGGGGAAGTTCCCGATCGGCATGCTCGCCCGGTAGATCTTGCCGTTGTCACCGGCGAAGAACAGGTACATGTTCTGGCCGTCGGCGATCAGCGTCTGGTCGATCGGGCCGGTGTCGGAGCCGGAGATGCTCCCGGTGAACAGCGGCTGCGGGGAGGACCAGCCGTTGGGGTTGGTGGGGTCGCTCGACGTGCGGTAGATGAAGGGCCACGAACCCCACTGGTACGCCAGCACCCAGATGTTCTTGGGTGCGAAGTAGAACAGCGTGGGCGCCACCGCGGCCTGGCTCATCGCGTTCTGGCCGGCCGACGCCATGTCCGGCCAGTCGGTGAAGGGACTGAACATCATCGAGCCGTACGACGATCCCGAGAAGTTGGACGCGTAGACCAGGTGCTTGCCGTTGTGCGTCACGGTGGTGAAGTCCTTCACCGCGGCCCACCCGTTCGCCGGCTGCGCCAGTACGCCCGTCGACGTCCACCGGTACGTCGACGGAAGCGAACACGCGCCGTCCGTCGGCGGCGTCCCGGACAGGCCGGTCCGCTTCTGGCTTGTTCCTCCCCAGCAGTCGTAGATCTGCGGGTATGTACCGTTGGTCCGGTCGGCGCCCGACACATCGAGACACCGGTTCGAACCAACGCCGCGCAAGGCGCCACTGGTGGCCGCCTGGGCCGGGGTGGTGGCGACGAGCAGTGCCGCCAACGCGGCCAGGGCCGCAATCATGGTGGTGATCACCGCAGACGGATGCCTGCGGCTCAAACTTCCTCTGCGCATGGGAACTTCCTCAGCCTTGAGACGAAGAGAGTGCCGACAAGAGTTTGACAAGGTCATGACATACGAGCGCATGCGGCACGACTCCTTGCGGCTCCGTTCGATCGGGCGGTGCAGTCGGAGTCGCCCCGCTGCGACGGAACGCCCCGAGTGTTCGATATGTCGAACGCGATGCGAAGTATCGAGCACCCAAATGATAGGGAGCCGGAGAATGGCGTCAACACCCCTCGCACACGTCGCCCTCGGTATCGAAAGATTCGCGTCAGCCCCAACACGAAGCGCCCCACACCACCTCACCGACGCCGACGCATGACCCGTCGATCCCGTCTTACGAAGTCCGACGACATGAGGGTGGCGCGCCGCATTCGATGCCCACCCAGCGGGTTCGAAAGTTTCGACTATGAGACAGAAACTTTTCTTGCCGCAAGGATTGACGATGCGTCATCAACCCCTCGATCATTCCTGTCTGGAAAACGGGCCGCGGCTCGATATCCCGAACCGCAACAGTCTTGGGCAATCCGTACCGCTCGCAGATCCCGCACGACCGCCGTGTCCGTGATCCCGTGCCGCCCGGGCCCCGGCCCGCACCGTCCGTCTGCCGAATGGGGGCGGACGGCGATCCCCTGACGCTCCAGTCCTTCCGTGATGTCCCCTTTGGAGGCACAGCAATGGGCTCGTCCACCTTTCCCAGATCCACTGTCCGCCGGAAGATCCGCGGCCTGCTGTTGGCGCTGGTCGTCGGCGCCACCGGTACGGCCACCGCACTGGTCACGCCGCCGCCCGCACACGCCGCCGAGAGCACGCTCGGCGCAGCGGCGGCGCAGAGCGGCCGCTACTTCGGCGTCGCCGTCGCCTCGGGCAGGCTCGGTGACTCGACCTACACGTCGATCGCCAACCGTGAGTTCAACTCGGTGACGGCCGAGAACGAGATGAAGATCGACGCCACCGAACCGCAGCGGGGCCAGTTCAACTTCAGCGCCGCCGACCGCGTCTACAACTGGGCGGTGCAGAACGGCAAGGAGGTGCGCGGTCACACCCTGGCCTGGCACTCCCAGCAGCCCGGCTGGATGCAGAGCCTGAGCGGGAGCGCACTGCGCCAGGCGATGATCGACCACATCAACGGCGTAATGGCCCACTACAAGGGCAAGATCGCGCAGTGGGACGTCGTGAACGAGGCTTTCGCCGACGGCAGTTCGGGTGCCCGGCGGGACTCCAACCTGCAGCGCACCGGCAACGACTGGATCGAGGTCGCCTTCCGCGCCGCGCGCGCCGCCGACCCGTCCGCCAAGCTCTGCTACAACGACTACAACGTCGAGAACTGGACTTGGGCCAAGACCCAGGCGATGTACGCCATGGTGCGGGACTTCAAGCAGCGCGGCGTGCCGATCGACTGTGTCGGCTTCCAGTCGCACTTCAACAGCGGCAGCCCCTACAACAGCAACTTCCGCACCACCCTGCAGAACTTCGCCGCCCTCGGCGTCGACGTGGCCGTCACCGAACTCGACATCCAGGGCGCCTCGCCCACGACCTACGCCAACGTGGTCAACGACTGCCTGGCCGTCTCGCGCTGCCTCGGCGTCACCGTCTGGGGTGTGCGCGACAGCGACTCCTGGCGATCCGAGCAGACACCGCTGCTGTTCAACAACGACGGCAGCAAGAAGGCCGCCTACACCTCCGTCCTCAACGCGCTCAACGGCGGCAACTCCACGGAGCCCCCCGCGGACGGCGAACAGATCAAGGGCGCCGGCTCGGGCCGCTGCCTGGACGTGCCCAACGCCAGCACCACCGACGGCACCCAGCTCCAGCTGTGGGACTGCCACAGCAACAGCAACCAGCGGTGGACGTACACCGACGCGGGTGAGCTCCGGGTCTACGGCGACAAGTGTCTGGACGCCGCGGGCACCGGCAATGGCGCCAAAGTCCAGATCTACAGCTGCTGGGGCGGCGACAACCAGAAGTGGCGCCTCGACTCCGGCGGATCGGTCGTCGGCGTCCAGTCAGGCCTCTGCCTCGACGCCGTCGGAGCCGGCACCGCCAACGGCACCCTGGTTCAGCTCCACGCCTGCTCGAACGGCGGCAACCAGCGCTGGACCCGCGCCTGACACGGCCTGCCACGCGGAGATCGCCGATGCCCGCGAGGGTCGCCGCCGTGACGGCGGCGGCCCTCGCGGTCGGCATGCTCGCCGCGGTGCATCCGGCGGCGGCTCGCCGCCCCTGCCGACGTGCAGGAGAGGTGTCCGCTGCGAAGGCCGTCCGAGCGTCCGGAATCTCCGAACGCCCTCCCCTTGCCCGCAGGTTCCGGATTCGCCACGCAGTTCGACCACGGTCCACGCCCTCGTACACCGCGGATCGTGCATCCGTCGGGCAGTGCCCTCGCACGTCACGGGACGATTGTGATCTTGCCTACGTGGGTGCCGGCCCGGAACGCCTCCTGCGCGGCGTGGATGTCGCTCAGGGGGAAGCCGGCCGCGACGCGGGGCCGCACGATCCCGGTGCGGGCCAGGTCGGCCAGGGCCGAGAAATGGGCGCGGGTGTGCATGGAGGAGCCGATGAGGCGGAGGTTGTGCAGGTAGAGGCGGCGCAGGTCGAAGGTGACGACAGGGCCCGCGACAGCGCCGGCGATGACCCAGCGCCCGTCTTCCCGCAGGGCGGGCAGGAACTGCTCGACCCACGGCCCTCCCGCCACGTCCGCGACGGCGTCCAGGCCCTCGGGTGCCGTCGCCGCCAGCCGGCGTTCCAGGTCGGCGGGGTCCGCGTTCCTGGGCAGTGTCTCCGAGGCCCCGGCATCCCGCAGCGCGGCGGTCTTGGATGCGCTGGTCAGGGCCACCACCCGTGCCCCGCGAGCCGCCGCGAGCTGCACCAGGGCCAGCCCCACCCCGCCGGAGGCGCCGGTGACGAGCACCGTCTCACCGCTCCGGATCCCCGCACGCTCCAGCATCCCCATCGCCGTGCCGTAGGCGACCGGGAGGGCGGCCAGCTCCTGGTCGGAGAGCGGGGAGGTGCTCATGTCGTGCAGGCGGTCGGCATCCACCACGACGTAATCGGCGAAGCCGCCGTTCCGTGCCTGACAACGGCTGAGCCTGCCGGTTTCACCCACCTCGTTCCCGGCCCGGTGCCTCGGCTGTCACCGGGTCTTCGACGGCCCGCACGGGCCGCTCGCTTCGTCGGCCCCGGCTCGTCCGAAGAGGCAGGCGTCCCGGGCGCTTGGCCGTCAACGCACCGCCGGGCGGTGCCTCATCGGCAGAACGCAACCGAGGTGCGGAGTGTCACCGGCCCATCAGGCGTTGATGGCAGCTGCGGCCGAGGCGGGTGGCCGGCACCGGCTGCACGGGCGATCGCTCACGTCCGCACGGGTACCGCGGCGGGGACCGCCGGCGGGCTCACCGGTGGATGGCACGCAGTCCGTCCAGGAGCAGCCGCAGTCCGAACTCGAAGTGCGCCGTGAAGTCCGTACCGGTGAGCACCGGGAGGGAAGCGGCGAGGTGCGGATACGTGCCTGCCACCACCGCCTCGCGCAGGGCCCCGGCGTCGGTGGGCCCCCCGTCCCCCGGCGTGAGGGCGGCCTGTTCCTCCAGTGTGTGGCCGACGGTGAAGTTGGCCACGGAGTACAGCGCCCGTGCAGCATCGCCGTCACCGAAGCCCGCCTCGCGCAGCACGCCGACGAGGGCGTCGGCGAAGCGCAGGGTGTTCGGGCCGGTCGCGTGCGTGCCGGCGAAGACCCGTGCGCCGTCGCGATGGGCGAGCAGGGCCGTGCGCAGTGCGCGGGCGAGGCACGCCGTTCTCTCGCTCCAGTCACCGTCACCGGCGGGTCCGGCGGCGTCGGCGACGCCGTCGACCATGTGCTCGGCCATCGCGGTGAGCAGGTCCTGCTTGGCCGCGAAGTAGCGGTACAGCGCACCCGCCTGGACGTTCATCGCCTGGGCGAGCCGGCGCATGGTCAGCGCGTCGAGACCGGACTCGTTCAGCAGGTCGAGGGCGGTCAGGACGGTGCGGGTCCGGTCGAGTCGGGCGGGCCGGCCTCTGGTCGGGGTTGACGGGGTGCTCATGGACCCCACTATAGTGAACATCGTTCACGTGAACAGCGTTCATTAAATAAGGGAGGAACATCTCCGATGGACACCGACGTGATCGTCGTGGGCGCGGGCCCGACCGGGCTGATGCTCGCCTGCGAGCTGGCACTGGCGGGCGTACGGACCCGGATCCTGGAGCGCCGCACCGAACCGCAGCGCGACTCGCGGGCGCTCAGCCTGCACCCGCGCAGCGTGGAACTGATGGACCAGCGAGGGCTGCTCGACCGGTTCCTCCCGCTCGGCCGGACCGTGCCTGGCTGGCACTTCGCGGGCCTGCGCACTCAACTGGACTTCAGCACCCTCGACTCCCGGCACGGCTACACCCTCTTCCTGGCCCAGGCGCGAACCGAGGCGATCCTCGAGCAGCGTGCGCACGAGCTGGGGGTGGAGATCAGCCGGGGACACGAAACCCTCGGTGTGCGCCAGGACGGCGACGGGGCCGAAGTGGAAGTGCGCGGCCCCGGCGGCGGCACCGAGACCGTTCGTGGCCTGTACACGGTCGGGTGTGACGGCGGGCGCAGCGTCGTACGGCACGCCGCAGGGATCGACTTCCCCGGTACCGACGAGACCTTGACCGGGGTCCTCGGGGACTTCAAGGTCGTCTGCCCACAGCCCGGCGCTCTCGATGCGGCACGGGCCCGGGGTGTGATCGTCGCGCCCCTGGAGGGCGGGCTCACCCGGTTCGTCTATCTGGACCCGGAAAGGATGCGGGTGCCGGCCCGGGAGCCCGTGACCCTGGAGGAGTTCCGTACGTCGCTCACCCGCATCACCGGCTCCGACTTCGGCGTCGCCGAGCCCCGCTGGCTGTCGCGCTTCGGCAACGCCACCCGGCTCGCGGAAAGCTACCGCTCGGGACGCGTCCTGCTGGCGGGGGACGCCGCCCACATCCATTTCCCCGCAGCGGGCCAAGGGCTCAACACCGGGCTCCAGGACGCCGTGAATTTGGGGTGGAAGCTGGCCGCCGTGGTCGGCGGCTGGGCCCCGCCCGGGCTGCTGGACAGCTACGACGGGGAGCGCCGCCCGGTCGGCCGGTCGGTCACCGAGAACACCGAGGTCCAGACGCTGCTGGCGGAGCTGACGCTGGTCGCGCAGTACCAGCGCCCGGCCGCGGCCCTGCGCAAGCTCTTCGACCAGCTGCTGACCATGGCGGAGGTCAACCGCAGGCTCGCCGACCAGGTCTCCGCGCTCGGCACCCGCTACCCGCCGCCGGACCCGGGCACCGATCCGCTGGTGGGACGGCGCATGCCCGACGTCGGACTGACGGCCGCCGGTACGGGGGCGACACGCGTGTACGAACTGCTCGCCCGGGGCCGCTTCGTCCTGCTCACCCTGTCCGGGGCTCCGACCCCGCGGGAGGCCGTCGCCGCGGGCTGGGAGTCCCGGGTCACGGCCCTCGCCGTCGACCGGCACGACGAGCACGCGGAGCTCGACGGCGTGACCGAGGTCCTGGTCCGTCCCGACGGCCACGTTGCCTGGGCCACCCGTACCCCCGACGACGGCGCACGCGGCGACGAGCGCGCCCGGGCACTGGCCGCCTGGGCGGGCACGCCCTCCTGATGCAGCCGGTCATGCCCGTGAACCGCGTCGGTCCACCGCCCGTGCACAAGTCGTCCGACCAGATCAGCCAGGCCGCCACCGTCGACGGAACCCGGCCCGTACATCTCTCCGGGCAGGTCGTCCGGGATGCGCAAGGGCGCAATTGTGGGGCTCGGCGACCAGGCCGAGCGCGCCCGGCCTCGCCGAAAGGCGTCGACCTGAGCGCTCGTCTTCAGCAGCCCGCACACCGCGGCGACACCGTCGCCACCTCGGTGTCGCGTGTTCGGCGTAGCGGCTCCAGGAAACGTGACTACGTTCCTGACGGTGGAGTGGCTCGTCGGCTGTGCCGCGGGCCCGGCCGTATAGGCGGGGGCACCATGCGCTTTCCTTCGGGTCGTCGTGCGGACCCCATGGTGCCGAACGAACCGCATCTCGGCTCAGGCGCCCGAGTGCCCTCCCACACCCACTGAAACGAAGGCAGCCCACCCGCCAGCCGAAACACGAGCACCGGTCTTCGGGAAACCCAACTGCCCCGCACGAGCTTGCCGCGCCCGCCGTAGGAGAAGGAAACGGGAAACAGCTTCGATCGCCTTGTCCGTCCGGGAGTTGGTGCCGCACTCTTCCGTGCAGTACCGCCTCAGCCCGGACGACCGGGTTCGGGAGGTTCCCGTGCCACATCCGTCCACATCGTTCGGCGAGGAACTGAGGAAGCGGCGTCTGGAGGCCGGACTGAGCCTGACGAACCTGTCCGGTCTCGTGCACTACAGCAAGGCGCAGCTCAGCAAGGTCGAGCGGGGCATCAAGGCGCACAGCCGTGATCTCGCGCGGCTGTGCGACGCCGCACTCGGTGCCGATGGAGCACTGATCGCCCTGGGCACCCCTACCGCTGTCGACTCACCTGCCGTGTCGGCGCCAGGCCGGGTCGAGGAGGAGAACTGGATGATGCAGCTGTCACCGGACGGCCCGAATTCGTTCGGACCCGTGGGCCGGCGGGAGGTGATGAATGCCGGCGTCGCCTCGCTGATGACCTGGAGGTCGGACGGATCAGGTCCGGCTTCCCCAACCGCCGGCGCGGGCATGCTGGAAGCCTCACGCTCCCTGTTCACGCACTACCGCAGACTCGGCCAGACCGTGGATCCCGGCCTGCTCCTGCCCGTTCTGATCGCGCAGACACACACGCTGCGGGAGCTGTCGGCGCAGAGCGACAGCGGCACCAGGCGTCGCCTGCTGGCACTCGGTTCCCGGTACGCCGAGTACGTGGGCTGGTTGGTGCAGGAGACAGGGGACGAACGTGCGGCGCTGTGGTGGACACAGCGTGCGGTCGACCTGGCCGCCGCCGGCGGTGATCAGGCACTGGCCGGTTACGCGCTGGTCCGTAGGGCGTTGGTCACGCTGTACAGGGAGGACGCCGAGCAGACGATCGCGCTGGCCCGCCGGGCGCAGAGCGACGTGCTGCCGTCGCGGATCCGCGGTCTCGCCGCACAGCGCGAAGCGCAGGGTCACGCCCTCGCTGGTGATGTCGGCGCCTGCCTACGTGCCCTGGACCGGGCTCGTGCTCTGCTCGCCCGCCAGGAACGCACTGCCGAAGGTGCTGACGGCCCGGTGATCGGCTCCATGCACCTTCCCGATTCGGTCGGCATGGTCACCGGCTGGTGCCTCGTCGATCTCGGTCGACCGCGCGAAGCGGGCGAGGAACTGGATCGCCAGCTCACTCTGGTCGGCCCCGACGCGGTGCGTACGCAGGTCCGGTACGGCGTACGTCGCGCGCTCGCCTATGCCTGCGCCGGCGAGATCGACCACGCCTGCGCGCTGACGGAGCCACTGCTCGACGGCGTGACGGCGGTGCGCTCGGCGACTGTCACGACCGACCTCAGACGGCTCGTCAGGGTGTTGGGTCGCTATCCGGACCACCCGCCGGTACGTCGGTTGGCACCGCGGCTCGGCACCTTGTCACGCCCGACCATCCCTCTTGAGGAGTCACCGTCATGAGCGAGATTTTCATCAACTACCGCACAGGAGACGGAGAGAAGACCGCGGCTCTACTGCGTCAAGGACTGTCGCACCGCTTCGGTCCGGGACACGCGTTCCACGCGTCACAATCCATCGTCCCCGGTGAAAGCTGGCCCGAACGGCTGTTGGCCGCGGTACGGCGCAGTTCCGTACTCCTGGCCATCATCGGTCCGGACTGGACGAACTTCCGTACCCGGTTGGAGGATCCCGAGGACTGGGTGCGCAAGGAGATCGAGGAGGCTTTCGAGTGCGAGGTTCCGGTGGTCCCTGTCCTGGACGGACGCAAAACCAGTCGGCTGAGTAAGGCTGATCTGCCGCACGCGTTGCAGCGGCTCGCCGATCTCCAGTCCATCGCGTTCGACTCCGGTGACACCGAGGTGTGTGTCGCGCGCATCGGTGACCTGATGGCCGACCTGGTTCCCGGCCTTGAAGACCGGTCCGGGACAGAGACGGGGACGCCCGCGCCGGGCAGCGTTACCAATTCCATCGGGACCGTGAACGGTACAGCCGTACAGAGCCGTGACTTCAGCGGTGACGTCGGCACGGTGGTCAAGGGCACCCACGGTCCTGTTCACACCGGGAACGGCAACATCTACTCGCATTCACGTCATGTCTCGGGTGGAGACGGGATGACGTACTCCGAGGGTGACCACCACGGCGCCGTCCAGCACCGGTTCGGTGAACGGGGCGGACGCGAGGACGAGGACCGGTGAGCCAGCAGACCAGTACCTGGGTCCGGGACTCGGGCGTCACGGTCACGGGCCCCGGCGACGTCTACATCGGAACGCAACTGCAGGACTCGGACAAGCCGGCGTTCCGCCGCATCGCCGAGGACCAACTCCACCGACTGCGCTACGTACTGGTCGCTCCGCCGCGCATGGGTGAGGCTCGTGCCGTACTCGCCGACACCGGCACCGTCATCCTGGACGGTGCCCCGGGCATCGGCCGGTCGGCTACGGCCCGTGTACTGCTGCACGAACATCACCGGGACAGTGGTGTCTTCCACGAACTCCTGCCCGGTGAGGAGGAGGAGCTGGCCCTCCAGGACCCCGCTCTGGTCGGGACCGGTGATCAGTTGCTGCTGGATCTGTCCGCCGCGGACGACCGCCGCTGGGCCGCGGCCCAGGCCGACCTCCCGGCGCTGCGCAAGGCCGTGCACGAGCAGCGGGCTCACCTGGTCGTGGTCATGCCGACCCGCGGCATTCTCGACCCGGACCTCCAGTACTGCCGTGTGGAACTCGAACAGCCACCCGGAATCGGCGTTCTGCGGCGGCATCTGCGCCTGCACGGTGTGCCGCCTGAGCAGTATCTCCGGCCGGATGGCACCGTCACCGGGTTCCTGACGGCGAACAGGCCGATGCGGGAGATCGCGGAATTCGCCGACCTGGTGCGCCGAGCACGCGAGGCCGGTCAGCCCGGAGACGGATTCGGTCAGTGGTGTGAGGCGGCCCGGCGAGCGCGAAACGACGGCCGACGAGAGGCCGCCGCGCTCGTCACCAAGCTACGGGAGGCGCCCCAACGGGCCCTGATGATCGCGGTGTCCATGCTGCACGGGGCGCACGCCGATGTCGTTCACCGCGCGGCCGAGCAACTGCTGAGCGCCCTCGGGCCTCCGTCGGAGGGCGACTCGCCGCTGCAGCACCGGGACCTCGCCGAGCGACTCCATGAGATCTCGGCCACTGCCACCCTCAACGGACAGGTCCGGTTCGAGAGGCTGGACTTCGACTCCGCCGTTCGTGCCCATTTCTGGGACCACATGCCCGATCTCCGCCCTCACCTCGGCACCTGGGCCGCGAGCGTGGTGGAGCTGAACGACCCGCACGTCGTCCCCGTCGTACGCGACGGCCTGGTGGAACGAGTGGCCGGTGAATATCTGCGGACCGGACGTGCGGACGGGCTGGGGACCCTCATCGAAGGCTGGAGCACCGGTGGGACGAGCCGCCCTCGCCTGGAAGCGGCCGTTCATGCGCTCACCTGCGGGTTGGCGGACCCGGTGCACGCCAGAGCCTTCCGTGAGCAGATCTACCAGTGGTGCGCCAAACGGAGCCTGAAGGGGGAGCTCGCGCAGGTGCTGGTCCGCGTCTGTGCCGACGTCCTCGCGACCAGTCATCCCGATCAAGCCCTGGTCAGGCTCTACCATCTGGCCCGGCGCGAGCGCGGCACGACGCGTGCCCGGCAGGCGCTGTGCGAGCTGGTGGCGCGCAGCCGCCGACTGCACCGCGTGCTGATCGACCGTCTCGCCCATTCCGACTTCTCACCCGCCAATCTCGGGATCTTCCTCCAGGCCAGCGACCCCGGACTGTTGACGCAGCACACCGGCACCTCGCACACGCTGGTCGACGAACCGGGCGCACAGGGCTCCCTGACGACCTGTTGGCACGCAGTGCTGGCCGAACTGCCGCCTCCGCAGTGGCAGGCCGAAGTACGCCGTTGGTTTCACTGGGCGGCCGCCGACGCCGGACCGCACGGCGGGCTCCTGCTCGACCTCCTCGTCAGCGCGGCACAGCGGTGCACAGAGAAACGGGGCAAGGTCTTTGCTCTGCTGTACGCGTGCGCCCGAGACGCCGAGCGCACCGGCCCGGGAGATGCGGCGCGGGCCGCGGAGATCACCGGTCTGCTGCTCCGCAAGATCAGCGCGGCTCAAGGCACCGCTCCGGCCACACCGCCGACGACCTCACCCGGGGGGACTCGACCATGACCACCGCACGGAAAACCACAACCGTCTTCCTCACCGTTCTGAGCGGCCTCCTGCTGAGCATCGTCGGTCTGACTCAGCGGTGGCCGGTATGGACTTGGCCACTGCTGGCAGTGCTGCTGCTCGTCGTCCCCGCAGTCGTCTTCCGGATCGCCGCGATACGCCGCGGCACAGTACCGGTGGCTTTCGAGGAACAGCTCACGGCCGCCCCCGTGGAACGCACGGAACACCGTGTCAGCCGGGTCGTGCTGCCCAGCAAGTGGGCCGACTACGACTTCGTCTTCTCTGCGACCGTGCGTTGGTACCTCGCCGACGCTTCCGTGAGGGGCCCCGTTCTCAACCCGGCGGGTCTCGCCGTCGACGCGGTCCTGAAGCGGGCCCGCGCCATCACCGAGCAACGAGAACCAGTCCGGGCCTCGCTCGTCGAGCAGGAACTGTCCGGCGCCCTCAGCCGGATGCTGCCCGAGCCCACCGGGCACCTCCAGGCGATGGCGGAGAACATCCAGCTCGTCCTGGCGGAACAGGACCAGGAACGCCTCGACAAACTCGCCGACGTACGCAAGGACGAGGAAGTCTGGGTGCACCAGCGCAAGTACGAACAGAGCAGGCGCCGGTACCTGGGCGAGGACGTCCTCAAAAACACCGGCAGCGCCGTGGTCTGGTGGCTCACCAAGAACGACGAACACGTGGAACATACGGTGCACGACCTGGCCCTGCTCGCTCAGCTCACCTCGGCGGCCAACGACACCGACATTCCCGAACGGCTTCGGGAACTGATCTCTCAGCAGGCCGGCGAGCCGACGACGTCGGACTTTCCCAGGGCGGAGCCTCCCTCAGCGCCGCAGGGACGGGAGACGGCCACGATGCATCTCTCCGACTTCCTGAACAGCATCGGTTTCACCGACGGTGATGTACGCCGTCCGATGCTCGCCGCACAGATCGCCGGCCTCATCAAGGAGCAGAACCGCCACGAGACCGCCGAGGAGATCCAGCGCCACTTCGATCCGCCGGCGTCCCTCACCCCGGACGACGACGAGGCACCCGCCTCCGGCTCTCCCCTTACCTAGGAGAAGACATATGGACAGCGAACTGGCCGTACTCGCGGCGTCGGGTGCCACCACACTGGTCTCTCTCATGGTCACCGATGCCTGGACACACGCCCGGGGACTTGTCGGGCGGTACCTGACCCGCACAGGCGCGGACCCCGGCACGTTCGACGACCTGCAGGACGCGAGGAACCTGCTCCTCGCCGCTGACGCCACGGAACGTGAACGGACCGCCCGCGAGATCAGCCGACGATACGGTGGCCGTCTGCGCCGACTCGCGGAAGCCGATGACGGCAGCGGTGAGGCCCTGCGTACTCTGCTGACCTCGTTACTACAACTCTCGGCGTCCGCGGCAGACAGCCGGCGCACGGTGGACAACCGCATCAGCGGTGGAGTCCAGCACGGCCCCGTCGTCCAGTCGGGCACCGTTACTGGGCTGACCTTCCACGTGGATCACGTCGATCCCACGGATCGCCAGTAGTGCCGGCGCAGCGAGGGCACCTGCCCGGCTCGGATGATACGGGTGCCGTGGCAACGCGAGTTGACCGCCCCGCGGCAGCCGCGTAGAGCTACGCGACGCCCGATGCTCACGGCACCCCGGAACCCATCCGGCGAGGTCGCCGTCATCGTCGGCATTGCGTCGAGCGACGGGGCGGGAATCGGCAGGAGGTGTCCGTCGACCCAGGTCCCCCCCGGTTGGCCCAGGAGGCGTCGATCGCGACAGAGCCGGGTACGAGACGCCGTGGCAGAGGCCCCAGTGCGGCGCGTCGAAGCCCTTTGATTGGCACAGCCCGATACTCCCGAACCAGCCAATGCGGCCATGTGGGGGTGGCGTTCGAAAGCTCGTGGGCAGGGCACGCGCGTGCCCTGCCCACGAACGTCAGGAAACGGGGAACCAGACCGCCAGACGCTTGGCAATCCATTCCTGGCATCGCGCAGTCGGAGATGGTGTCTCGCAGCTATGGGCGGAGGTCCAGAAGCGACTTCCGCTCCGGGCGTCGTCCGAGCGTCAAGATTCTCCGAACGCCCCTCTCCGTGCGTCACCCATGCAGCACCTCGCTCACGGAACCGCAGGTCAGCATGGTGCGAGGATCAATCCCCCGCTCAAAGCGTTACTCATGGGGAAACAGGTCGAGCAACCCACCCGGACGACAAAAGCGCAGGTCAGGACCCCTTGCCTGCAGGCTCCAGAATCGCCACGCACTCCACATGATGCGTCATCGAAAAGATGTCGGCCTGGACGCTGCCGGTAAAGTGCCAGGTCAGGGAGTCTTCCGAGTCCGGCTTGAGGACCGGCGGGCACCCAGAGCGTCAAACGAGCGTCACAGCCGTACGTCAATTCGACCTCGGTGATCATACGCCCGTGGCAATCACGCCTCTTGGTGCAGCGGAGCGCTCAGCATGCGCACGGGCGCGTGCCGGTGCGGACGACCGTGAAACGGTACGGGTGACCCGAACGACGAGCGGGTGCACACTCATCCCCGTTGCTCCGCGATGGCAGGCCGGGGAAACAAGGCGATGACCGCCGCGAGCGACAGGAGTACCGCGAGTCCTGCTGCGGACGCGGCCTCGGGAACGAAGCCCGTGACTCCACTGCACCCCGGTCGGCGGCGAAGTCCGGTCAGGAGGGAGGTCCAGCAGGTTCTCCGTGCGGGTGAGCGAATACGCCTGAGCGCGGGTGAGCAACACTGCTGCCCTTTGCAACCTGCTTTTCGAGCCCGGCCGTTGGTGAGCCGACGCTGGCCAGTTGCCACATGGGCGGCATTGTTGTCGCCCTGGCCGGGTCGGCAGGCGACCGCGCCATGCTCTGGGCGCACTCCCCGAATGCGGGTGGTGTCTCCGCAAGCTTGCTGATTGCGATGGCACCGCTCAGAGCAAGACGTACCGACTGGATGGTATCCCGCGCCGGATTGCCCCTAAGCTTCGGGCGTCCCGCCGGCCGTCACGGGCCGGACCAGACGAAAAGGAGGCCGCTATGGCCGTCGATCCCACGGGCGCGGCGCTCGCCGGACTGGGCGCGCACACCCCGGACGGGCCCTTTGTCATGCTGAACCTGTTGCGCTTCGCTCCCGGCGGACGGGCTTCGTACGCCGACTACTCCCGGCGCGCGGCCGAGTTCCTGCACCGGTACGGCGGCGAACTGTTGTATGCCGGGGACGGCGGCACCCCCCTGGTCGCCGAGGACGGCCAGGCGTGGGACGCCGTACTGCTCGTTCGCTACCCGAGCCGGGAGGCATTCGGCCGCATGGTGGCCGACCCCGGATACCAGGAGGTGACCGCGCTGCGGAGCGGCGCCCTCGCCGAGGCCGTGCTCCAGCCGACCGTGCCCTGGGAGGGCCGGCGGCCACGCTGAGCCCCGCGTCATGCCGCGTACCGCGGCGGGGGCCGGGCCGCGCCCCCGCCGCGCACCTCAATTCAGGTCCGCCTTCGAGGACAGCGCGTCTCGCAGATTGGCGCGTGCGTCGGCAGGCAGCAGATGGCCGTGCCGTACGGCGCGGACGTCGGCGTCGACGACCCGGGCGACGTAGCCCGCGTGGGTGGGGTACAGGCGGTCCAGTTGCGCGGCGGTGAACGGCACATGCGTTCCGAACAGCACGCAGAAGGTCTCCCCCGTGTTGTCCCCGGTGTTCAGCGCCCTCGGGACCTCCACCTGGGACAGCCTGATTCCGCCGAGGGCGAGTCCGTGGGCGTCGCGGGCCTTGGTGCCGTCCGCGGAGAACCGCAGCCCCGGTGCCGACGGCGGGAGCACCTTCCGCTCCACCCACCGCTCGAGGTGGCTGTAGGCGGCGGCGATCACATGATGCAGGGGCACCTCGCTGAACGGCGGACGGTCGCAGGCGAACTCCGGTGCGGCACCGAGGTCGCGGGTGAGCAGCGGTTCTCGGGATGCCTGTCCGAAGCGGCCGGAGTGCGCGGCGCCGGCCACCTCCCAGCGCCGGTAGTGGTCGTCGTCGGGGCGTCGGACCGGCGTGCGCACATCGGTCTCCGAGAGCACGTGGAAGACGGGTTCGTCGCCCTCGCGAGCGGGGGCCTGGCCCACGATGAAGCCGTAGCCGTCGAAGACCGGCTCCGTCTGCGGGAGCACGTGGTCGTAGTACACCGTCATCCGGCCCGCCGACTGCGAGGCGCCGATCCCGAGGATCGTCTTCGCGCGGAGGGGGCCCAGCAGCCCTCCGGTCCCCGTGCGCAGGGCCCTGGCGGCCTGCGCGTACACGTCGTAGGACAGTTCGTCGGCCGTGAACCGCCCGCCTCCGGTCACGTCGAGGCCGCCGTAGCGGGCAGGGCTCCAGGACCTGAGCTGGTCCACGCCGACGCGCTGCGCGGACACCCCGACCCAGACCTGCCCGGCGCGCGTGATCTGGTCGGGTGCCCACAGGGCGTCCAGGTCGTAGCCGCCGCTGACGTTCTGCCACTCCGTCAGGACCGTGCCGTCGAACCGCGCCGGGTGGGCGGGCCTCCGTATCACGACGCGCGTGGTGTACGGCACGTCCTCGGCGAGCCGTGCACCGGTCGGGCTGTAGGCGTCCGCCCGGCCGGAGAGGAAGAACTCCTGCTCGACGTAGCCTGCTTCGGCCAGCCCGGGCGCGGACAGCCAGGGATAGGTGCCCGCCGCGTCCGGCGCTTTCGGATCACCCGGCACGGTCCCGGGTACCGGCCCCTCCACAGCCGGTGTCCCGGCCTCGGCCTGCGGAGCCTTCGGCGTTGCCGCCGCTGTCGCGCCGGTGCTCGCGACGACGACGGCCAGTGTTGCCGCGGCCAGTTTCAAGGTGGTGCGCCACGTTCGCAAGGGCTTGCCCCTTTCCACGTTCCTCCGCCGGCGGGCGGATCCCGCCATCCCGGGCCACGGTGCCCCTGAGCCTCCCAGCACGCATCGGTGGGATCACCAGCCTTCACGGTGGCCGAGCCTTCGCGCCCTCGGCCGGGCTGCCGTACCGCGACACGTACGGCCGGCTCGTGGGGGCGGGCAAGGTGCAGGTGCCGAGCAGCGGCGGCACACCTCACCGGGCGCTCCCCCGCATGACTGGTGATTTCGCCGATGGCCGTCAGCCGCCGGTGCGCTTGTCTGACACGTCAGGCCAGGCGGTGAAGTCCTCGAGGTTTCACCGCGCCCCCTGACAAGGAGACATGCATGAGAAGCACGAGCTCTCGTCCCGGGTTTCTGCGCCGTCGCGCTCTGCAGGGCCTGACCTCCCTGCTGCTGGCGGTCGGGCTGAGCGCGGGCGGCGTCCTGACCGCCGCGCCGGCCAGCGCCGATGAGATCGGCCAGGCTCCGACCCCGGCCAACATCATCGGCAACGGAAGTTTCGGTGTCGCGTCGACCGGCATCGGCAACCCCTCCGGATTCGGAGGTGGCCAGGCGTACTACCCCACCACGCCTGGTACCTACCCGGTGATCGCCGTGGTTCCCGGCTACCTGTCCTACTGGTCGAGCATGAGCTGGATCGGCCCCCGCCTGGCCTCCTGGGGCTACGTCGTCGTCGGCATCGAAACGAACACGATCTACGACCAGCCGGCCAGCCGCGGCAGCCAGCTGCGCTCCGCGCTCAACTGGGCGGTCAACTCATCCCCCAGCGCGGTGCGCTCACGCGTGGACGCCAACCGGCAGGGAGTGGCCGGCTGGTCGATGGGGGGCGGCGGCTCGCTCGAAGCCCTCAAGGCCGACACCAGCGGAAGGATCAAAGCGGCGGTCCCGATCGCTCCCTGGAACGGTGACAAGTCCTGGCCCGAGGTCAGTGAGCCGGTGGCGATAGTCGGCGGCCAGTCCGACTCCGTGGCACCGGTGGGATCACACTCGATCCCGTTCTACAACAGCCTGCCCGGGCAGAAGGCGTACGTCGAACTCGGCGGTGCCGACCACTTCTTCGTCAACCGGGACAACGCGCACCTGTCCTGGATGCTCGTGTCGTGGTTCAAGCGGTACCTCAACAACGATGCCCGCTTCACCGCGTACACCTGCGGCTTCGACGATGCAGGCGTCCCCGGCGTCTCCAGTTTCCGCACCAACGCCTGCTGACGGAACGCTTCTCGCTCCCCTTCCCGGAGACGGGGCACAGGACCGCACCGTCCTGCCCCCGGCTGCCGGCGCGCGACTCACGGGAGGCCGAGCACGCGCCGTAGCGGCCCCAGGCGACCCGAGGTCGGCACCTCACGTCCGTGGTGAACGTCTGCGTCCTGCGGCCGAATGCCCCGCCCCTGGGACTTCCCTCGGGCGGGGCATCACCGCATCCGTCGGTCAGCGATCCGCAGCGCTGCCCCGGACGACACAGGACCGGCTGTTCTCCCAGCCCCACCCGTCACCGTCCGGGTCGGAGGCGCTGCCGTTCACGCAGTACGAGTAGCCGTTGGGCGCAAGGCCGCCGGAAACCACGCACGAGCTGCTGTTCTCCCAGCCCCACCCGTCACCGTCCGGGTCGGAGGCGCTGCCGTTCACGCAGTACGGGTAACCGTTGGGCGCGGTACCGCCCGTGCCACCGTCGTCACCGCCACCGTTGTCACCACCACCGTCGCCGTACACGGTGGCCGTCTTGGAGGTGGCGGCGATCCCGTTGCTGCCGTTGAAGAAGCGGTCGCCCCAGCTGGTCAGCGAGTTCGGGTCGAAGCCGTTGACCATGTCGAGGTACTCGACACCGCTGCCGTTGCCGCTCCACGACCAGCCGATGTAGCCGACGCCGAGGGACTGGGCCGTCGCCATGATCGCGCCCTCGTCGGGGTTGCCGTCGCTGTGCTGGTCGCCGAACTCACCGACGACGATGGGCAGTCCGTTGCCGACGAAGGCGTTCAGGTAGTCCTGCACCTCGGCCGCTGTGTCGTAGACCCCGTACATGTGGATGGAGAAGATGGTGTTGCGGTCGGGGTCGGAAGCGAAGACCGAGGCCGCGTTGGACCGCATCGTGCCGGACCAGTCCTGGCCCCAGTTGGGCGCGTCCACCATCAGGGCGTGGTCGATGCCGGCACCGCGGAGCTTGCCGATGGCCGACTTGGTGGCGTCGGTCCACGCGGTGTAGTTCGTGTTGCCGAAGGGCTCGTTGCCGATGTTGACGACGACGTAGTCCTCCTGGCCCTCCAGCGCGCTCTTCACGCTGATCCAGTAGTCGGCGGCCTGGTCCAGGCTGGTGGCAGCGCCGTCCTCGCCGTACCCGGTGGTGTCGTGCACTTCCAGGACGCAGATGACCTTGTTGGCCTTGCACTGGCCGATGAGCGTGGAGACCTCGGACGCGCTCGTCTTGGTCCAGCGGCCGCCACTGCCGAGCACGACCCGGACGGTGTTGGCGCCCTTGGCCGCGATGTCGGCGATGGAGCTGGTCTGCTCGGGGTACCAGGTGTAGGCGTGGTTGACGCCGCGCATGACGAACGCGTTGCCGTTGCCCTCGACGACGCGTCCGTCGCTGACGTGGATACCGCCTTCCGCCGCCTCAGCCTTGCCGGTGGACGGCCCGGCGAGCGAGAGGAGCAGCCCGAGGACGGCGGCGAACGCCATCCCCGCCGTCGTGATGAGCGTGCTTCTTGGCTTTCGCATGTGTCTCCTCGGGTGAGTGGGACGGAGTGACGGCACCTGACCCGGCCTGGACGCACCGTGCCGACGCATGCGAATGACAACGATGTCAGGTGGCGGGAAGTACCGCCCGACACAGGCCCTCACAGGCGTCGGAGGTTGCGAAGCAGGCACCGCGCAAGCGGTGTGACGGGTCGTGGAGGCGGCCGGAAGTGGGCCGCGACCGCCCAGCGCCACACCATGAGGCACCGGATGTTCCATCCATGTCAAGAGACGGTTCAAGATTCACATCGGCGAGCCAGGAAGCCTGCGAAAGGTAAACCGCTAAACTTGCTGCCCAACCCCAAGAGGCGCCCATGAGTGGGCATTTACCAGCAGGAAGAGACTCTGCGCGACTGATTGACAGCCGAAGTAGCCGCCTCTACGTTCCTCCCCGGTTAACCGGTACATGCAGTCATCCTCCGAACGGGAGAGCCGCTATGCATGGTCACCCCCTCCCCTCGACCAGACGGTGCGTGACGCCTCTGGTGCTCCTGCTCGTGGCCGCGTTGGCGGGCGCGTGTCTGTCGCTCATGCGCCCGCCCTCGGCCTCGGCCGCCGAGGACTCCTTCGTCACGCGCTGCGGGATCCGCTTCTGTCTGGACGGGGAGGAGTACTACGTCGCCGGCGCCAACGCCTACGACCTGTTCACCTTCGGGTCGGGCTCCGGCGACACCGAGACGCAGTACATGGACAAGGAACGCATCGACGCCCACCTCGCCCGCATGCGTGACGACGGTGTCGACGTCGTCAGGCTGTGGATGTTCAGCCACGAGAGCTGGCACGGCTTCGAGAAGTCCGAAGGTGTCTACGACGAGCAACAGTTCGCGCTCTTCGACTACGTCATCGAGTCCGCCAGGACGCACGGGCTGCGCCTCATGCCGGTCTTCGAGAATTACTGGGAGGCGTATGGCGGCATCGACACACGTTTGCGCTGGGAGGGGCTCTCCGGTGGCCAGCCGGCCCGTGCCGCGTTCTTCGACAAGGCCCGCTGCCCGGGATGCTTCACGTCCTACAAGAACTACGTGAGCCACGCCCTCAACCGGACCAACCACTACAGCGGCGTCAAGTACAAAGACGACCCGACCATTTTCGCCTGGGACCTGATGAACGAGCCGCGCTACGAGGGCCAGAGCGACGTGGAGAACGTCCAGGGGACCACGCTGCGTGCCTGGGTCGACGAGATGGGGGCCTTCGTCAAGGAGATCGACCCCAACCACCTGCTCGGCGCCGGCATCGAGGGACACGGCACGCAGTACGGCTTCGGCGGCGACGAGGGCAACCCCTTCGTCCATCTCCAGCAGTCGCCGTACCTCGACTTCACCTCGGCGCATCCCTACCCCACGGAGCACTGGGCCGACCTGCCCCTGGACGAGACGAAGGAACTGATCCGGGCCTGGATCACCGACTCGCACGAGAAGGTCGGCAAGCCCTTCTTCATGGGCGAGTTCAACGTCCACAACGTCGACCGGGCGGCCTGGTGGAGCGAGATCTACGCCGACTTCGAGGCGGCCGGCGGCGACGGCAGCGCCTTCTGGTGGTATCAGGACCGCGAGATCGACGGGAAGTTCGGTGTCACCCAGGGTGATCCGGAACTCGACGTGTTCCGCGCCCACTCCGACCGCATGGCCGCCAAGAGCGGTCACACCTCCCCCACGGGCTCCCCGACCTCCTCGCCCTCCACCGGAGAGCCGACGACGACCCCTGAGCCGACCACCACACCGGACCCGACCGGCACGCCCACCGCGTCACCCACGGCCGGTACACCGTGCCGGGTCGACTACCGGCTGTCGGACTGGGGGGCCACCTTCAACTCCGACGTCACCATCCACAACACCGGCAGCACGACGCTCGACGGGTGGGAGCTGTCGTTCACCTTCCCCGGCAGCCAGTCCATCACCCAGATCTGGAACGCCACCCACGTCCAGGACGGTCGCAGCGTGACCGTGGCCCATCCCTCCGGCTACAACACGTCCATCGCCCCCGGTGCGACAGTGAACTTCGGGTTCAGCGGCGCCTCCCAGGCCGGCACGAACGGCGCCCCGGCCTCCTTCACGCTGAACGGAACGGCGTGCTCATCAGCCCGATCCGAAAGTCGACGACCCACTACTATACCGGTTCAATAACAGGGGTCGGAAAACCTGCGGAATCTGTTCGGACGCGGTTAACGTACCGCCGTGGATCTACTTCAACCGATCATCAAGCCGTACGCATGGGGTTCACGTGACGCACTGGCCCGGCTGCAAGGAAGGAGCACCCCTTCGGCCGGGCCGGAAGCGGAGCTGTGGATGGGCGCGCATCCCTCCGGCGCCGCGGGGACGACCCGCGGCGGACAGGCCACGACACTCCTGGACGTCGTGGCCGAAGACCCGCACAGGGAGCTGGGAGCCGCATGCGTCCGGGAGTTCGGGGACAGGCTGCCGTTCCTGCTCAAGGTGCTGGCCGCCGAGCAGCCTCTGTCCATACAGGTCCACCCGGACCGGGAACAGGCACGCTCGGCCTTCGCCGCCCAGCAGGCCGAGGGCGGAGGCGGCCCCTACGCGGACGACTGGCCCAAGCCCGAACTGCTCCACGCGCTGAGCCGTTTCGAGGTTCTGGCTGGTTTCCGTGACCGCGAGGAGGCCGCACAGCTCCTGGAGAACCTCGGGGTCGACGGCCTGCGTCCGGTGATCGGACTGCTGCGTGGCGGTACCGACGCGCAGGGCCTTTCCGAGGCCCTGCGCGCTGTCCTGGAACGGGCGCCGGACGAGCGCGCGCCGCTGGTGTCAGCCGTCGTGGAATCGAGTCGGCGCCTGGCACGGTCCGCGAACCCCCATGCCGCCGCGTACGCCGCGCTGGTGCGTATGGCGCGACATCACCCCGACGATCTCGGCCTCGTGGCTTCCCTGCTTCTGAACCACCGCGTCCTGGAGCCCGGCACGGCCCTGTTCATGCCGGCCGGCGGACTGCACGCCTATGTGCACGGTGTCGGCCTGGAACTGCTCGCCAACTCCGACAACGTGCTGCGCGCGGGACTGACGGCCAAGGAGGTGAACGTGCCCGAACTGCTGCGGATCACCAACCCGGCGGTGCGCGTGCCCGTGGTCACACCCACCGGGGTCGCGGGGCCGGGACCCACGTGGCTGTACGACTGCCCGGCGCGGGAGTTCGCCCTCTACAAAACCGAACTCGACGGCTCTCACGGACCTCTCGTGCCCGCGTCCGGCCCTCGCATCGCCTTCTGCGCGGACGGATCGGCCCGGCTGTCCACGGGAGGCACCGAACCACTGCGCATCGCAGCCGGCAGTTCCTGCTTCCTCCCCGCCTCGGACGATGACGTCCTGGTGGAAGGCAGGGGCACCCTGTTCGTGGCCGCCGTCGGCCTGAGCCCGGACAAGCCCTCCTCGCTCGTTCAGGACTCTCCTTCCCATTGACTGACAACGTTGTCGCCCCTGCGAGTTCCTCGACACCGCACCGCCCGGTTCGAGGCCGTGGGGCCGACCGGAGAAAGGACCGTATCGGTGTACGCCGCCCTGGACATCGGAGGGACCAAGATCGCGGGAGCGCTGGTGGACGAAGGGGGGTCCGTCGTCCACCGCGCCGAACTTCCCACGCCCGCGAGGGAATCCACCCACCGCATGGCGCGAACCGTCGACGCCGTGATCGACACGCTGTCGGCCGCTCCGGCCTGGGGCACCGTGCGTGGTGTGGGCATCGCCAGCGCCGGCCCCGTCGACACGGTGGCCGGCACGGTGAGCCCCGTGAACATCCCCGCCTGGCGGACTTTCCCCCTCGTCGAGAGCGTGCGCGCCCATCCCATGCTTTTCGCGGGCCTCGAACCCGTCCTGCTCGGGGACGCCGTGGCCATGACCGCGGCCGAGCACTGGCTCGGCGCCGCCCGCGGTGTGGGCAATGCCCTGTGCATGGTCGTCTCCACCGGCGTCGGCGGCGGATACGTCCTGGACGGCCGGCTGCATCCCGGCCCCTCGGGGAACGCCGGACACATAGGCCACATCTCCGTAGGCATCGACGGACCGCCCTGCGCCTGCGGTGCGCGGGGATGCGTGGAGGGCTACGCCAGCGGTACCGCCATCGCCCGCTACGCGGTACAGGCGGGCTGGTCACCCCGACCGGGTTCGCAGCCTTCCGCCGCCGCGGTCGCCGCGTCCGCGCGCGAGGGCGACGAGCGCGCCCTGGCCGCGTACGACCGCTCGGCCCGAGCACTCGCCGCCGCGATCGCCGGCAGCGCGGCGCTGCTGGAGATCGAGGTCGCGGTCATCGGCGGCGGTGTCGCGCAGGCGGGCGAGACACTGTTCACGCCGCTGCGCCGCCATCTGCGCGCGTTCTCGGTGCTCGACTTCGTCCGCGGCCTCGAGGTGCGCCCGGCGGCACTGGCGCGGGACGCGGGTCTGATCGGTGCGGCGGCGGCCGCCCGGCAACATTCCAACAACGTGGGCGGAGCCACTGCGGCTTAACCGGTTTTGGTGAGCGTGCCAATCGAGTGTCTCTGACGAGCTTTCCTTCTCGTCTCCGACATCCCTTGCGCACACTCTCGGCGGACCGTTCCCGAGCGGGCCCGCACGCGAAGGGGCGCGGCATGGCGCCGCGCCCCTCAGCAATCCGTCTCCGCCACCCTACGAAGGGGGTGGGGCGGTCGACGCCCGCGGTACCAGTGACGGTGTCGCGACGGGCTGGGACGCGACGTCGTGACCGGCCAGCACCTCGAACAGCACCCGTGCGACCTGTGCACCGAAGCCGTGCACGTCGTGGCTCATCGCCGACAGCGTCGGATGCGTCAGCCGGCACAACTGGGAGTCGTCCCATGCCAGCAGCGACACGTCGTCCGGCACGGAGACGCCCATCTCGGCGGCGACACCGAGTCCGGCGACCGCCATGATGTCGTTGTCGTAGAGGATGGCCGTGGGACGCGCGGCGGACAGCAGCAGGGAGCGGGTGGCGCGTGCGCCGTCCTCGCCCGAGAATCCCGTCTCGATGTGCGGCCCGCTGTCCAGGCCGAGTTCGGCCATGGTCTGCTCGAACGCGGTCGTGCGGATGGCGCTGTGTCCGAGCCCGTGGGGGCCTCCCACGTGTGCGATGCGCCGGTGTCCCAGCACCGCCAGGTAGCGCACCGCCTCGGCGACGGCGGCGGCGTCGTCGGTCCACACCGACGGGAACCCGCCGGTGAGGGACGGGTGGCCGACGGCCACGGCCGGGAGGCCGATGCGCCGCAGCGGAGCGATCCGGGGATCCTCGTGATGGAAGTCGACCAGGATCGATCCCCCTATCTGCCGCTCCCGCCACCAGCGCTCCTGCAGCCCGATCTCCTCGTCGAGCGAGCCGACCAGACGCAGCAGCAGGGAGCAGTCGCGTTCGGCCAGCACGCTCTCGATGCCGGAGACGAACTCCATGTAGAAGGGCTCCAGGCCCAGCAGTCGGGCAGGCCGGCAGATCGCCAGCCCGACGGTGTCCACCGACTGGCGCGACAGGCTGCGGGCCGAGGAGTTCGGGGCCCAGCCGAGCTGCCGGGCCACCGCGAAGATCCGCTCCCGTGTGGCGTCGGAGACCCCCGGCTTGTCGTTGAAGGCCATGGACACGGCCCCCTTGGACACGCCGGCGGCCGCGGCCACGTCCTTGATGGTGACCCGTACGGACTGTCTGCTCACGCCGGTTCCACGCAGAAGAGTGCCGCTCGCACGGCGTTGGCCCCGGTGTCGGTCGCACCAGAGACCCGCAGGCGGAGCCGTTCGCCGGGGAGCAGGGTGCGCAGCCCGGTGTCGCAGACCGCGTCGGGGCCGAGCCGGTCGGCCTGCAGGAGGAGGTCGCGTACGAGGGTGTGTGCGGTTACCACGACCTCGACATTACCCGTCCCGGCACCCATCGGGGACTCCACGGCCACGTCGTAGTGCGGTACCGGGTAGGCGAACTCCCGATCCGTCACGGAGAAGTGCACGCTCCGCAGGTCCTCGCTGTCGGCGACGAGGAACTCCTTGGCCGACTGCGGTGCGGGGGCCAGGTCCGGCGGCACGGCCCGCCGGTGCACCGAGCGGGCGGCGACGGTCACGTCGAGCACGTGCTCGGCCACCGCGGTGCCGTCCGCCCGCAGCCGGCGCAGGGTCACGCGTGTCTGCCAGGGCTCGGCGGCCTGATTGACGACGGCGAGTACGGGGCCGTCGTCACCGTCGCCGGGCTGGAGTGTGAGGAGCCGGTCCGCGTAGACCCGGCGCAGTTCGTGGTGGAGCGGCTTGAGCCGGCCGTCGCCGTCGATGGCCGACCAGGAGCTGACCGGCCAGCAGTCGTTGATCTGCCAGACGACGGTGCCGGCGCACACGGGCCAGTGCGAGCGCCAGTGCTCGATCCCGGTGGCGATCGCGCGGGCCTGCACGACCTGGGTGAGGTAGTGCCAGCGGTCGAAGTCGTCCTCGGGCAGTGCGAAGTAGCGCTCCACGCCCCGGTTCAGCTTGCCGTTGCCGTCCTCGGCCTTCTGGTGGTGCAGCATGCCGGGCGAGTCGGGCGCGAGCCGTTCGCCGGGCAGCGCGCGCCGCAGGGTCTCCATCGCGGGCGGGGCCTGCCAGCCGAACTCCGACACGAAGCGGGGCACCGAGTCGCGGTACTCGGCGTAGTCCCGGCGGTTCCAGACCTCCCAGGAGTGATACGTGCCGTGGGCCGGGTCGTTGGGATGGTGGTCCCAGGAGCCCGACCAGGGGCTGCCGGCGGTGTAGGGGCGGGTGGGGTCGAGTTCGGCGACGATCCGCGGGAGCAGGTCCAGGTAGTAGCCGCCGCCCCAGGAGTCGCCGCGCAGCTCGGGCTCCCAGTCCCAGTCGCGGAAGCCCCAGAGGTTCTCGTTGTTGCCGTTCCACAGGACGAGTGAGGGGTGCGGCATGAGCCGGACAACGTTGTCGCGAGCCTCGGCCTCGACCTCGCCGCGCAGCGGCTGCTCCTCCGGATAGGCCGCGCAGGCGAACAGGAAGTCCTGCCAGACCATGAGGCCCAGTTCGTCGCAGGCGTCGTAGAAGGCGTCGTCCTCGTAGATGCCGCCGCCCCAGATCCGCACCAGGTCCACGCCCGCGTCGGCGGTCTGGCGCAGTCGGGTGCGGTAGCGCTCGGGGGTGATCCGGGACGGGAACACGTCGTCGGGAATCCAGTTGACCCCGCGCGCGAACATCCGTTCGCCGTTGACGACGAGGGTGAAGCCGGTGCCGTGCCGGTCCGCCGAGCGGTCCAGTTCCACGGTCCGGAAGCCGATCCGCCGGCGCCAGGTGTCGAGGAGGCGCTCCTCGCCGGCCTCTTCGACCAGCGTGACTTCCAGGTCGTACAGGGGCTGGTCCCCGTAGCCGCGCGGCCACCACAGGGAGGCGTCGGGCACCTCAAGGGTGAGTACGGCGTGCGCGCCCTGCACCGCGGCGCGCGCCTCGGCGAGGCCGTCCCCCACGGTGGCACGTACGACGAGCGGGCGGGCCGTCCCCTGCGCGGTCCGCTCGACCTCGACGCGCACCTCGACGCGGCCCGTGCCGCCGTGGACCGTCACCAGGGGGCGCACGTCGGCCAGCCGGGCCGTCGACCACCGCTCCAGCCGGACCGGGCGCCATATCCCGGCGGTCACCAGGGTCGGGCCCCAGTCCCAGCCGAAACTGCAGGCCATCTTGCGGATGTACTGGAACGGCTCCGGGTAGACGTTGGGGCGCTCCCCCGTCACCGCCCGCACCGAGGCCGCCTCGTCGTAGGCAGAGGCGAAGGCCGCCTCCAGGCGCCCGTGGCAGCCGGTGACGTCGAAGCGGTAACGCCGATGCATGTTCCTGGTGCGGCCCAGTTCCCGGCCGTCGAGCGTGATGGTCGCGGCGGTGTCGAGTCCGTCGAAGACCAGGTCGGTCCGCTCGTACTGCTCCCCGGCCGTGTCGGCGGCCGGCAACTCGCGGACATAGGTCCAGGACCGCTGTCCGACCCAGGCCACGTCGGATTCGTTGACACCGAGGAAGGGGTCCGGGATCAGCCCGGCCGTGAGCAGATCGGTGTGGACGCAGCCGGGGACCTGGGCGGGCAGTAGGTCATCGCTGTGGCTCAGGCTCCAGCCCTCGGCGAGCGGGACGACTTCCTTCATGTACGGCTCCTTCGGCGGGACGGGCCCGGTGTCGTATGCAACGCGGCTCAACCTAACCCCACAGAAGTGAACCGGTCTAGCCCTCTCTGCACGACAGAAGCCCTCCCACCGGCACAGGAGTTACTTGAATCACCTTGCTATGGCTCTCACCTCAGGTAACGATTGAGTATCGCGATGGATTGGGAAGCTTTACCGGTTCACGACCGACTGACATAGTCGCCGTCAACCACCACCGGAGCCCGAGCCGTAATCCTTGGAAAGGAGCTGGGCACATGGGGAAGAGGACGCTGAGCGTCGCACTGCTCGCCACCGCGATGCTGACCGTTGCGGGGTGCAGCGGAGGGGGAAGCGCGGATGCCGGCGAGACCGCCGCAGCGCCGGTGAACCCGGACGGCGTCTCGGGGGACATCACCGTGCTCACCAACCGCACCGACCTCGTCGAGGACGGGACGATGAAGAAGTACGCCGCCGAGTTCAACAAGACCTACCCCGACGTGAAGGTGAAGTTCGAGGGCCTCACCGACTACGAGGGGGAGGTAAAGATCCGTATGAACACGGAGGACTACGGCGACGTCCTGCTGATCCCGTCGGCGGTGGCCAAGGGCGACTATCCCAAGTTCTTCGCGCCGCTCGGCGACACCACGTCGATGAAGCCCACCTACCGCTTCACCGACAAGACCGACGTCGACGGCAAGACCTACGGCATCGCCACCTTCGGAACCGCCAACGGCCTGGTCTACAACAAGGCGCTGTTCAAGAAGGCCGGGATCACCGACTGGCCGACGACGACCGAGCAGTTCCTCACCGACCTCAAGGCCGTAAAGGACAAGACCGGGGCGACCCCGTACTACACCAACTTCAAGGACGGCTGGCCGCTCGAAAGCCCCTGGACCAACAGCGTCGGCTCCATCAGCTGCGACACCCAGGGCCACGACAAGCTCGCCGAGATGGACGAACCGTGGGCCGAGGGCAATGACCTCAACACCCTCGACACCCTGTTGTACGACATCGTCCACGAGAAGCTTTCGGAGAAGGACCCGGCCACCACCAACTGGGAGAGCTCCAAGACCCTCCTGGCCAAGGGCAAGGTGGGCAGCATGGTGCTCGGCTCCTGGGCCATCAACCAGATGCGGGACGCCGCCGAGAAGGCCGGCCAGAATCCCAACGACATCGGCTTCATGCCGCTCCCGTCGCAGAAGGACGGCACGTTCTGCTCGACCCTCGTCTCCGACTACCAGCAGGCCGTCAACATCCACTCCGACCACAAGGAGGCCGCACGGGCGTGGATCGACTGGTTCACCGAGAAGTCCGGGTACGCGGCCAAGGAGGGCGCCGTCTCCGCCCTCAAGTCCGAGGGTCTACCGGAGACACTCAAGGACTACGTTGACAACGATGTCAAGACGATCGAGCGCTCGGCGGCACGGACGGCCGAAGTGGACGCCATCGACAACGCCTCCGAGATCGGACTCAACAAGCCGGACTACCGGAAGAAGCTCATCGACATCGCCCGCGGCGCCACCGACGGATCACTCAAGAGCTACTTCGACGACCTGAACAAGCGCTGGTCCGAGGCCAGGCAGACCGCCGGCTCCTGACCCCGGCCCCGCCTGCGCCCAGCACCCGCCGGGTCCCCGCCCTGTCTCCCCGGAGCGGGACCCGGCGCCCAGCGCCCTCAGCGGACGACGAAAGGCCCTGACTCCGCGATGACCCGAACCGCATCCACCGCTTCACCACCCGCCCCGGCCACCGGGCCGGGCCACACCGGCAAGCAACGCTCCCGGCACCGCGCACAGGCCGGCGCCTCCTGGCGCGACCGGCCGATGCGCAAGATCACGCCGTGGCTGTTCCTCCTGGCCCCCCTCACCCTGCTGATCACGTTCACCTACGTGCCGGTGGGCAACATGATCTACTACAGCTTCACCGACTGGGACGGCGTCAGCCCCGACCGCAACTACGTCGGCACGGAGAACTACACCGAGATCTTCACCCGCCCCGAGTTGTTCCGGGTCTTCGCGGTGAGCTTCTACTACCTGGCGGCGTCCGTCGTACAGATCCTCATCGCGCTGTACTTCGCCGCGGTCCTCAGCTTCGACCTGCGCTTCAGGAACCTCTTCAAGGGCATCCTGTTCTTCCCGTACCTGATCAACGGAGTCGCCATCGGCTTCGTCTTCCTGTACTTCTTCCAGGACGGCGGCACGCTCGACTCGGTCCTGTCCTGGTTCGGTGTCGGCACCGACCACGCCTGGCTGGGCAGTC
Organism: Streptomyces sp. WAC 04229; assembly: GCF_003947455.1. GTDB lineage: Bacteria > Actinomycetota > Actinomycetes > Streptomycetales > Streptomycetaceae > Streptomyces. The sequence goes on along the minus strand of NZ_QHJH01000008.1, from coordinate 73,404 downwards.
CCGAGTCGGCCAACACCTCCATGGCCGGGGTGTCCGTGTGGCGCTTCACCGGCCTGAACTTCGTACTGTTCCTCGGCGCGATCCAGTCGATCCCCGGCGAGCTCTACGAGGCCGCCCAACTGGACGGCGCGAGCCGCTGGCAGCAGTTCCGGCACATCATCGCGCCGAGCATCCGGCCGGTGCTGAGCCTGAGCGTCATCCTGGCGATCTCCGGCTCCCTCTCCGTCTTCGAGATCCCGTACATCATGACCGGCGGTGCGACGGAGACCTCGACGTTCGTCATCCAGACGGTGAAGTTCGCCTTCCAGTTCAACAAGACCGGCCTGGCCTCGGCCTGCGCGGTAGTGCTGCTGGCGATCATCCTGGTGATCACCTGGATCCAGCGCCGCCTCGTGCCCGACGAGAAGGTGGACCTCGTATGACCCTCACCGCCCCCACCCGCCGCGCGCAGGAGCAGGCGCGCCGCCGCCCGCGCGTCAGTTCCGCCCTGACGTACCTGTCGCTGGTCGTCGCCTCTCTCGTGGTGCTGCTGCCGCTCGTCGTGATCTTCCTGACCTCGCTCAAGTCCTACGGCGAGATCTCCGACGGCCAGGGCGCCCTGGCCCTGCCGGACGACTGGCTCAACTTCTCCAACTACGCCACGGCGTTCAACGACGGCCACATGCTGCAAGCCTTCGGCAACACGGCCTTCATCCTGCTGTTCTCCATCACCGGCACCGTGATCATCGGCTCGATGACCGCGTACGCCATCGACCGCTTCGACTTCCGCTTCAAGAAGCTCGTCATGGCCCTCTTCCTGATCGCCACGCTGGTGCCGGCCGTAACAACCCAGGTCGCCACCTTCCAGGTCGTCAACAGCTTCGGGCTGTTCAACACCCGCTGGGCCCCGATCCTGCTGTACATGGGCACCGACATCGTGGCCATCTACATCTTCCTGCAGTTCATCCGCGGCATCCCGAAGTCCCTCGATGAGGCGGCGCGGCTCGACGGCGCCAACTCCTTCACCATCTACCGCAAGATCATCTTCCCGCTGTTGAAGCCGGCCATCGCCACCGTAGTCATCATCAAGGGCATCACCACGTACAACGACTTCTACATCCCCTTCCTCTACATGCCCGAAGAGGACCTCGGGACCATGTCAACGGCCCTGTTCCGGTTCAAGGGGCCCTTCGGGGCGCACTGGGAGAACATCTCCGCCGGAGCCGTCCTCGTCATCGTCCCGACACTCGTGATCTTCCTGTTCCTCCAGCGCTACATCTACAACGGCTTCGCCCAAGGAGCCACGAAGTAGGCGGTTTCCATCGCCGCACCGGTTCTGTTGGACGAACGTGCGGGCGGGCTGAAGGCGCCGTTGGGGCCGCCCAGGTCACCAACGAGCTCGTGCAGGGTAGGCAGATCGGCGTCGAGGGTGGCGGTGGGCTCGGTGTTCACCTCTGCCACGCCGACGTCGAGTCCGCGGTCTGTTGACGGGACAGCAGGCCGGCGACGGCCTGGACGGTGTCGCTCATGTGCTCACGGCGGCCGGCCAGGTCCCGATGGCCCTTCAGGTGGGCGATCCCGTACTCGACACGGATACGACGTGAGGACTCAGCTTTGCGCTGTCGTCGGCATCGGCGAGAATCTCCACCGCGAGCCCGCCGACCAGAAGCCCGACCAACCCCAACTGGCGTGCGTGGGTGACGTCCGCGCAGCTCGCGGGCCGTGCTGGGCTGCACCACAGCAAGCGTCGTTCGCTGTCCGTGACGACCATGGGGGACTGCTGCACGGACAAGTGATACCTGACCCGGGCAAGGCCGGACAGCGCGTGAGGGCGGGGCACGCGCCTGCCCTGCCCTCACGTCATTGAACGTCAGGAAACGGGGAACCAGGCTGACAAGCGCTTTGCAATGACCGGTACATCGACGTTGTCCTGCGCGACGTCCTCGACGAACGGGCCGGCAACAGAGACGGGCGGCGGGACGGTACCGGCGCTCACGCCGTTGAATCGCAGGAAGACACGCATGGCAAGCCAGGCAGTGCGCTTGTTGCCATCGATCAGCGCGTGATTGCGGGCGACGGAGTGCAGCAGTGCCGCGGCCTTTTCGTGCAGCGTGGGATACAACTCGGCCCCGAACACGTTCGTGCGGGGTCGCTCGATCGCCGATACCAGAAGGCCCATGTCACGCACGCTGTGCTCGGTACCGTTGACTGCGCGGGCAATGGCCAGGATCTCGTCGATTTGGAGGTAGCGCACGTCCGTCACTTCAGGTAGTCCAGAATCTCCGCATCACTGTCCATCAGCTCGGCCAGAACGTCATCGACTCTCAGCTCGGCCCGGTCCTGGGCATCACGGATGGCCTCGATAGCAAGCTCCTGCTTGCTACGGCCTTCCCGACGAGCCCGCTCGGACAGCTTCGCGTCAAGGTCATCAGGCAGTCGAAGTGTCATCGCCATACAGGCATGATACCTGACCGGTATCACGGTTGTCTCAGTCGAGCCGCGATCCCCGAAGGCGGAGGACCCAAGGCGGCGGCGTACAGCGCCTCAGGAGGGGCAGCAGAGGCTTCTGCTGCGAGCGTCATCCGAGCGTCAAGATTCTCCGAACGCCCCTCAAAGACGTCACCGATACAACGCACCTCGCTCACGAATCTGCAGGTCAGCGAGTTATCGAGGTCGATCCGCCCGCTCGAACCGCCGCGCTTCGGAAAACAGGTCGAGTACGTCCAGCCGCGTATGAGAAACCCAGGAAAACAGCAGGTCAGAGCCTCTTTGCAGCAGGCTCCAAAATAGCCACGCACTCCACGTGCGAGGTCATAGAAAAGACGTCAGCCGGTATTGCATCCGGGAAACTGCAGGTCAGATAGTTTTTTCCGCCTCATCAGAGAGTCCACGCGCGCCGCGAGCGTCATGCGAGCGTCACGACCAACGGCATCTGACGACACAGCCCGGACAGACCTGACATCAGATCGGAAGGTCGTCGGGCAGCACCCGGAACGCCTTGTACCGGCCCAACGGGCGCACAGCCCGGAAATCGCGACGGTCGAGCGTGAGTACCGCGTCGGTGTCGCACTCAGCGGCAAGGGCCACGTTCACCGCTTCCACGAGGTCCAGGTCCAAGTCGCGATAGCGGGCGCGCACCGACTGGGCGACACCCAGTTGATCCTCCGTGATCTCGGGCAGAACAACACGGCCTCGGCGCACCCAGTGGCGGATGTCGTCAATGATGTATATCTATTGCGCCCGAGCGCTCCATGAGCGATGCATCCCGACGATGAACCGCCATCCTGCGCCGCACTCGTCCGCTGACGTTGCCGTCAACTACTGCCGTCACCCCACGCAGAAGCCCCGCCAGGACACACCTGACGGGGCTTCTGATTCGCTACCGAGATTCGGTGAAACTACTCAATCTCCGCGATTTCCAGGCGGTATTCGCGGCGCATATCCTCCACCAAACGCTTCCGCCCGTATCGCACCACGCCACGCGCCCACCAAAACTTCTCGTCAATTCTAGGGAAAGCATCCGGAAGCAGCATGGAACGGAATCGCACATCCACTGCTTCAACTTTTGCACGGAGTTGCGAGAGCTCAGGAAATTTCTGCAGTTCCACTGCACCCATTGCCCGCTCCAGGGAATCCCGCGAAGTCAGATCGTTGAAATAGTCTTGCGCATCACTTCGATAGCCATGCTCACAACTCTCAACGAACCTTACCCAACGAGCCAGTAGCACCTCTGGCTCAACGTCCCGCCATCGACCCGATTCCCTCAGGAAATCAGAGAAAGCGACACGAAAGCCGCTATCGGGATGAGTCATCGAGCCACCTCTCGTTCGAAGTAAGCGAGGGGATCGTCCGGCCGGAAGTACGAGACGATGTTTCCGCCTCTCTTCATGCCCAGTTTCCCAGTACTCGGCTCGTACCTGATCAACGTGCCGTCGCTTCGCGTACCCTCTCGCACACCAACGGGACACGAATCCGAGCACATGAGCCCTCTGGAATCTGCGACGTACCTGTCGAATCCGTCGTCGGTGTCATATTCAGGCATGTCCGGGTTTCGAGTCAGATTTCCATCATCGTCCATACCGAGGACATGCTTGTCGTAGTGCGCGTCCGCGCTGGCGTCGCCATACGCTTCCCAATTGCAATTGTGAACGAGTACCGGCGTGGCCCCCGCCAGCACATAGTACGTGTGCGCGTCGCTGACGGTCAGGTTGTGTACGGTCTCCGACTGCGCTGTCCAGCGCTTGACCGCGGCGACCTTGACGTAGGTGCCGGCGCTGGTCTTCAGCCAGGTGCCGGGCTGCAGGTCGGTGGCGTTGATCCACTTGCCGAGTGCCTCGACCCAGAAGGGGTGGCCGTCGGTTGCGGTGACGGATGCGGTCTTGCTTCCTTCGTCTCCGTCGAGGTCGATGGTGACCCGGACCAGGTGCTTGGCGCCCTTGCCCTTGATCTTGGCGGTTACGGTCTGGACTGTTGTCTGTCCGGTTTCCGGGTCGGTGGCGAGGACCCTGTCGCCTATGTCGACGTCCTTGATTTCCTTCGTTGTTCCGTCGGCCATGAGGACGTGGGTGCCAGCTGTGAAGCTGTTGCCGACCGAGCATGCCTTCTTGGCGAGGCGGCTGCTCTGCCACCACTCGCCGACGGCATCGATGAGTTTCCGTCCTAGTGCCCAGAGTTTCTTGCCGAGTTCGTATCCCTTGGCCCATTTCCATGGGAGTCCGTATTTGACCGCTAGTTTTCCGACGACGCCGCCTACGAGGCTGGTGACGACGTTGACTGCGGTTGCGGCGCAGGCGCCCAGGGAGCCGGTGGTGAAGCAGTCGAGTGCGTCGGTGATGCCGAGTTCGTCGGCGATGATCTGGGCTACTTCTTTGGCGATGGCTATGGCTCGGCGTTTGGCCGCATCGGCCTGGGCCTTTGCTGCCTGCTGCTGGCGTTTCTTCACTGCGGCGGCGGAGTCGTTGCCGATGGCTTGGCTGAGGGTCCAGCCGGCGGCGGCCGCGTTCTGTGACAGCTTGGGCGGGCCCGGTTCGTGCCCTGGGGTGGTGTTCTCGCACTGGGGGCACGGCCGGGTGCCGCAGTCGATGAAGGGACACAGACCCGAGGGGTCTGCGTGTGTGGCCGGGTTGTTGTTGCCGTAGTTGTAGCCGTTGATCTGCTGGGGGTTGGTCAGGTTCATCACCGGGTCGAGGGAGATGAACCGTCCGCTGGAGGGGTCGTATTCGCGTGCGCCGAGGTGGACGAGACCGGTGGTCTGGTCGTTGGTGCCGCCGACGAAGCCCTTGTCGTTGACCCAGGAGGACGGGTTGGCCGCCGTCTGGTCCCGGGCGACGCCGAACGAGTCCATGCGTCGGCGCTGGGTGGTGCCGTCGGTGGAGGCGATGGCGAGCTGGGCGGTTCCCTGGTGGTCGCCGGCCAGGTAGGTGACGCCGTCGGTGGTGCGCTGGGCGACGGTCTGACCGCCGAAGGAGTAGTAGCGCGTGGCCTGGACGGCTTTGCTGGTCTTGTCCAGGCGGAGTTCCATGCCCGGCAGGTAGAGGGTCTTGTCCTGTGCGGTGTCGCGGAGCAGGCGTGCGCCGGCTGCGTCGTAGACGAAGTTGGTGTCGGTGCCGTCGGCTTCTTCGGCCTGAGTGAGCTTGTTCTGTTTGTCCCAGGTCAGCGTCTGCGTGTCGCCGCCGATGACGCGGCTGGTGGTGTTGCCGGCCTTGTCGTAGGTGTAGGTGTCCTGGGCGGTGATGGCGGGGGTGGTGCTGGTGGCCTCGGTCTGGGTGACGGTCTTGGTGAGCTGGTGGGGGCCCGCGTCGCCTTCGCCGTAGGTGTAGGTGGCGGTGGAGGTGGGGGTGTCGGCGATGCCGTGGCGGGTGATTCCGGTGCGGTTGCCGGTGACGTCGTAGGTGTAGGTGTTCCAGTACGGGGATATGCCGCCGACGTTGGAGGCGGTGGGCGTCGCGGTGCAGGCGGCGTCCCGGGTGCCGGTGCCGGCTGCGCCGTTGGGGGTGCTGGCGGACGTCCACGCCTCGGTCATGCGTCCGAGGGCGTCGTAGGTGAGGCACTGGGCGTCGGTGGGGCCGCCGGCCGGCCGGTCGGTGATGGAGCGGACGTTGCCGGCGTCGTCGTATCCGTAGGTGGCGTCGAAGGCGGGCGAGGCGGCGTTCTCGACGCGCACGCTCTGGCGGAGGAGGCGTTCGGTGCCGCGTTCGTAGCGGAAGTCGAGCCAGGTCTTGCGGTCGGTGGAGCGTCCGCTCCACAGCTCCACGCCCTCCAGTTGGCTGGTGGGTGAGTAGTCCGCCTGGGTGACGTAGTCCGTCGAGCCGCCCAGGGAGGTGCCCATGGAGACGGGGCGCTGCAGGGCGTCGTAGTCGAAGGAGACGCTTTCGCCGGGCAGTCCGCCGGCAGCGGGGTAGCTCTGGGCGAGGATGGTGCCGTCTTGGTTGTAGCCGGTGTTGAACTCGTAGGTGCCGCCGAGTTCGGGTTCGGCTGTCTTGGAGATGGTGTAGCGGGCGAGTTCGGGCTGGTACATCGGGTCGAGCGAGGGGTACAGCACGGAGCTGTAGACGGCGCCGTTGCGGTAGGTGTACTGGCCGTAGAGCTCGCCCTTGGCGACGGTGTCGTACTTGGTCAGGCTCAGGCGGGTGCCGGTGTCGGCTGGGCCTTGCCAAGTGCCGGTCGGGCGGCCTATGGCGTCGTAGGTGGTGGTCGTCGTGTTGCCGCGCGAGTCGGTGACTGCGGTTTTGCGGTCGAGTTCGTCGTAGGCGGAGGTGGAGCGGCCGGCGTCGGGGTCGGTGGTGGCGGTCTGGCGGCCGCGCTGGTCGTATTCGTAGCTCCAGGTGTTGCCCGCCTGGTCGGTGACCTTCTGCAACTGGCCGGCTGGCGTGTAGGCGTACTTGGTGGAGATGTAGTCCTCTGCGGTGCCGGTCGGCCGCGGGGCGTCGCTCTTGTAGTGCCGCAGTTCGACCGTGCGGTCGCGGATGTCGGTGATCGTGGTGGTGGGTGTCTGTCCGTTGGGCGGGTCGACGTGGACGCGGTCGCCGCCGTAGGTGTAGGTGGTGCGGTTCTCCTCGACGTTGCCGACCTTGAAGATGGTGGCGGTGGTGCGGCCGGCGCCGTCGTACTCGGTGAGTGTCTGGGCGTCGACGTCGGCGTTGTCTGGGTCGAAGATGACGGTGGTGGGGGCGCCCTCGGTGTAGTAGGTGTCGTTGGTCTTCACGACGCGGCCGGAGCCGTCGTAGTGGGTGTCCGCGACGAGGCGTCCGCCGTCGGGGCCCTGGGTCTGGATCTGGCGGGGGCGCAGGAGTCCGTCGTAGAGCTGGTACTCGCTGCCGTAGGTGGTGCCGCTCTTCTCGATCTTCTCGGTACGGACGTAGGAGGGTCCGTCCTTGCGGACTGCGTAGGTGTACTTGATGGAGGGGGTGAAGTCGGCGGCCTTGGGGCGGTCGGGCATCCAGACGGAGGTCAGGCGGCCCAGGGCGTCATAGGCGAGGTCGCTGCGCTTGCCGTTCATATCGGTCTGCGCGGCCGGCTGCCCCCATTGGGGCGCGTACTCAGTGGTGGTCGTCCAGCCGAGGGGGTTGGTGTCTTCCTTCTTGGTGGCCAGTCCGTACGTGTCGGTGTATTTGCTGGTCGTCGTCTTGCCGTCGGCGTCCGTCACGGTCAGGGGACGGCCGTAGGCGTCGTAGGTGGAGGTGCTGACGGTCTGGTAGGTGGCGGTGGTGCCGTTGTGGGAGGCCAGCCGCTTGACGGTGGTCGGGTCGCCCTTGGTCGGGGCGGCTCCGGTGGTGGTCGTGCCGTCGTACAGGGTGATGTCGTCCGAGACGACGTCCTTGGCGCGGTCGGGGGTGGCGGGGCAGTCGACGGCGAGCGTCTCGACGCGGGCGATGAGGCTGTAGATGTGCCGGTCGGGGTTGTCCGCGTACTGGGTGGTGGTGCACTGGTTGTCGGCGACCGCTGTCTGGCCGTAGTCGGCGGTCTTCACCAGGCGGCCGGTGGTGGAGTCGTAGGTGTTGAGGGAGGCGGACTGTCGCCAGCCGCCTGCCGCGAGCGCCTCGTAGGAGTCGGTGCGCAGGCTGCGGACGTAGCGTGCGCTCCTGGTGCCCCAGCTTTCGGCGTCGGTGGCGGTGACCTGGTTCCACACCGTGCTGATCGACTTCTCGGTCACGCTGTCACCGTTGTAGGTGAGCGTCTCGAGTTCGAAGCCGGACTTCCAGTCGTCGTCGCTGTGCGCCGTGCCCTGGGAGTCGGTAACGGTAGAGGTGCGGGTGCCGCCGCTGGGGGTGGGATCGCCGGTCAGACCCTGGAAAAAGACGTGCTCGGTGCGGGTGTTGGCGGGGTTGTTGGTGCCGTCGGAGGTCTGGACGCGGACGCGCTGGTAGCCGCGCCAGTCGCTCCAGGTCAGGTCGTCGGGGTCGCCGAGACCGTCCGGCTTCGCCTTGCGCCAGCCCGCGTCACCCAGGTAGGTGTACGAGGTGATCTGGTCGGGGCTGCCTCCGATGAGGTCCTGCTCGGTCACGGACGAGACGACGTACTTGTGGAACCAGTCGGTGATCGGGTCCTCTTCACCCGGCGGGCTCCATTTGACCGGGTAGCAGCGCACCTTCGACGAGCCGGGCGTGGGCAGGTTCGCGGCAGCGCACTGCGGAGTGGCGTAGTCGACCGACAGGATGCCGCCGGACTCGCTCTCCACCGCGGTGAGCCGGAACCGGACGAAGGGCTGGATGTTGTCGTCCGGCTTGTCGACCCGGTTGGCGAGCTGCAGGCCGTGCAGCTTGACGGACGGCACGGAGACGTCTGTGCCGGTCAGGCCCTTGTGGTCGACCTGGCTGAGCCACAGGGACTTGGATCCGTCTCCGTTGTCGGTGAACAGGTGGCCCAGGCTCCAGGAGTCGACGTCCTGGTAGGTGGTGTCACCGGTGCGGATCTGGGTGGTGATCTTGTCGAGCTGCTTGCGGGTCCAGAAGGTCGGCGAGTTCTGGCCGGGGCACTTGCTGTCCACCTTGCAGTTCCGGTCCCACGGCACGTCCGGCCAGTCCGCTGCGGTGGCGTCGGTCAGATCGGCGGCCTCGCAGTCGGTGAGGTCGCCGATGCAGCGCTCGGAGGTGGAGAAGTTGACCCGGGCTGCGGGCTTGGTGTCGTACACGGTGCCGGCGCGCTGGCCGTAGTCGATGCGCTTGAGGTAGCCGCCACGGATGTAGGGCTTACCGTTCTCGGTGGTCTTCAGGCCCTGCGTGTAGTAGTTGGTCTCGGTGCCGTAGAAGTACGAGACCTGGTTGCCGTGCCGGTCGATGACGGCGTCCAGGTTCCAGCGCCATGCCTGGTTGCAGTAGGCCGTGGCGAGGGTGGCCTTGTAGCAGGGTTCGCCGGAGTCGTCGCCGTAGACGGGGACGGTCCAGGCCGAGTTGGTCGATTCGTCGCCACTGGCCCAGCCGGACAGGTGGTTGAGCCCGAAGAAGAACTGCGTACCGTCGGTGTCGGTGACCTTCCAGTACTCTCCGTCGGCGTCACCGTTGCTCGCACCGGTCAGCTTCTCGATCTTCGAGAAGTCGTCGGAGCTGATACGCCACTCGCCGGTCTTGTCGTCCTTGATCAGCTCTCCGGAGGCGCCCCCGGCGATCGAGATGGTGGCGTTGTCGGTGCCCCAGCACTGGTCGCCGTTGGTGTCGTCGTGGCCGTCGTCGGCGCACGCCTTGTAGCGGCGCTCGATGTAGCCCGGCTCGTAGGAGAAGCCCTGGCCGATCCAGGAACCCTGGTTGTTCGTGGCAGACGTCTGGCCGTCGATCGACTGGGAGTTGTAGCTCAGCCCCACCTCGGGGGCGAGGCCCCCCGGCACGGGCGGCGTGGTGATCGGGTAGGACCAGGTGAAGGCACCCGACGAGTTGGACACGCTCCACTTCGAGGACGGGGCCAGGGAGGTCGCCGTGTAGCTGCCCTGCGCGCCGGAGTCACCGGCGGTGGCCGCCAGGACGGTGGGCGCCGCGCTGGTACCGGCGCCGGCTGCCCCGGCCGTCACCCGGGTGGTGGCGGTGAGGGTGCGAGTCCTGGTGTCGTTGTCCGATTCCAGCGGGACCGGCTTGGTGCAGGCGGTCTTTTCCGGGCTGGTCAGAACGCATGCCGGGTATTGCACCAGGCGGAGGCGGGAGGAGTAGTCCCCGCCGTAGGCTGCAGCGAACGGTGCGTAGTCCACGGACAGCTTCACCGTGCCCGGTTTGTGCTGGCCGTCAGCGCGGGCCACGGTCATCAGGGTTCCGTCGATGCCGGCTCGTTCCGCCGTGCCGTGGTCCGCAACGGCCACTTCGACCGCCGTGGGGCTCGCAGCGCCTGTCTTCGCGATCCGTATCGGCAGTTTCCCTGCCCGTTGGGCCTTGGCGCCCACCTCGACCTTGGCTCGGCCCGCAATCGGCCACGCGTGCTTGTCCGCCTCCGTAACGGCGGCCTTGCGTGCCGGGTCCGGCTTCTTGTACCTCTCGGGCTTGAGGTTCTTCCCGTCCACGGGGTGGTCAAGGTCCGTCTGTGTGGGCAGCCGGTCCAGCCCTGCGGCCTGCGCGTCGGCGGGCAGAGGGCTGATCTGTGGCAGCAGGGACACAGCGAGGGCCAGGCCCAGGGTGGCGGCGACGCGTCTGGCGGCGCTGAGTCTCCAGGAGGTTGAGCGCATGACAGCTCCAGGTGAGCAGGGGCGCGGGCACGCCGCGGACGTCAGGGGGCCGGCGAAGAGGGGCGCCCGGCCGTGGCCGGGCACCCGCTCCGGGGCGATCAGGTCGCCACGTCCGGCTCCCCGATACTCGAGCCGGCGGGCAGGCGGCTCACCTGTGCGACGACGCTGGTGTCCAGGTCGCCGGCGAAGACGCGGAGCTCGTCGAGAGCACCGGCGAAGTATCCGCCTGCCACTGTCCCGTCGAGGGATCGTCCGACCTGCAGGGACGTGGTGGTGAAGTCCCAGGTGTTGTCCCAGGCCGTCGTGGCGGCCAGGGTGCCGTTGACGTAGAGCCGCACGTCTCCGAAGACCGCCGAGTAGACCAGGGCCAGGTGATCACCCTTGCCTTCGCTGCTGGGCAGGGTGCCGGTCGCCAGGGTCGTCGTGGACTTGGCGGTGGCTCCGGTCCCTTCCGTGGTGACCATGGCCCAGCGTTGGGCCGAGGCCAGGTACTTGACGGTCACGGCGCTGTTGCCCGTACCGGCAAGGGAGACAACCGTCTGGTCCCGGGTGGGCAGGGCGGCGGCGAGCCGTGCCCTGCCTGTGAGCGTGAACCCGTCCTGCTCAGCCAGCAAGCCGGCGTCGCGCGCTGCATAGCCGGTTGTGCCGTCGAGTTGGAGGTGTCCGTCGCCCCACAGCGGTTCGGCCGGGAGGGTGCACTCGGGGTCGAGCGCTGGATCACAGGAGTCGTCGGGCAGATAGATCGCGGCCTGTCCGCCCAGCGTCAGGCCGGGGCCGCCGTGTGCGTCCGGGGAGACGCCGGCTGCGGCGCTGTCAACCTGCCAGTAGGCCAGCTGGCGGACGGGGACTCCGCCGAGGCTGAGCCCTTCCGCCAAGGTGATCACCCGGTCGTACAGCTTGACGTCCGCGACGCCGCCCTTGAGGTGGTTGGTGTAGCCGTCCAGGGCGATCTTCCGTCCGATCTGAAGGGCGCCGTCCGCGCTCCAGACGGTGTGTCGGGCCTTCACGGCCTTCTCGATCAGGTCGCCGTTGACGAACAGGCTCATGTTGCCTGTGACGTCGTCGTAGCTGCCGATGAGGTGGGTCCAGGTTCCGGGTACCGCCTTTGCGCCGGACACCGTCCAGCTGCCCATGGTCTGCATGTCGGAGACGGGGATGGAGAAGGTCCAGGACTGCGTGTCCGCGTCGTAGCCCAGGTCGAAGCCCGGCTGGGCGACACCGTCCTGGCTGACGACCGTGACGTCGCCGTCGGGTCGCTCGGCCAGTTGGACCCAGGCACTCACCGAGAACGTCGATCCGGTGTCCACGGCCGAGGCTCCGGCATCGAGGTAGCCGCCGGCCGAGCCGTCAAGGGCCACAGCGGTGTCCGCGCCGCCCAGGGGGCCTGTCCGTCCGAAGGTCACGCCGTTTCCGGCGGCCGCAGCCGGAGAGGCACCGATGCCGACCGCCTGCGTGGAACCGGCGGCATCGCCCAGGCTCCATCCGGCCGTAGGAGCGCGTCCGTCGCCGACGTTGAACGAGTGCGTGGTCGGCGTCTTCTGCGCGTTGCCGGCGTCGTCCACTGCGAGGACGTCGACGAACATCGGTCCCTCGTCCGGTGGCATCCAGGTGGTCTTCGCCGGGCCGCCGAGGCTGGCGGCGTTCACGTACTTCCAGCTCTCACCCTTGAACCGGTAGCGGTAGGCGGCCACGTCCGATGAGGGCGAGTCGAAGGTGAAGGTGCCGTAGTCGCCGACGCCTGCGTGCCACTGTTCATCATCGGGGTAGCGGTCGGACGTCACGACCGGGGCCTTGGGGACGGTCGCGTCGTAGATGAACTCGCAGCGGGTAGCGTCACCGTCCAGGCTCCAGGCGCCATAGGAGGTGCCGTCGTGGCCGCGGACCGTCCAACCGATCACCGCGTTCTGCGGGACGGTGAAACCGGCTTGGCCGTCCCCGGCCAGGTCGGATCCCACGGTGTAGGTGAAGGTCGCCACTCCTGTCTGGTCACTCCAGGAACTGTCCACGGTGCTCTTGGCCGCAGTGGTCGCGTAGTGGTTGTACGTGGTGCCCCCGACGGTCCACCAGACCCGGAACTGAGCCTGCAGCCGCTCCGAGTTCCCTCCCACGTCGCCGTGGTCGTAGTCCCGGATGACAGCGGTCAGCTTCGGCGGGGCGGAGACGTAGTGGTCCGTGGCGCGCCCGTACTCGCAGTTGCCTCCCGGTGCCATGCGCAAATCGCTCATGGGTGACTGCGCGGGCGGCCGGTTGTACTTCACCTCAAGGTTGGCGTTGCCGCAGAACCGTTTCCAGTACGAGTAGTCGCTCTCGCTTCCGGCGGCGAGCCGGAACGTCGTGGTGTCCCAGCCGTAGGTCGACGCCTTCTGCAGGGTGCTTTTGACGTTGAACCGGACGTTCTGGTTGGTGCTGGTGCAGGAACCGGCCGGGTTGGTCGGTGACTGCGAGGCGAGGTTCTCCTTCAGGGAGGGCTGGTTCCCCCAGTTGGTGCCGGAGTTGATGGCGCTGGCGCCGTTGGAGTTGACCCGGCCCAGTTGCACCGACCGGCCGCTGTCGCTGTAGGTGTGCACCATCGTCACGGCGAACTCCGCCGAGATGATGTCCTTGTCCTCGAAGGCACCGGTGGGCAGCGCGAAGAACTGCCGTTTGACGTCGTTGGTCGAAGAGCACCGATAGGACACGTTGGAGGGACAGCGCCCGACACCTTCATCGTCGCCGAACTTCCAGAATTCGGCGGAGGAGTGGTAGGACGACACCATCGTCCATGCGGAGCGGTTCGCCGTCTTGACGACCGGGTCGATGTACACCGGGTACGTCGTCTCACTGCTCGTGAGCAGATCGGTGTCCGGCTCCAGGGCCAGCACGCCGTCGGACACGTCTACCGCTACGTCGGCCACCTGCGCGCCGTCGGGCGGGGTTGAACCCGCGTCGGAGGAGTCGTCGGCTGCGAGGCTCTGTGTCTGCACGCCCCCGGTGTCGGTGTCTTCCGCGGGGTGGCTCGAGTCCCACATCAAGGGCTTCGGTGCCTCGAAGACCACGCCGGAGCCCGAGGCGTCGCGTGCTTCGACCGTACCGGTCTGCGTCGCCGTCAGATCCAGGTTGTGGGCGCGCACGGGGAGTTCGAGACGCGTGAGGTCGGGGTTGGTCGCCGCCTTTGCGTCCTTGACGACCAGGATGTGCGAGAAGCCTTCGGCGTCCGCGTGCAGGCGCAGGTCCACGCCGGGCAGCACGTCGGCGTAGGTGGCCGTCGATCCCTCGACCTGCGGTTCAGGCAGGTCTTGGGGCCAGGACAGGGCCAGTTCCCGGCCGTCCTTCTCGATCCGCGCGAAGGTCCTGTCGCCGCCTCCGGAAAAGGACATCGTGCTGACTGCGGCCTTGGGGCCCCAGCTGCCGTCGGAGCTGCGTTCCAGTGTGGTGTCGATCGCCTGCCAGGCACCGTTCTTGCGGGTGCGCACCGGCTGCACGGATTCCGTCTGGGTGAACGTTCCGTCGGGGTTGGCCACCGTGGTGCTGCGCTCGGAGCGCAGGTCCAGCACTTCTACGCTCTCGCCGCTGGACGCGGCTTCGCGCTGGGCCGTATGCGTGTCGGGCGCGGCTGCCGGGCCGTTCTGATCGGCTGCTTGGGCGGGGGCCGGCTCCGCGGATCCGATCGGCACCACACCGAGTCCGGTGGCCAGGACCGCGGAGACCGCCGTCACGGTCACGACTCGGCGGGAGCGGCTGCGTTTGCGTCTGCCAGGTCTTGGTATGGACTTCATGATCGTGTTCACCCGACTATGCCGAAGGACGTGCCGGCATCGGGAATGCCGCCCGCGCCCGGCCGGTAGAGAGTCGCTGTGCCTTGGTCGGCGTCCACCGCAGCCCAGGTCAAGGAGTAGAGGGCGCCCTTGCTGGTCGCCGGTTCCTTGCTGTAGGGCACGCCCACGTACAGCATGTTCGCCCCGGAGCGCAGGCTGGTACCCAGGTAGTCCCGTGCCGTCGCGACCCCGGGAAGCAGGCTCCCCGAGGCCGCGCGGGACAGAATCTTGTCCGTTGAGCCGAGCGAAGCGTCCAGCGGTTTGAAGACCTGAACGACCCCGGCGTCCTTGGCGGCTCCGACATCCCGGCCGGGGACGGCCACTGCCAGGCGCGCCGTCGCGGGGCCCGTGACCACGGAGGCGTCCCTGTTCGCGAGTGTCACCCGCTGGCCGAAGAAGTCACCGGAGGCCGGATCGCCTTCGACGTCCGCCACCGTCGCGTCGATGGTCGCCAAGGTGCTGACGGCGCCGGTCGGCTGGATGCGCACCACGGACACCATGCCGGCGCTGGGGACCTCGCCGACGGACTCCCCCGGAACACCGATCGCCAGCATCGCGTCCGAGTTGTAGGTCTCGTCAGCGGGACGGTAGTTGTCCATGCTGACCGACGTGGCGAACTGGTCGCCTGCCTCCGCGGTGCCGGGCATCCCGTCGCTCGCCCCGGCCTGGTCCAGGCCAACCAGCGGCTTGGGACAGCCGTTCTCCAGCGTATGACTGAACACGGTCGCCATGCCCGCGAACTCCTGGGTCCCGATCGCCTCACCCGGACTGCCCACAGCGAAGTAGCGATGGGTTCCAGTCAGCGAGCTGCCCATGCGGTCGTAAGCCTCGACAGCACCGGGCACACTGGGGGTGTCCTGAGTGATGCCGCACACGGTCGAGCCCTGCAGGTATTCGACCGCCCCGGCCTCGGGCCGCACGACATTGTCCGACGTCAGGTCTTCGCCCGGCACGCCGATGGCGAGCCACGGCTGACCGGAAGCGGCGGTCCCGGACGCCAGTGAATAGCCGAACAGGTCGCCGGCCTCGGTCAGAGCTCCGGCGTTGATCACGTGCTGTGTCCAGTTGTCGATGCGCGCGCCTGGAGTCCCCAGGCCGGTCGCGGAGCCGTGGTACACGTACACGGCACCCGCATCGAGCTGGTTCGCGCCGTCGACGACCACGTCCTCGTAGGGCACCCCCACGACCAGGTCCGCGCAGGCGTCCCCATCGGCATCGCGCACCGCCCACGAGAAGCCGAACTGGTCCCCGCGCTCAGGTGCGGCAGCGTCTTCGGGCAGGGCTTGCGAGATCTCCGACGTCCCCTTGCCCCCGCCGTAGATCACGCGGACCAGCCCCGCCTGAGGCACCCCGTCGACCGTCGCCTGCGGGTCCGCGACGACCACATCAAAAAGGCCATCGCCGTTGAAGTCCTGGCCGCTTCCCGCACATGCCGCCGCCGGTGCGGCCACCGGTTGGGCGTGTGCACCACCAGGCACGGCGGCCACGATCACCGCCATCCCAACACAGGCGCCAACCGCCTTGCCGAAAACGCGCACACCCCACCCCGAGTCCATCAAGTTCACAGAAATTTCGCACTCGTCACACCGAGTGCATAAGGCACAACTGACCGGAGCGTAATGATCATGCACGTGCCACACAAGATCGATTCAAGCCAGCAGGGGCACTTTTCGGCCTTTGGTCTGCGCTGGTCCAGGACGTTGGCATTCGGATCGCGTCGCCGTCGGCGTAGGTCGCATGAAGGCTGCTCCGCACCAGGCCGCGACTGTCGCCCTAACCGAAGCGTGAGACTTGTTCAATGAAGGAGCCGGCCCACAGGCATTCCGCCGGGAGCTGGACGAGTGGGAGCACCGCCTTGACGCGCTTGGGGCTGAGGCTGGCGTCGAGTAGCCGACCGGGCCTCGCAGCGCCTGGGCGACCATTGGCCCCGATGACCCGATAAACCCGATAAAGGTGACAGCGAACGACTCGCCATCGACGCAGATTGCGGTGCGCGAACCGGCCGACGCCCCCTCGGACTGGCTGGCGGAGAACCCACAGGCTCTCCTCGGCAAAGCAGGAATGATCAACGCCACGGCCCGACACGGCGTAGTCCTCCTGCGCGGTCAGGAGAACACGTCCTCGCTATGACGAGGAGCGGAGGCATCCCTGAAAGGTCCCGGCCACCCCCGGTCCAGAGACGCGTCCATGTCGGCGTTGTCACATACGGTCTCGGTCATGGAGCGGAAGGTCGCAGCCAGCCGCTCAGCACCCAGGCCGCGGCCGTCGACTCCACGATCGCGCGTGGGCTCACCAGCACGTGGCAGGGAATCTCGGACGGGGCTCCTGCCGGAGTGTCAGACGACCATGCCATCGGTCGTGTCGGCCCCGCAGCGAACTGACCACGAAGTTCCGCTTGAGACCGACAGCCTCTGCCGACTACTCGCGTTGGCGCTCAGTGCCGGCCAGGTCGGCCACGCACCGCCCTCATGAAGGTCACGGACCGCCTGCGTGACCCGTCACCGGGCTGGTCCAGGCACCGGGAACGCGATGTCCGAGCGGTGACCCCCGTTCCGACCGGCCGGCGTGGCCATCGACTGCGTCGGGGCGGCCGTGGCGGCAGACAGAGGTACCTCCCTCTGGTCCGCCAAGCAATACCAACGAACTACCTAGAGTTCCTCGTCGGAACGACCACGCACGCCGTTCGAGCCCAGAGCTTGTAGGGTGCGACTCGGTCAGTGAGGACCACGTCGACACCGGCGGATTTCGCCGTCTCCCAGGCCGGTTCCCAGTTCGCTGTCCACACGTACACGCGCAGCCCCGCCGCGTGCCAGTCTTCGACAGCTTCCGGAGTGGCCAGGAAACGAGACACGTTCAAGGAAGTGCCGTACCGGGCCGCCTCCGCACCACTGATGGCCGTCTTTTCGTGCGTCAAGGCAGTGCGAAGCTCGGGTGCCGCTCGGCGTACGGCATCGACCGCCGCCCGATTGAAGCTGTGCACTACGACGTACTCAGCAGTCCCGGTCTTCCGGATGAGCGCCAGGAGCGACTGCACCTGCGCGGGTGTCGGCGTCGGCTTCAGCTCGACCATGCCCGTCATCCGCTGCTCCGCCACGTAACGCAGCGCCTCCTCAAGCGTGGGAACGGGCTGCCCCCTCTTGGTGCGCAACAGCCTGACTTGCGCGGCAGTCATGTCGGAGATCGCCCCGTGCCCCGTCGTGGTGCGGTCGACCGTCGCGTCGTGGGAGAGGACCGGCACACCGTCACTCGTCCACCACACGTCGAACTCAACGCCCCCAGCGCCGGCGCCCACTGCGTCCCGAAGCCCCTTCAGGGTGTTCTCGTCCTCTGGGGTGCCTCGGTGTCCGATCACCTCCGGTACGACGCATTCCGGCGCGACTGCTGCCGCCGCCGAGGCCGCGGCCGGAACAGTCTGTTCCGCACCCGGCCCCGCACAGGCACTCACAACAAGGGCCACAAACGCCATAAGAGTCGCTATTCGAACCGACTTTCGCTCTGTCACCAGAAGAGAGTAACGGCAGCCTCATGGCGCACACGAAGAACTCTTGAGATTGTCCGACCTGCCACCCACCCCACGACCGGACCGCCGAAGTTGGGGCGCACGATCGCATCGGTGATCACGCCCCTCCGCCCAAGTGAGGCCCGACCACGCTCTACCTCCGCACACTGCCCTCCAGTGCCCGAGTCCCAGACTGCAACACCGGGCGCATCACAGCGCTGACGCCTCCGAAGCTCAGCGAGCCAGGCCCGTCCCTGCTCATCGTCGTGCAGTGTCCGCGGCCCATAGCCGCGGGGCCCCAGGGCTGTTCGCCCCAAACGCGTTCGTCTGCAGTGCGGCGAGCAGCAGTCCAAACTGATGGATCGAAAGTTGCTCAGCCCCGAGTTGCTCGAGCCCGGTGTGTTGCCACCGTCGAGGGCTCGGCGGCGGTCGACGAGGTGACGAGCAGTAGGACCGCCACGTCGCGGTGCTCGTCGTCGATGAGATCGTCGCCCTCGTCGTCCCCGGACCCGCAACTGCCCCAGCAGACCACCCTAGTCAGGCGTACGAACCGTCAGCCGAACGTCAAATGACGGGAAACCAGGACGACAAGCGCTTTGCAATGACCGGTATATCGACGTTGTCCTGCGCGACGTCCTCGACGAACGGGCCGGCAACGGAGACGGGCGGCGGGACGGTGCCGGCGCTCACGCCGTTGAACCGCAGGAAGACACGCATGGCGAGCCAGGCGGTCCGCTTGTTGCCATCGATCAACGCGTGATTACGGGCTACGGAGTGCAGCAGTGCCGCAGCCTTCTCGTGCAGCGTGGGATACAGCTCGGCCCCGAACACATTCGTGCGTGGTCTCTCGATCGCCGAGACCAGAAGCCCCATGTCACGCACACTGTGCTCGGTACCGTTGACCGCGCGGGCGATGGCCAGGATCTCGTCGATCTGGAGGTAGCGCACGTCCGTCACTTCAGGTAGTCCAGAATCTCCGCATCACTGTCCATCAGCTCGGCCAGAACGTCATCGACCTTCAGCTCGGCCCGGTCCTGGGCATCACGGATGGCCTCGATAGCAAGCTCCTGCTTGCTACGGCCTTCCCGACGAGCCCGCTCGGACAGCTTCGCGTCAAGGTCATCAGGCAGTCGGAGTGTCATCGCCATGCATGCATGATACCTGACCGGTATCACGACTGTCTCGGTCGAGTCGCGATCCCCGAAGACCTAGGGCCCAAGGCGGCGCACAGCGCCTCAGGAGGGGCAGCAGAGGCTTCTGCTGCGAGCGTCATCCGAGCGTCAAGAATCTCCGAACGCCCCTCAAAGACGTCGCCGGTGCAACGCACCTCGCTCACGAATCTGCAGGTCAGCGAGTTATAGAGATCGATCCGCCCACTCGAACCGCTGCGCTTCGGAAAACAGGTCGAGTATGTCCAGCCGCGTATGAGAAACCCAGGAAAACAGCAGGTCAGAGACCCTTTGCAGCAGGCTCCAAGATAGCCACGCACTCCACGTGCGCAGTCATCGGAAACAAGTCGAACACCCGCAACATCCGCACCCGATACCCCCCATCCCGGAAGTACCCCAGATCCCGGGCCAGCGCAGCCGGATCGCACGCCACGTAGGCGATCCTCCTCGCTCCCAGTGACGCGAGGTGTTGCACCGTCTTCTTGCCCGCCCCCGCGCGCGGCGGGTCCAGGACGACGAGGTCGACCTCGTCGATGCCCGTCCGGGGCAGGACCGCCTCGACCTTGCCCTGCTCGATCCGCACCCGGTCGAAGGCCGCCAGGTTGTGCCGGGCGTCCTCGACCGCGCGCTTGCCGGACTCGATGCCGAGGACCGCGCCCTGGTCGCCGACCCGGTCGGCGAGGGCGCCGGCGAAGAGGCCCACGCCGCAGTACAGGTCGAGGGCCATGTCGCCCTTGCGCGGGAGGAGGCCCTGCATGACCGCGGTCACCAGGGTGTCGGCCGCCTTCGGGTGGACCTGCCAGAAGCCGCCGGAGCCGACCCGGTACGTGCGGCCGTCGGCGCGTTCGCGGACGAAGGGGCGGCCGTGGACGCGGTGGACGCCGCCGTCCTTCTCGCCGACCCGCATGACCGAGACCGGGCGGTCGAGTTCCACGATGGGGAGCCGTGCGCCCGGCCGCGGGGTCAGGATGACCTGGCGGTCCTGGGAGCCGGTCGCCGCGATCGCCTCGATCGACGCCATGCCGGGCCACTCCCGGGCCTCGATGCCCAGCTCGCTGACGCCCTCCGCGGCGATCATGCAGTGGTCGATCGGCTCGACCTCGTGCGAGCGGTGCTTGCGCAGGCCGGCACGGCCCTCGGTGTCCACCGCGTACTGCACGCGGGTGCGCCACGACGGGACCTGCCCGGCCGGCAGCTTGTCGCCCTCGGCGGGCATCACCGTGCCGTCCCAGCCGGCCTCCTCCGGAGTGAGGCCCGCCAGCCGCTTCAGCTGCTCGGCGACGACCTCGCCCTTCAGGCGGCGCTGGGCGCCCGGCTTGGCGTGCTGCCAGTCGCAGCCCCCGCAGCGGCCGGGACCGGCGAAGGGGCAGGGAGCCTCGACGCGGTCCTTGGAGGCGTCCAGGATCTCGACGGCGTCGGCGCGCAGGAAGCGGGCGCCCTCCTCGCCCTCCGTCACCCGGGCCACGACGCGCTCGCCGGGCAGCGCGTGCCGGACGAACAGCACCTGCCCCTCGGACGTACGGGCGATGCAGTGGCCGCCGTGCGCGACGGGGCCGATCTCGACCTCGTACTCCTCGCCGACGAGCGAGACCGCTCCGGACTCCGCCTGCGATTTCTTCGGTTCTGCCTGCATGGCGGGGTGGCTCCAGAGAACGGGGGTGTGAGGGACGGCGGGTAGGGACCGCAGCCGTCCACTCTACTTCGACGGCGAGGAGTCCTTCGCCCGGTCGTGGTGGAGCGGGCCGCGCCGCACCGCGCCGGGCGCGTTCCAGTCCTGCCGCTTGCGGGCCCGCTTCTTCGCGGCCTCCGAGGACTGGAGCTGGTACGGGACGGACGTGACCATGACGCCGGGCGTGAACAGGAGGCGGCCCTTGAGGCGCAGGGCGCTCTGGTTGTGCAGCAGGTGCTCGTACCAGTGGCCGACCACGTACTCGGGGATGACGACCGAGACCGCGTCGCGCGGGGACTCCTTGCGCAGGCTCTTGACGTACTCGATGACCGGCCGCGTGATCTCGCGGTAGGGCGAGTCCAGGACCTTCAGCGGTACGGCGATGCCGCGCCGCTCCCACTCGTCGCGCAGGGCCTTGGTCTCGGCCGGGTCGACGTTGACGCTGAGCGCCTCCAGGGAGTCGGAGCGCATCAGCTTGGCGTAGGCGAGCGCGCGCAGGGTGGGCCGGTGGATCTTGGAGATGAGCACCACCGAGTGGACCCGGGACGGGCGCACCATGTCGTCGCTCTGCGCCTCCTCCGGGTCCTCGGGGGCGGCGATCTCCTCGGAGACCCGGTCGTAGTGCTTGCGGATCGCCGTCATCGTGGCGAAGAAGATGCACATGCCGAGCAGAGCGACCCAGGCGCCGTGGGTGAACTTCGTGGCCAGTACGACGACCAGGACGAGTCCGGTGAAGAAGGCGCCGAAGGCGTTGATGGCCCGGGAGCGGATCATGCGGCGGCGCGCGGCCTGGTCCTTCTCCGTGGCCAGGTGGCGGTTCCAGTGCCGGACCATGCCGATCTGGCTGAGCGTGAAGGAGACGAAGACGCCGACGATGTAGAGCTGGATCAGGCGCGTGGAGTCGGCGCCGTAGATGAAGACGAGGAGTATGGCGGCGCCGGCCAGCAGGACGATGCCGTTGGAGAACGCCAGGCGGTCACCGCGCGTGTGCAGCTGGCGCGGCAGGTAGCGGTCCTGGGCGAGGATCGAGCCGAGCAGCGGGAAGCCGTTGTAGGCGGTGTTCGCGGCGAGGAAGAGGACCAGCGCGGTGGCCGCGGCCAGCACGATGAACAGGAAGCTGCCCTCGCCGAAGACGGCCTCCGCGACCTGCGAGATCACCGGATGCTGGACGTAGTCCGCGCCGACGGCGACACCGTTGTGGAAGAGGTCGGTGGCCGGGTTCTCCGACATGCGCACGTCCGTCGCGGACGCGAGCGCGATGATGCCGCAGAACATGGTGACGGCGAGCAGGCCCATCATCGCGAGGGTGTTCCCCGCGTTCTTCGACTTGGGCTTGCGGAAGGCCGGGACGCCGTTGGAGATCGCCTCGACACCGGTGAGCGCGGCGCAGCCGGAGGAGAAGGCGCGCAGGAGGAGGAAGATCAGGGCGAATCCGGCGAGACCGCCGTGTTCCGGCTTGATCTCGTAGTCCGCCGTCGGCGCGCGCATGGTGTCGCCGAGCACCAGGGACCGGAACGCGCCCCACGCGATCATGATGAAGACACCGCCGACGAAGACGTACGTCGGGATCGCGAACAGCTTGCCCGACTCCTTGACGCCGCGCAGGTTCATCAGGGTCAGCAGCAGGATCACGGCGACCGCGCAGAGGACCTTGTGCTCGACCACGAAGGGGACCGCGGAGCCGAGGTTCTCGATGCCGGAGGAGATCGAGACGGCGACGGTCAGCACGTAGTCGACCAGCAGGGCGCTGGCGACGGTCAGGCCCGCCTTGGGTCCCAGGTTGGTGTTGGCCACCTCGTAGTCGCCGCCGCCGCTGGGGTAGGCGTGCACGTTCTGCCGGTAGGAGGCGACGACCGTGAACATCAGGACGACGACCGCGACCGCGATCCAGGGGCTGAAGTGGTACGCCGACACGCCCGCGATGGACAGCACGAGCAGCACCTCGCCGGGCGCGTACGCCACCGAGGAGAGCGGGTCGGATGCGAAGACGGGGAGGGCGATCCGCTTCGGCAGGAGCGTTTCGCCCAGCCGGTCGCTGCGCAGTGCGCGCCCGATCAGGATCCGCTTGGGCACGTCGGTCAGTTTGGACACAACAGAGGATCGTAAGCGTTCGAACGGGCGCGCGCCCACCCGCCACCCCCGATCCACCCGCCGTCTGCTCTACGGGTGAATTCGACGGGTGGTCGGGCTGCGGATTCCGCAGGTCCGGGGCCTGGCATGCCTATATGACGAACACCGCGCAAACACCGCCCGATGCCCGGCCGTTGCCACCCTGGAGGTCTCATGCACCTGTCCGCGGAGCTGATCGGCGGCCTTCTCTCACTCGCCGGCCTCGGAATCCTCACTTTTGCCAGCATCCGCAGCATCGGGCGCCGGGGGTCGTCGGTGGAGAGCTGAGGCGGGACGCCCGGCCCTCCGCGTCAGTAGGCTCGGCCGTCGACGGGGCGTCGGGGGCCACCCGGACGGGGGCCGGACCCGCCGGACCGGCATGATGGTGGCCGGCGCCCCCGGACAGGGGCCGCACGTGTTGCCCGTCGAGCCGAAAGAGGAAAATGAGCGGGACGTACGCCTACGTCAGAGGGCTCGGAAGAAGAGTGGTGTAGAGCCGTGCACATTGTCATCATGGGCTGCGGGCGGGTGGGCTCCGCCCTCGCCCAGGCCCTGGAACAGCAGGGGCACACGGTCGCCGTGATCGACCGGGACCCCACCGCCTTCCGACGTCTCGGTTCCTCGTTCGGCGGCCGCCGGGTCACCGGCATCGGCTTCGACCAGGACACCCTGCGCGAGGCGGGCATCGAGGACGCGGGCGCCTTCGCGGCCGTCTCCAGCGGCGACAACTCGAACATCATCGCCGCCCGCGTGGCGCGCGAGATGTTCGGCGTGGAGAACGTCGCCGCCCGCATCTACGACCCCCGCCGCGCCGAGGTCTACCAGCGCCTGGGCATCCCCACGGTGGCCACGGTCCGCTGGACGGCCGACCAGATGCTGCGCCGGCTGCTCCCCTCGGGCGCCGAGCCGCTGTGGCGCGACCCCACCGGCGGGGTCCAGCTCGCCGAGGTGCACACGTCACCGTCCTGGGTCGGCCACAAGATCAGTCGGCTCCAGGAGGAGACGGGTGTGCGGGTGGCCTTCCTCACCCGGCTCGGGGAGGCGATCCTGCCCTCCTCGCAGACCGTGTTGCAGGAGGGTGACCTGGTGCACGTGATGATGCGCACCGACGAGGTCGACAAGGTCGAGGCGGCGTTCGCCAAGGGGCCCGAAGAAGGGGGCGGTCACTGATGAGGGTCGCCATTGCCGGAGCCGGCGCGGTCGGCCGCTCGATCGCGGGCGAGCTGCTGGAGAACGGCCACGAGGTCCTGCTCATCGACAAGGCGCCGACCGCGATCTCGGTCGAGCGCGTCCCGATGGCGGAGTGGCTGCTCGCCGACGCGTGCGAGATCACGTCCCTGGACGAGGCGGCCCTGCAGCGCTGCAACGTCGTCATCGCCGCGACCGGCGACGACAAGGTCAACCTGGTCGTCTCGCTGCTGGCCAAGACGGAGTACGGCGTCCCGCGCGTCGTCGCCCGGGTCAACAACCCGAAGAACGAGTGGCTGTTCAACGAGTCCTGGGGCGTGGACGTCGCCGTCTCCACCCCGCGGCTGATGTCGGCCCTGGTGGAGGAGGCGGTGAGCGTCGGCGATCTGGTCCGGCTGCTGCGCTTCAGCCACGGCGACGCCAACCTGGTCGAGCTGACGCTGCCGGAGGAGTCGGCCCTGGCCGGGATCCAGGTCGGTGACGTCGAGTGGCCCGAGGACACCTCGCTGGTGACGATCATCCGCGGCACCCGGGTGCTGACCCCGTCGCGGGAGGACTCGCTGGAGGCGGGCGACGAGCTGCTGTTCGTCGCGGCTCAGGCCCGCGAGGAGCAGCTGGAGGACCTGCTGTCGGCGCGGCGCGGCGATCCGGCGCGCTGACGGGTACGGCGGTACGACGGTGGGGGCGCCCGGAGATCTCCGGGCGCCCCCACCGTCGTACCGCCACAGGTTGGACGGCGCCGGACCGTCAGCTCTTGCGGTGTCTGCCGCCGTGCGTGTCGGCGGCGTCGCTCCCGGCTTCCGCGGGCTGCCACACGGCGGCCTTCTCGCGCTCCGCCCGCTCCTTCTCGGCCTTCTCCGCCTCCTCGGCGGCCTCCATCTCGGCGAAGACGTCGATCGGGGCGGGCGCCTTGGCCAGGAAGACCCAGGTCAGCCAGACGGCGAGCAGGAAGGGCGGGATCTTCAGGGTGACCAGGACCCAGCCGAGCTGCTCGGTGTCCGCCCACCAGTACAGCGGGAAGAGGATCGCGGATTTGGCGAGCAGGATGAGGCCCCAGGCGTAGCTGGCCTTGGTGTACGCCTTCTTGCGGCCCGGGTTGCGGGTGCGCCAGGAGAGGTTCTCCTTGAAGACCGGGCCGAGGATCAGGCCGATCAGCGGCACTCCGGCCAGCGAGGTGACGATGTACGCCATGGCCAGGCCGAGGGTGTAGAGCATGCCCGGCAGATAGAAGTTCTTGGCGTTGTCGGTCATCATCGCGAAGACCACACCGAAGGCGACGCCGAAGACGCCGCTGAAGGCGTGCTTCACGGTGTCCTTCATCACCAGCCGCACCACGACCAGGACCAGCGACACGGCGAGCGCCGCGATCGCGGACATGTGCAGGTCGTTGTTGAGCGTGAAGATGGTGACGAAGAGGAGGCCCGGCAGCACCGTCTCGACCATGCCCCGCACGCCGCCGAACGCCTCGAACAGCGCGGCCTCGGTCACCGCCCGGGAGTCGTCCGCCTCTTTCTCTTCGGTCGGCTTGTCGAGCGACGTCACCGGCTACTCCCGTCCGAGGGGTCTCAGTTCGTATTTCGGGTTGAAGAGCACCCGGCGGCCCCGGCTCATCGAGATCCGGCCCGATGCGATGAGCTTGCGCCCCGGCTCTATGCCCACGATGGAGCGTCTGCCCAGCCACACCACGTCCAGGGCCGCGGAACCGTCGAACAGCTCGGCCTCAAGGGCCGGAACGCCCGCGCGCGGTCGCAGGGTGACCGTGCGCAAGGTACCAGTAACCGACACGACCTGCCGGTCCTGACAGTCTCCGATGCGGGTGCAGCCGGCGGTGTCGGCGTCCTCGCGCAGTTCCTCCGACTCCAGGTCCTCCTGCGAGGAGGAGAGCCGGTCGAACATGCGCCGGAACCGGCCCACCGGCTTGTCGGAACGCGGAGCAGCACTCATATGTGAAGCGTACCGGGGCCCGCCGACAGGCACGCACCCTCCGGGGAAGGGATGGCGAGGCTCACTTCTCGAAGCGGTATCCCATGCCGGGCTCGGTGATGAAGTGCCGCGGGTGCGCGGGGTCCGCCTCCAGTTTGCGGCGCAGCTGGGCCATGTAGACGCGCAGGTAGTTGGTCTCCGTCCCGTACGACGGCCCCCACACCTCCTGGAGCAGCTGTTTCTGGCTGACCAGGCGCCCCGTGTTGCGCACCAGCACCTCCAGCAGGTGCCACTCGGTGGGCGTCAGGCGTACGTCCCTCCCGTCCCGGTGGACCTTCTTCGCGGCCAGGTCGACGCTGAACCGTTCGGTCTCCACGAGCACGTCGTCCCCGTCGCCGGGGACCGGTTCGGCGCGGCGTACGGCCGCCCGCAGCCGGGCCAGCAGCTCGTCCATGCCGAAGGGCTTGGTGACGTAGTCGTCGGCGCCCGCGTCCAGCGCCTCGACCTTCTCGTCGGAGGAGTGCCGGGCGGACAGCACCAGGATCGGTACCCGGGTCCAGCCGCGCAGGCCCTTGATCACCTCGACGCCGTCCATGTCGGGCAGGCCGAGGTCGAGGACGACCACGTCGGGGTGGCGGGCGGCGGCCAGCTGGAGGGCGCCCGCCCCGTCGTGGGCGGCGTCGACCTCGTAGTGGCGCGCCTTGAGGTTGATCACGAGGGCCCGCACGATCTGCGGTTCGTCGTCGATCACGAGCACCCGGGTCATCGGGCGGCCTGCCTTTCTGCCGGCGTGGGGCGCGGGGGCGCCGCGGGGGCGCCCGCCGCGCGGAGGGTGAGAACCATGGTGAGGCCGCCGCCGGGGGTGTCCTCCGCGTTCAGTGTGCCGCCCATCGACTCGGCGAAGCCCCTGGCCACGGCGAGCCCCAGCCCGACGCCCGCTCCGCGCGGGGCGTCGCCGTAGCGCTGGAAGGGCTCGAAGATGCGCTCCTTCGCCTCGTCCGGCACCCCGGGCCCCCGGTCGACGATTCGTACCTCGACGCGGTCCGCGAGGGCGCTGGCGGCGACCAGGACGCCCCGGTCGTCGGGGCTGTACTTGACGGCGTTCTCCACCAGGTTGGCCAGCGCCCGCTCCAGGAGCCCGGCGTCCACGGCCACCATGGGCAGCGTCTCCGGGATGTCCAGCTCCGCGCTCCCCTCGGGCACCCCGCCGAGCGCCATCGGCGCGACCTCGTCCACGTCGATCTCGCGGATCAACGGGGTGACCGTGCCGGTCTGGAGGCGGGACATGTCGAGCAGGTTGCCGACGAGGTGGTCGAGGCGGTCGGCGCCGGCCTCGATGCCCTCCAGCAGCTCCGCCTGATCCTCCTGGGACCAGGCGACGTCGTCGGACCTGAGACTGGTGACCGCGGCCTTGATGCCGGCCAGCGGGGTGCGCAGGTCGTGGCTGACGGCGGCCAGCAGCGCGGTGCGGATGCGGTTGCCCTCGGCCAGCGCCCTGGACCGGTCGGCCTCCTCGCGCAGCCGGCGCCGGTCCAGCACGACGGCGGCCTGAGAGGCGAAGGCGGCCAGCACGCGGCGGTCCTCGGCGGGCAGCACGCGGCCGGTCAGCGCGAGCGCCATGTGGTCCCCGACCGGCATGTCGACGTCCGCGTCCTCCGGGCGCTCCACCGGGGGCCCCGACCCGGCACGCCCGGCGCAGGTCCAGGGCGCCACGTCGCTCTCCCGTTCCAGCAGCGCGGCCGACTCCATGCCGAAGGTCTCGCGCACCCGTTCCAGGAGCGTCTCCAGGCTGGTCTCGCCGCGCAGGACGTCGCCGGCCAGGAAGGAGAGGATCTCGGACTCGGCGCGCAGCCGGGCGGCCTGGTGGGTGCGGCGGGCCGCGAGGTCGACGACCGAGGCGACGGAGAGCGCGACGCCGACGAATATGGCGAGCGCAAGGATGTTCCTGGGGTCGGCGATCGTGATCCGGTTGACGGGCGGTGTGAAGAACCAGTTCAGCAGGACCGAGCCGACCGCGGCCGAGGCCAGGGCCGGGTACAGCCCGCCGAGCAGCGCGGCGGCCACCGTCAGGGCGAGGTAGAGCAGGACGTCGTTGGCGAGCCCGAGGTTGACGGTGTTGAGCAGGAGGGTCAGCAGCACCGGGCCGACCAGGCCCACGAACCAGCCCCAGACGCTCCGGGAGCGCCCCAGGCGTGCGCCCCTGGCCACCGGGAGTCCGCGGCCCTTGGCGACCTCCTCGTGGGTCACGATGTGGACGTCCAGGTCGGGGCCGGACTCGCGGGCGACCGTGGCGCCGACGCCGGGGCCGAAGACGTACTGCCACGTCTTGCGGCGCGAGGAGCCGAGGACGATCTGGGTGGCGTTGACGCCGCGCGCGAAGTCGAGGAGGGCGGCGGGTATGTCGTCGCCCAGGACGTGGTGGAAGGTGCCGCCGAGGTCCTCGACGAGGGTGCGCTGGAGTGCCAGCTCCTTCGGGGACGCCGAGGTCAGCCCGTCGCTGCGGGCTATGTACACGGCCAGCACCTCGCCGCCGGCGCCCTTCTCCGCGAGGCGCGCGGCCCGGCGGATCAGCGTGCGGCCCTCGGGACCGCCGGTCAGGCCGACCACGATGCGCTCGCGCGAACCCCAGATCTTGGAGACGCGGTGCTCGCTGCGGTACTGCTGGAGGTACTCGTCGGCCCGGTCGGCCACCCAGAGCAGGGCCAGTTCCCGCAGGGCGGTGAGGTTGCCGGGGCGGAAGTAGTTGGACAGCGCCGCGTCGACCTTGTCGGGCTGGTAGATGTTGCCGTGCGCCATGCGCCTGCGCAGCGCCTGGGGCGACATGTCGACCAGTTCGGTCTGGTCGGCGCGCCGCACCACCTCGTCCGGCACGGTCTCCCGCTGCCGTACGCCGGTGATCGACTCCACGACGTCGCCGAGTGACTCCAGGTGCTGGATGTTGACGGTCGAGACCACGTCGATCCCGGCGGCCAGCAGCTCCTCGACGTCCTGCCAGCGCTTGGCGTTGCGCACGCCGGGGACATTGGTGTGCGCCAGTTCGTCCACCAGGGCGACCTGCGGTTTCCGGGCCAGTACGGCGTCCAGGTCCAGCTCCGTGAAGGTTCCGCCGCGGTACTCCAGCTCGCGGCGCGGCACCTGCTCCAGGCCGCGCAGCATCACCTCGGTGCGGGCCCTGCCGTGGTGCTCGACGAAGGCGACCACGCAGTCCGTGCCCCGCTCGACGCGGCGGTGCGCCTCGGCGAGCATGGCGTACGTCTTTCCGACGCCGGGGGCCGCCCCCAGGTAGATCCGAAGCTTGCCGCGTCCCATGGCCTCATTGTCTTCCGGTCACCGCTGACTGCGCAGCGTCGACCCTACGGCCCACAAACGCGACATAACGGGGCGGGGTGCGGCCGCGGGCCGTCTTTGACGGAACCCTGACGCCCGGTGTCACTGCCCGACGATCTCCCCGTCCCGCAGTTCGAGCACCCGGTCGGCGAGGTCGAGGAGGGTGGCGTCGTGGGTGGCGACCAGGGCGGTGACCCCTTCGCTGCGTACGACGGCCCGCAGCAGCTCCATCACGGCGTGCCCGGTCTCGGCGTCCAGCTGGCCGGTGGGCTCGTCGGCGATCAGCAGTGCGGGGTCGTTGGCGAGGGCGCGGGCGACGGCGACCCGCTGCTGCTGCCCGCCGGACAGCTCGCCGGGCCGCTGAGCCGCGTGGTCGGCGAGGCCCACCAGGGCGAGCAGGAGGGCGACGCGCTCCTCGCGCTCGCGGGGCGCGGCCCGGCGCAGCCGCATCGGCACGCCCACGTTCTCGGCGGCCGTGAGGATCGGGATGAGCCCGAAGGACTGGAAGACGAAGCCGACGCGGTCCCGGCGCAGGGCGAGCAGCCCGTCCTCGTCCAGGTCCGCCAGGTCGCGGCCGTCGACCTCGACCCGTCCGGCGTCCGGTACGTCGAGTCCGCCGACGATGTTGAGCAGCGTGGTCTTCCCCGACCCCGACCGCCCCTTGAGGGCGACCAGCTCGCCCCGCGGCACCTCGAAGGAGACGCCGCGCAGGGCGTGCACGACGGCGGTCCCCTGGGCGTACGACTTGCGCACGTCCTCGACCCGCACCATGGTCTCGGTGACCACCACCTGGCTCATGAGCCCCTCCCCCGCCGGACGACCGGGCGCCAGTATCGCCAGCGGAGGCCGCCGGATTCAACGGCCCGGCACCGCGGTCCGCCGGGCGGGCCGGCAGCACGAAGGGCCGCGTCCCCCTGGGGAAGCGGCCCTGGTGGCGCGCGTACGGAGAAACCGCACGAAGTTTTTACCTAGCGGACCTCGGTGATCTCCGGTCCGCGCTGGAGCTGGCCCATGCCTCCGGAGAAGCGGGAGCCCTCTTCCTGCTGGACACCCTCGGGCACCATCTGCGCGTCATCCGGCAGCTTGAGGACGATGGGGTCGCGGGGGGCCATGGGGCCGTCGCCACGGACCACGACCGTGTCCCGGAAGATCTGCTCCAGCAGGCCCGCGGCCTGCGGCTGCACCGCGCCCTGACCCGAGATCACGCCCCGCAGGAACCATCGGGGGCCGTCCACGCCGACGAACCGCACGACCTGGAAGCCGCCCGTGCCGTCCGGCAGCTGCACCGGCACCTGGGCCCGCAGCTCCCAGCCCAGCGGACCCTCGACCTCGTCGATGATGCCGCCCTGCTGGGTGATGCCGGCGCCGATCTCCTCGCGCACCTCGCCCCAGATGCCCTCGCGCTTGGGCGCGGCGAACCCCTGGAGCTGGATGGCGCTGTCGCGCAGCACGACGGTCGCGGCGACGATCGCGTCTCCGGCGACCTCCACCCGCAGTTCCATGCCCTCTACCCCGGGGATGAACATGCCGCCCAGGTCCACGCGCCCCTCGGCGGGGTCGCGGACCTCGGTGCTGTCCCAGGGCCCGTCGGGCCGGGGCTCGGGGTCGAGCCGCACGCGCTCGCGCTCTTCGTCCGCCTCGGTGTCGACGCTGTCGACGACCTGCTCGGTCTCGCCGGCCGCGTCCTCGGCGGCATCCCTCTTCTTGCGACGTCCGAACACGTCACTGTCCTTCCCGGTCGGATACGACCGAAGCGTATCGATTCCCACCCGTCGGGCCGCCCTCGGCGACCTGACCGCTTGTGCCGCTTGCACGGTCCGTCCCGGCGTGGCCGCCGGTGGACCCGAAGCCCCCCTCGGCCCGCGCCGAGCCGGGAAGCTCCGCGACCTGCCGGAAGCGGACCTTCTCGACCTGCTGGACGACCAGTTGGGCAATCCGGTCGAAGCGCTCGAACCGCACCGTCTCGCGCGGGTCGAGATTCACCACGATCACCTTGATCTCCCCACGGTACCCGGCATCAATCGTCCCCGGGGCATTCACGAGGGCGACACCGCAGCGCGCGGCCAGTCCGGAACGTGGGTGCACGAACCCCGCGTACCCCTCCGGGAGCGCCACAGACACGCCGGTGGGCAGTACGGCGCGCTCACCGGGGGCCAGCGCGCAGTCGACGGTGGTGCGCAGGTCGGCGCCCGCGTCACCGGGCTGCGCGTACGCCGGAAGCGGTACGTCGGGGTCGACGCGGCGGATCAGCACCTCGAGCTCGGCGCGGGTCATGGGTTCACCTCGAAGGCACGGGTGCGGCGGATCTGGTCGGGGTCGTCCATGGCCGCGCGGATCTCCTCCTCGCGGCCGTGGTTCACGAAGTGGTCGACCTTGACCTCGATGAACAGGGCGTCGGCACGGACGGCCACGGGGCCGTCCGGCCCGCCGATCCGGCCGGTGGCGGTGGAGTAGATCTTCCGGCCGGCCACCGCGGTCACCTCGGCCTCCAGGTACAGCGTGGTGTCCACGGGCACCGGCCGCCGGAAGTCGGTCTCCAGCCGTCCGGTCACCGCGATCGTCCGCAGCAGCCAGTTCAGCGAGCCCAGGGTCTCGTCCAGGGCGGTGGCGAGCACGCCGCCGTGCGCCAGACCGGGCGCGCCCTGGTGGGCGGGCCGGACCAGGAACTCGGCGGTGATCGACACGCCCTCGCCGGCCCGGGCCTGGAGGTGCAGTCCGTGGGGCTGGTCGCCGCCGCAGCCGAAGCACTGGCCGTAGTGGGCGCCGAGCAGCTCGCCGGGGGCGGGCGCGTCGGGGTGCCGTACGGGTTTCACGGCGTCGGCGGGAGGCTGAAGACCTGGGGAAATACCACTCACAGGCGCAGACCTTACCCGCGCGTCGGCCGAACACCGCCACCGTGCCAAGCTTGTTGCATGCAGCCCTCCCCCGCCCCGTACGAAGAACGCCTCACCGCGCCCCGCTCCTGGTGGCTGGTCTCCTTCCTGGTGGGGCTCGCGTTCGCGCTGATCCTGCTGCCCTTCGGCACGCTGCCGATGCTGGGCGGCCTGGCCGGCGGCACCGCGGTGGCGGCGGTGGCGGCCAGCTCGTACGGCGCGGTCCGTATCCGTGTCGTGGGCGACTCGTTGATCGCGGGCGAGGCGCGGGTGCCGCTCGCGGCGCTGGGCGAGGCGGAGGTCCTCGATCCGGAGGAGGCCCGCGCCTGGCGCACGTACAAGGCCGACACCCGGGCGTTCCTGCTGCTGCGCGCCTACATCCCGAGGGCCGTGCGCGTGGTCGTCACGGACCCGCAGGACCCGACTCCGTACCTGTATCTGTCGACGCGTGAGCCGGAGCGGCTGGTCGAGGCCCTCACGGCGGCGAAGGCGGCCGCGTAGCCGGATCGCACGCGCGCGCAGGCGCGCGTGGTCAGTGGTCCGGCCGGCCGACGGGTCCGGTGCCCAGCTCGCCCATCTCGAGGGCGTCCTTGGGCCGTTCCAGGGCCGGGAGGTCGCCGAGGGCGCTCCAGGGGACCTGGCGCTTGCGCAGGTCGTTGCGGATCTTGTCGGCGAGCTTTCTGGTGTCACGGCGGTTCATGACGGCTCCTACGGCCGCTCCCACCATGAAGGGCATCAGGTTCGGCAGGTTGCGCACCATCCGCTTCATGATCTGCTGGCGCAGCTGGCGCTTCATGTGGCTGTTCATCGCCGCGCCGAGGGTCGACGGCTTGGACACGTCGACGCCGCGTTCGTCCGACCAGGAGTTCAGGTACGCGGTGCTGCGCTGCCCGAGGCCACCGGGCGGGCGTACGCCGTAGACCTCGTGGAGTTCGGCGATCATCTTGAGCTCGATCGCCGCCACGCCGGTGACCTCGGCGGCCAGTTCGGTGGGCATCGCGGGCGGTACGGGCATCATCGCCGCAGCGCCGATCCCCGCTCCCACCGTCGCGGTGCCCTTGGCGGCGCCGGCCACGAGGCGGTCGGCGAGCTCCTCGGGGCCGAGGCCCGGGAACTGTCTGCGCAGCGTCGCGAGGTCCCGTACGGGCACGCGCGGGGCCAGATCGATGATCCGGTCGGCGAGGTGCCCCAGGGCGGCTCTTGCGCGGGTGCCGCCGTTGCGGACGCTCTGTCCGGCCTTTTCCCGGAAAGCCGCTGCCCGGCGCCGGGCAGCGGGCGCCGGGGTGTTCGTGGTCGCCGGGAGGTCACTCCGGCCGGCCACTGCTTCGAGCGAGGCCGTACCGGTGTCGGTCGTGCCTCGCTCGTCGTCACGCGCGCTGTGCGGACCGTCGGACGGTCCTTGGTCCGCTCCCCGCTGGGGGAAGCGGCGCTTCCAGGGAGGGGTCGAGCCGGTCACGGCCGACCCCGCCTCAGTCGCAGTCGCGGCAGATGGGCTGGCCGTTCTTCTCCCGGGCCAGCTGGCTGCGGTGGTGCACCAGGAAGCAGCTCATGCAGGTGAACTCGTCCTGCTGCTTCGGCAGTACACGGACCGCCAGCTCCTCGTTCGAGAGGTCGGCGCCGGGAAGTTCGAGGCCTTCCGCGGCCTCGAACTCGTCGACGTCGACGGCCGAGGCGGACTTGTCGTTCCGCCTCGCCTTCAGCTCTTCGAGGCTGTCCGAGTCGACGTCGTCGTCGGTCTTGCGTGGAGTGTCGTAATCGGTTGCCATGGTCGCTCTCCCCCTCTGGGTGTCTGCGGTGTCTCCAGCGCACGTAACGCGTGAGAGGCCGGACTTGTGCCCGACCTGAGGCGGAGATTTTGCCTCACATCAAGGTCTGTTACTCAATCGACACCCAACCGGACCCCTCATGAGTGATCGGCTTGGATGGCGATGGGGACCGTACACGGTCCCAATACCGCACTTCAAAGGCGTCTCACCGTGTACTTCCCGTGATCAAGACCCCTGAAAACCGGGATTTTCCCGGCTTTCCGACAGGGTGCATGATCACGGAGAGTAGATGGCGCGAAAGCCGCTGCTGTGATCGATCACACAGGCGACTCCAGGGCCGTTGGCCTGGAAATTCCGCTCAAAGCGAACATCCTCGGTTCTCGGTGAGATGTCGGGGGTCATGATCTCAGACGGGCAGCGTGACGCGCATGACGAGTCCCCCGCCCTCGCGCGGCTGCGCGTAGATGTGCCCGCCGTGCGCCCGGGCCACGGACCGCGCGATGGAGAGCCCGAGCCCCACGCCCTTGTCGCTGCCCGTCCGCTCGGTGCGCAGCCGCCGGAACGGCTCGAAGAGGTTGTCCACCTCGTACGCCGGTACGACCGGGCCCGTGTTGGTGACCACCAGGACCGCCTGGCCGCCCTCCACGGCGGTGGAGACCTCGACCCAGCCCTCTTCCGGCACGTTGTAGCGCACGGCGTTCTGGACGAGGTTCAGGGCGATCCGCTCCAGGAGGACGCCATTGCCCTGGACCACCGCGGCCTCGCGGGCGCCGCGGACCTCCACGCCCTTGCTCTCCGCCTCGGCGTGCACCTGGTCGATGGCCTGACCGGCCACCTCGGCGAGGTCCACCGGTTTGCGCTCGACGATCTGGTTGTCGCTGCGGGCGAGGAGCAGCAGGCCCTCGACCAGCTGCTCGCTGCGTTCGTTGGTGGCCAGCATTGTCCTGCCGAGCTGCTGGAGCTCCACCGGGGCGTTCGGATCGGACAGGTGCACTTCCAGGAGCGTGCGGTTGATCGCCAGGGGCGTGCGCAGCTCGTGGGAGGCGTTGCCGACGAAGCGCTGCTGGGCGGTGAACGCCCGCTGCAGCCGCTCCAGCATGTCGTCGAAGGTGTCGGCCAGCTCCTTCAGCTCGTCGTCCGGTCCGTCCAGCTCGATCCGGCGGGAGAGGTCGGAGCCCGCCACCGCACGGGCGGTGCGGGTGATCCGGCCCAGCGGCGACAGGACGCGCCCGGCCATGGCGTAGCCGAAGGCGAAGGCGATCACGGCGAGGCCGAGCAGCGCCAGCAGCGAACGGCTGAGCAGGTTGTCCAGGGCGACCTTGCGCTGGTGGTCTATGCAGTCGCTGATCGCGGCGTTGAACGCGGACAGCGACAGGTTGCCGTTGTCCACGACCGGACAGTCGCTGCTGGAGACCCTGAGGTCGGTGAAGTCGACGATCTTGTACAGGGGTTCGTTGCCGGTGCGCACCGCCTGGGCGGCGAGCAGATAGATGATCGACAGCAGCAGGATGCCGGCGATCAGGAACATGCCGCCGTAGAGCAGCGTGAGCCTTATGCGGATGGTGGGGCGCAGCCACGGCAGGGGCGTGGCCGAGCGCGGGTCCCACGTGGGCTTGGGGGGCGCCCCGGGGGGCGCGGGTGTCGTCGCCACGGCCGGTCAGATCCGGTAGCCGGAGCCGGGGACGGTGACGATGACGGGCGGCTCGCCCAGCTTGCGGCGCAGGGTCATGACGGTCACGCGTACGACGTTGGTGAACGGGTCGGTGTTCTCGTCCCAGGCCTTCTCCAGGAGCTGCTCCGCGGAGACCACGGCGCCCTCGCTGCGCATGAGCACCTCCAGCACGGCGAACTCCTTGGGGGCGAGCTGGACCTCCTTGCCGTCGCGGAAGACCTCCCGGCGGTTCGGGTCGAGCTTGATGCCGGCGCGCTCCAGGACGGGCGGCAGGGGCACGCTGGTGCGGCGGCCCAGGGCGCGCACCCGGGCGATCAGCTCGCTGAAGGCGAAGGGCTTGGGGAGGTAGTCGTCGGCGCCGATCTCCAGGCCCTCGACGCGGTCGCTGACGTCGCCGGAGGCCGTGAGCATCAGCACGCGCGTGGGCATGCCCAGTTCGACGATCTTGCGGCACACGTCGTCGCCGTGCACGAGGGGGAGGTCGCGGTCGAGGACGACCACGTCGTAGTCGTTGACGCCGATGCGCTCCAGGGCGGCCGCACCGTCGTACACGACGTCGACGGCCATGGCCTCCCGGCGCAGTCCGGTGGCCACCGCATCGGCGAGCAGTTGCTCGTCCTCGACGACGAGTACGCGCACGTCGCTTGTCCTTCCTGTGTCCACCCGCGTAGCGCCGGTCGGCGCACGAGGGCAGGGGCCTGGTGGGTGTGTTGCCTCCATCCTGCCCTTTTCGGCCATAAGTCGGCTGTAAGGCGGGAGACGGGGCGGCGACGCGGAAAGTCCCGCGGGCGGGAATGAAGGATTTTCTCGCGTGGTTGAGGTTTCCGCGAAGA
The DNA here is from genome assembly GCF_003947455.1 of Streptomyces sp. WAC 04229. GTDB lineage: Bacteria > Actinomycetota > Actinomycetes > Streptomycetales > Streptomycetaceae > Streptomyces. The sequence goes on along the minus strand of NZ_QHJH01000008.1, from coordinate 36,961 downwards.
GGAGCGGGGGGAGGACGGCTTTACACCCCGCGATCACGCTCTGCCTGTACCGCGTCACCGCGCGGTACGCCGCGGTCCGCTTCCGCAGAGCGGGCGTGGGTGTCCGGCACCGTCGCCGCCCAGCAGGGCAGCGCTGGGCACTCCACCGGAGACGTGATCGCCCCTTCCGAACGGCACACCCCCGTGCCAACGACCCACGACCCAGGACGAGGGGGCGCAGCATGGACGCTTTCACCGCAGGACTTCTGCAGCGCATACAGACGACCGAGTCCGACCTGTCCCGGGCCCGAGACGAGGGCGACGAGTTCCTTGTCGACGTGGAACTGGGAGAGCTCGACGACCTGCGCCGACTCGCCGCCGAGCACGGCGTGGAGGTAAGGGCGACCAACGCCTGACCGACCCGGGAATGACGAAGCCCCGGCGATCCAGCGCCGGGGCTTCGTCGTGTCCGGGTGCGCTGCCGGGCGGCCCCCGGGTCATGCCTTGCCGCGCCGATGGGCCCGGGGCCGACCGCCACCCCTGATCCACCGCCGGAGGCCTACGCCCCGAAGTCCGTCAGCAGGCGCTGGAGGGGTTCGAAGACGGACGGGGTGGCCGCGATGGTCAGGGTGCCGGAGGGGCGCTCACCCGGGCGTCCTCCGGTCACCGCGCCCGCCTCACGGGCGATCAGGTCGCCCGCCGCGAGGTCCCATGGGTGCAGCCCGCGTTCGTAGTAGCCGTCGAGGCGTCCCGCGGCCACGTCGCACAGGTCGATCGCGGCCGAGCCACCGCGCCGGATGTCCCGCACCAGCGGGATGAGCCGCCGCGCGATCTCGGCCTGCTCCGCGCGGACGTCGGCGACGTAGTTGAAGCCGGTGGAGACCAGCGCCTGGTCCAGCGGGGCCGCGGGCCGGCAGGCGAGCGCGCGTTCGCCCTCCCAGGCTCCGGTCGCCCAGGCTCCGCCGCCCAGCACCGCGTGGTAGGCCTCGCCCCGCATCGGGGCCACGACCGCAGCCGCCACCCGCTCACCGTCCTGCTCGGCGGCGATGGAGACCGCCCAGGTGGGCAGCCCGTACAGGTAGTTGACCGTGCCGTCGAGCGGGTCGATGACCCAGCGGACGCCGCTCGTGCCCTCGGCGGCGGCGCCCTCCTCGCCGAGGAAGCCGTCCTCGGGGCGGCGCTCGGCGATCAGCCCGGTGATCAGATTCTCCGCCGCGATGTCCATCTCGGTGACCACGTCGATCGGGCTGGACTTGGTCGCGGCGACCGCGAGGTCGGCCGGCCGGCCGTCGCGCAGCAGCGCGCCCGCGCGGTGGGCGGCCTCCCGGGCGATCGTCAGCAGCTCGGCGTGGAGCGGGTCGGTCCTCAGGTCGGTCACGGGCTTCCTCACGCGTAGGGGCTGTCGGCGCCCGCCGCGGCGGGCCGGGGTGCGCGGGCGGGGCAGCAGCCGACCGGGCACAGGTTGTGGCTCGCGCCGAGCGCGCCGAGCGCGCACGGGGCGGCCTCCTCGCCGCGTTCGTCGGCGGCCCGCTCCACGACGAGGTCGCGGACCGCAGCGGCGAACCGCGGGTCGGCGCCGACGGTCGCGGAGCGCCGCACCGGCAGCCCCAGCTCACCGGCCTTGGCGGTGGCCTCGGTGTCGAGGTCGTACAGGACCTCCATGTGGTCGGAGACGAACCCGATGGGGGCCATCACCACCGCCGGGGCACCGGCCGCGTGGCGCTCCTCCAGGTGGTCGCAGATGTCGGGCTCCAGCCACGGGATGTGCGGGGCGCCGGAGCGGGACTGGTAGACGAGCTGCCAGGGGTGGTCGACGCCGGTGCGCTCGCGGACGGCGTCGGCGATCACCTGGGCGACGTCGAGGTGCTGGCGGACGTAGGCGCCGCCGTCGCCGTGGGCCTCGACCGGACCGGAGGTGTCCGCGGCCGAGGTGGGGATCGAGTGGGTCGAGAACGCGATGTGCGCGCCGTCGCGGACCTCCTCGGGCAGCTCGGCGAGGGACCGGACCACCCCGTCGACCATGGGCTCCACGAAGCCGGGGTGGTTGAAGTAGTGCCGGAGCTTGTCGACCCGGGGCGGCGCCAGCCCCTCGGACTCCAGGGCGGCCAGCGCGTCCGCGAGGTTCTCCCGGTACTGGCGGCAGCCCGAGTACGAGGCGTAGGCGCTGGTCGCGAGGACCAGGACCCGGCGGCGGCCGTCGCGGACCATCTCGCGCAGGGTGTCCGTCAGGTACGGCGCCCAGTTGCGATTGCCCCAGTAGACCGGCAGGTCCAGGCCGTGCTCCGCGAAGTCCTTGCGGAGGGCGTCCAGCAGGGCGCGGTTCTGGTCGTTGATCGGGCTGACCCCGCCGAAGAGGAAGTAGTGCTGCCCGACCTCCTTGAGGCGTTCCTTCGGGATGCCCCGCCCGCGCGTCACGTTCTCCAGGAAGGGGACCACGTCGTCCGGGCCCTCCGGGCCGCCGAACGAGAGCAGGAGCAGGGCGTCGTACGGACTGACATCGAGCACGTCTGGCATGTCTCGATCCTGCCACCAGGCACTGACAGCGAGGAAACGGCGGGGTACCGACCGTGCGTTCCACCAGGTCCGCGGGGGTGTTTCCGGGCGTTTCGGCGAGTAATCTGTATCGACTGTGTTCGCACCTTACTGAGCGCGTTGCCGAGCCTTTTCCGGAGACCTCGTTGGCCAGCCCCTACCGCGCCCTGTTCGCCGCCCCCGGCAGCAAGGGCTTCTCCGCCGCGGGCTTCCTCGGCCGGATGCCGCTGTCGATGATGGGCATCGGCGTGGTGACCATGATCTCGCAGCTCACCGGGCGGTACGGACTGGCCGGGGCGCTGTCGGCCACCATCGCGCTCGCCGCCGCCGTGGCCGGACCGCAGGTCTCCCGCCTGGTGGACCGCTACGGGCAGCGGCGGGTGCTGCGTCCGGCGACCCTGGTGTCGCTGACCGCGGCGGCGGTGCTGCTGCCGGCCGCGCACTACGGGTGGCCGGACTGGGTGCTGTTCGCGGCCTGCGTCGGCATCGGCTGCGTGCCGAGCCTCGGCGCAATGGTCCGGGCCCGCTGGGCGGCCCTGTACCGGGGCACCCCGCAGCTGCACACCGCGTACTCCTTCGAGTCCGTGGTGGACGAGATCTGCTTCATCTTCGGGCCGATCATCTCCATCGGCCTGTCCACGGCGTGGTTCCCGGAGGCCGGGCCGCTGCTCGCCGCCTGCTTCCTGGCGACCGGCGTCTTCTGGCTCACCGCGCAGCGGGCCACCGAGCCGGTGCCGCACCCGCGTGAGCACAAGGGTGGCGGCACCGCGCTGCGCTCGCGCGGCCTCCAGGTCCTGGTCGGCACGTTCGCGGCCACGGGGACGATCTTCGGGGCCATCGACGTCGTCACCGTGGCGTTCGCCGAGGAGGAGGGGCACAAGGCCGCCGCCAGCCTCGTCCTCGCCCTGTACGCGGCGGGGTCGTGCACGGCGGCCATGATCTTCGGGCTGCTGCGCTTCGCCGGTCCGCCCGAGCGTCGCTGGTTGCTGGGCGTGTGTGCGATGGCCGTGAGTATGATCCCCCTGCTACTGGTCGGAAACCTGCTGTTTCTGGCCGCGGCGCTGTTCGTTGCGGGTCTGTCCATCGCTCCGACGATGATCACGACGATGTCCCTCATCGAAGAGCACGTACCACGCGCGCAGCTCACCGAGGGCATGACCTGGGTGAGCACCGGACTCGCGGTCGGGGTCGCGCTCGGCTCCTCCGGCGGCGGCTGGGTGATCGACGCCTCCGGGGCACGTGCGGGGTACTGGGTTCCGGCGGTGGCCGGGGCCGTCGCGGTCGCGGTCGGTTTCCTCGGGTACCGCCGGCTCAAGCGGCCGGATCCGCGTCGGGGAGGCACCGTTGAGCAGCACACGCACGGCGAACGGCCGGAACGGCACATGGCGTAACTGGGGCGGCAACGTCTCCGCGCGTCCCGCGCGGGAGGTCGCTCCCGCCTCCGTCGAGGAGCTGGCCGACGCGGTCCGCGCGGCGGCCGGGGAGGGGCTGCGGGTCAAGGCGGTCGGCACCGGGCACTCCTTCACCTCCATAGCGGCGACGGACGGCCTGTTGATCCGCCCTCAACTGTTGACGGGCATCCGCGACATCGACCGTGCCGCCATGACGGTCACGGTGGAGGCGGGCACCCCGCTCAAGCGGCTCAACCTGGCCCTCGCGCGTGAGGGGCTGTCGCTGACCAACATGGGCGACATCGTGGAGCAGACCGTCTCCGGGGCCACCAGTACCGGCACCCATGGCACGGGCCGCGAGTCGGCCTCGATCGCCGCCCAGATCCGGGGGCTGGAAATGGTCACCGCGGACGGCTCGGTGCTGACCTGTTCCGAGCGGGAGAACCCCGAGGTGTTCGCCGCCGCCCGGGTCGGCCTGGGCGCGCTGGGCGTCGTCACCGCCCTCACCTTCGCCGTGGAGCCGCTCTTCCTGCTCACCGCGCGTGAGGAACCGATGCCCTTCGAGCGGGTCCTCGCCGACTTCGACGAACTGTGGACCGAGAACGAGCACTTCGAGTTCTACTGGTTCCCGCACACCGGCAACACCAACACCAAGCGCAACAACCGCAGCGCCGGACCGGAGCAGCCGGTCGGCCGGATCCGGGGCTGGTTCGAGGACGAGTTCCTGTCCAACGGCGCCTTCCAGGCCGCCAACTGGATCGGCCGCGCCGCCCCCGGCGCCATCCCGGCGATCGCCCGCTTCTCCAGCAAGGCGCTCTCCGCGCGGACGTACACGGACACCCCGCACAAGGTCTTCACCTCGCCGCGCCGGGTGCGGTTCGTGGAGATGGAGTACGCCGTGCCGCGCGAGGCGGTCGTCGAGACGCTGCGCGAACTCAAGGCGATGGTCGACCGGTCACGGCTCAGGATCAGCTTCCCGGTCGAGGTGCGCACGGCCCCGGCCGACGACATCACGCTGTCCACCGCCTCGGGACGCGACAGCGCGTACATCGCCGTGCACATGTTCCGGGGCACGCCCTACCAGGCGTACTTCACCGCGGCCGAGCGCATCTTCACGGCGCACGAGGGACGGCCGCACTGGGGCAAGGTGCACACCCGGGACGCCGAGTACCTTTCCCGGGTCTACCCGCGCTTCGGCGAGTTCACTGCGCTGCGGGACCGCCTTGACCCTGACCGTCTGTTCCTGAACGACTACTTGCGCCGGGTTCTGGGGCCGTAGCCGAGTCGTCGGGGGCGGGGGTCGCGGAGTCGCCTGAGCCCTCGTCCCCGGTGGCGTCAGGGGTGGGCGTCGGGCTGGTCGCCGTACCGCCGTCCTGCCCGGCGTCGCCGCCCGGGAAGGTGTCGTCGCCGGTTCCGCTCGGGGTTCCCGACGGCGTGGCGGCCGGGGTGTCGCTCCCCGACCCGTTGTCCCCGGCGTTCCCGGAACCGCCCGGGTCGCCCTTGCCGTTCCCGGAGTTCCCGGAGTCCCCGGAATCGCCGGAATCGCCGGAATCATCGGAGTTTCCCGAGCCCGAAGCGGACTTGTTGTGACCGGAGAGGGCGTTGCCGACCGTCGTGCGGTGGCCTCCGCTCAGGTTCTCGCCGGAGGCGAGCTCGTACGTGGTGATCCCGGCCATGGCGACCCCGAAGACGAGGGCCGCCGCGAGCACCGGGCGCTTCCAGCCCGTGGTCCGCGCGCGGTAGACGGTGCCCTCGGAGAACTCGCCCGGCGCCGGAGCCGGTTCCGCTCCGCGCCCCGCCCCCTGGGCGACGGCGGCCGTGCGCTTCACCCGGAGCTGCTCCCCGGTGCGCTTGAAGAAGTGCTGGAGGACCGAGCCCCCGCACGTGGCGACCACGCTGATCACACCGGCGCCCAGGATCGTGCCGTAGACGCCGAACGAAGAGGCGAGTTTGGCGGCCACCACGGCGGCCAGCGCGCTGCCCGCGACCTGGGCGACGCTCAGGTCGATCCGCCTGGTTTCCCCCTCCGTACGCACGTCCGCCTCCCCGGCGCCACCGGACTTTTCACGCATCCTCTGACCTTGCCTGCCTTTCCCCTACGGGACCGATCAACTGCACGAGAAAGGGACGTGCGGCCGAAACCATTAGTTCCGTTTCTGGTGATTGCGTGAAGTACGCCACGTCCAAGATCGCGCAATTCACGGCGGGGACGGCCAAGCACCCCCTCTTGTCAGAAGTTGGGCGGCGTGCCAATCCACGCACGTGGCCCGAATGGAGTACTGTTGCGAGCCCTGGGTCCGGTCTCCCGACAGGGGGTTCGGCGCCTTGAAGGACCGCCGGGAGGGGGCTAGTTGCACAGGGTGACGGAGTTGGTCACTTAGCGTTGCGAACAGGTAACCGTGCCATAACGGCGATCCAGGGCCCGCGCCCGACACGCCGGGCAACTCGGCAAGGTTGTGGCAGGCTGCACCCGGGCAGGCCACACTCGACAGAGCGGAAGCAGCGACGCACGTGACGTCGGCAGGCACCACCCGGGAGGTCCCCATGCCCGAACTGCGTGTCGTGGCCGTCTCGAATGACGGCACACGGCTGGTGCTGAAGGCTGCGGACAGCACGGAGTACACGCTTCCGATCGACGAACGACTCCGGGTCGCCGTGCGCGGCGACCGTCCCCGCCTCGGCCAGATCGAGATCGAGGTGGAGAGTCATCTCCGCCCCCGCGACATCCAGGCGCGTATACGTGCCGGCGCGACCGCGGAAGAGGTCGCCCAGATGGCCGGCATCCCCGTCGACCGCGTACGGCGCTTCGAGGGCCCCGTGCTGGCCGAGCGCGCCTTCATGGCGGAGCGGGCCCGCAAGACCCCCGTCCGCCGCCCCGGCGAGAACTCCGGGCCGCCCCTCGGCGAGGCGGTCCAGGAGCGGCTGCTGCTGCGCGGCGCCGACAAGGACACCGTCCAGTGGGACTCCTGGCGCCGCGACGACGGCACCTGGGAAGTACTCCTGGTCTACGTGGTCGCCGGCGAACCGCACTCGGCGAGCTGGACGTACGACCCGCCCCGGCGGCTCGTCCAGGCCGTCGACTCGGAGGCACGCGCGCTGATCGGCGAGTCCGACGACCTCGCCGCGGCCGAGCCCAGCTTCCCGTTCGTGCCGCGCATCGCCCGGCTGCCGCGCGACCGGCCGCTTGACCGCTCCCTCGACCGGGAGCAGCGGGAGCGGCCGAGCCTGCCCCCGCCGCCGTCCGAACCCGCCGAGGAGACCGCGGTCACCGCCTCCGCCGAACGCGAACGGGACTCGCTCACCAGCCTCCTGGAAGCCGTACCGAGCTTCCGCGGCGACCTGGTGGTGCCCGAGCGCGCCCCGGAACCGGTGGTGGAGGAACCGGCCGAGGAGCCCGAGGTGGAGGAGCCCCCGGCGCCCGCCGCGTCGGCCGGTTCCGCCTATGCCGACGTGCTGATGCCGCGCTCGGTGGCCAGTCACCGCGACCGGCTCACCGGCTCCACCGACCGCCAGGCGGAGGCCGACGGCGTCCGGCCGGGCCGCCGCGCGGCGGTGCCGAGCTGGGACGAGATCGTCTTCGGCACCCGCCGCAAGAAGCAGGAGTAGGGCCCGGGCACCGCACCCTTACGTCCCGGACCGGGGCCGTACCCACGCGGGTGCGGCCCCGGTGCCGTGCGCGGGACCCTTGTGCTGTTCGGTCGCGGGGCCGCCCGGTCACCCGTCGGGTGCGCCCCGGCCGCCCCGCCCGCGCCCGCCTCCCTCGGCCGAGCGCGCACACGGCCCGTCCGCTCCGGTCGCCACCACCGAGAGGCGTCACCGGGGCCCGGCGTCCACCCCGCTCCGAGACCCGGCGACCGGACCCGCCCCGTACATGCCTTCCGCGCCCCTACTGCGGATCCGGTCCCACCGCGACCGGCCGGGACGGGTCCGAGGACCACTCCGACCACGAACCCACGTACAGCGCCGCCGGGATGCCCGCCACCGCCAGGGCGAGCACCTCGTGGGCGCCCGACACGCCCGAGCCGCAGTAGACGCCGACCTCGTCGCCCTCCGTGGCGCCGAGTGTCCTGAAACGCGCCCGGAGTTCCCCGGCGGGCAGGAAGCGGCCGTCCGCCGTCACGTTGTCCGTCGTCGGTGCGGACACGGCACCCGGGATGTGACCGCCGACGGGATCGATGGGCTCGACCTCGCCCCGGTAACGCTCCCCCGCACGGGCGTCGAACAGCACCCCGGAGCGGGCCAGCGCGGCGGCACCGTCCGCGTCCAGCAGCCCCGACGCGCCCGGCGACGGGGCGAAGTCGCCCTCCTCGGGGACCGGGACGTCCGTCGACAGCGGCGCCTCCCAGGACGGCAACCCGCCGTCGAGAACCCGCACGTTCGGGTGACCCGTCCAGTGCAGGAGCCACCACGCGCGGGCCGCCGCCCACCCCTGCCCACCGTCGTAGGCGACGACCGGCCGGCCCGACGACACGCCCGCCCGGCGCATCGCCGCGCCGAACTCGGCCACGTCCGGCAGGGGATGCCGACCGCGCCCGCCGGGCGCGGAGGCGAGTTCCCGGTCCAGGTCGACGTAGACGGCGCCGGGAAGGTGCCCGGCGGCGTACTCGGCCCGGCCGTCGAAGGGCGGGGCGCCCGCCGCCCCGGCCGTGCTCAACTGCCAGCGGACGTCGAGCAGGACGGGCGGGTTGGAGCCCGCCAGCTCCTTCATGAGTTCGGATGCGGAGATGATGGCGTTCATGGCCCCATCCTGGCGTACCGAGTGGCCGAGGCGTCGATGTCGGGCTACTCTGCCCGCCGGACAGTACCGATCACGAGGCGTGCGGGTTCGGGCACATGCTGTACCACCCGGGCGGCCGGACTGCCCCACGAGCGCACCCGGGGCGCACGGCGCCGGGACCGGCGCGGGGTCCGTCGGAGTGAAAGCGGACGCACGGCCCGCGCAAGGGCCGAGAAGAGAGTGACGATGACGGACGCACGGGGGTCGGTCGGCCGGAACGGTGGGACGAACGCCCGGCGCACACCCGGCGCACCCTGCTGGGTGAGTCTGATGGTGCACGGACCGGCCGCGACCCACGACTTCTACGGGGGCCTGTTCGGCTGGGAGTTCCGGCCCGGACCCCAGCAACTGGGCCCTTACGTGCGGGCCCTGCTCGACGGGTACGAAGTGGCGGGAATCGGCCAACTGCCGCCCGACCGCCAGCTCCCCATCGCCTGGACGCCCTACTTCGCCTCCGACGACGTGAACCGCACCGCCGAGACGGTGCGGCTGTGCGGTGGCACGGTCGGCGTCGGCCCGCTGGACGCGGGCGAGGCCGGCCGGCTGGCCATCGCCTCGGACCCTTCGGGTGCCGTCTTCGGCGTCTGGCAGGCGGCGGAACACCTCGGCACCGCCGTCACGGGCGTGCCCGGCACACCGGCGTGGAACGAACTGATCACGTTTGAGACGGCGAACGTCGCCAAGTTCTACGCAACGGTGTTCGGCTTCGAGCCGGCGCCGTCGGTCTCGGCCGGCTTCGACCATGTGACCCTGCGCCTCGACGGCCGCCCGGTCGCCGGCATCCACGGCCTGGGCAGCGCGCTCCCCCGGGACCGGGGGCCGCACTGGCTGACGTACTTCGAGGTGGCCGACGCGGACGCGGCCCTGGAGCGGCTCGTCGGCCTCGGCGGCCATGTGCTCGAGCCGGTCCAGGACTCGCCCCGGGGCCGGACGGCCATGGTCGCGGATCCGGAGGGGGCACGGTTCTCGCTGCTCCAGGCCGAGTGGTGACGTCGCGGTCCTCGGCCCGCACGACACGGCCGACAACCGCGCGGCGCACGGTCAGGGTGCCTCGTCCGTCCGCACGCCGTCGGCGGATCCCGTCTCGGCTCGTGTACCGGTTTCTTCGCCGGTCCTCTTCCTCAGCAGGGCGGCCAGTTCCCGCTTGAGGACCTTGCCGCTCGGCCCCAAGGGGAGGGCGCCGACGAACTCCACGCGGCGCGGGTACTTGTAGGCGGCCATGCGCTCACGGGCCCAGGCGATCACGTCCCGTGCCAGCGACGCGTCCGGCGCGGTGTCCGGGCGGGGGACGATCACCGCGCAGACCTCCTGGCCGTAGCGGGCGTCCGGTAGGCCGATCACCGCGGCCCGGGCGACGCACGGGTGGCGGGACAGCGCCTCTTCGACCTCGCGCGGGTACACGTTGTAGCCGCCCCGCACGATCATGTCCTTCTTGCGGTCGACGATGGTCAGACAGCCCTCGCCGTCCTTCGTGCCGAGATCGCCCGAGCGGAACCAGCCGTCCACGAACACGGCCTCGGTGGCCTCGGGGTCGTCCAGATAGCCGGCCATCACGTTGTGGCCGCGAATCACGATCTCGCCGATCTCTCCCGGCGGGAGCAGCACGACGCGGTCCTCGGTGTCCGCCCGGGCTATCTCCGCCTCCACGCCCCTGATCGGCCGGCCGACGGTGCCGGGCCGCCGGGGCCACGCCTTCTGGTTGTAGGCGACGCAGGGGGAGGTCTCGGTCAGTCCGTAACCCTCGTAGACGGGGCAGCCGAAGGTCGTCTCGAAGTCCTCCAGCACCCGGACCGGGAGCGCCGAACCGCCGGAGTACGCACGGGCGAGCGGCGGGCGGCGGGCGTCCCGGGCCGCGGCCTCGAGGAGCGTGATGTACATGGTCGGCACGCCCATGAGGACCGTGCAGCGTTCGCGCACCATCAGGTCGAGCGCCGCCTCGGGGGTGAAGCGGGGCATCAGGACGAGGGTCGCGCCGGCTCGGAAGCACGTCCCCATGCCGCAGACCTGGCCGAAGGTGTGGAACAGGGGGAGGCAGCCGAGGAGGACGTCGTCGGGACCCATGTCGAAGGGCGAGAGCATCGTCGTGTCGATGTTCGACAACAGGTTGAGGTGGCTGATCATGGCGCCTTTGGCACGGCCCGTGGTGCCCGAGGTGTACAGGATCAGCGCGATGTCGTCCGGCGCACGGGGCACCGGTGCCTCGATCGGCGCGGCCCGTGCCACGAGCCGGTCGAGCGCCGACCCGCCCGTGGCGCCGGCCTCCGAACCGACCGTCAGCAGCGGCACTTCGGCGCGCTTCGCCGCCGGCTCACCCTCACCGAGGAGCGACCCGGAGCACAGCACCGCACGCGCCCCCGAGTGCCGGAGTACGTACGCGATCTCCTCCGCCTTCAGGAGCGCGTTCACCGGTACGACGGTCGCGCCGAGCGCGAGGACGCCGAAGTACGCCGCGGGAAACACGGGTGTGTTGGGGAGCAGCAGCGCGACCCGGTCGCCGGGGGCGACGCCTCGCTCGCGCAGCGCCGCCGCGTACCGTCGCGCCGCCAGCCACAGGTCGCCGTAGGAGACGCGCTCGGGACCGGCCACCACCGCCGTGCTTCCCGGGGTGCGCCGCGCGGTGTCCGCGAGCACGTCCGCTGCCGAGAGCGTGGCACCGCCGGTCATCGGACCGGCCCGCCCATTCCGGCACGACCGGAAAAGGAACGGTGAAACCGCGAGAAGGAGATTTCACATTCGGTCATCGATACTCCGCTTTCACGCGAAGGCGCACTGTGCAGGGACCTCGGCGCATCCTACGATGAGGCCCGTCGAAGGGAAAGCGACAGAGAGCGAGCACAAGACATGTCGGAGTACCTGGACTTCTTCGCACGCCTTGCGCAGGAAACATCCGAGCGTAAACGGGAGTTTCTGGAGCTCGGCCGCATTGCGGGCCGCTTCCCCGCGGCCGACACGGCTCAGCATGGCGAAATATCGATCTGGTGCAGCAACGACTATTTGGGTATGGGGCAACACCCGGACGTGCTGGCGGCGATGAAGCGCGCCGTCGACGAATGCGGGGGCGGGTCAGGCGGTTCCCGCAATATAGGCGGGACGAACCACTATCACGTCGCCCTGGAGGCGGAACTCGCCGCGCTGCACGGAAAGGAGGACGCGGTGCTGTTCACCTCCGGTTATTCCGCGAACGAGGGCGCGCTCTCCGTGCTCGCCGGACACATCGACGACTGCGCCGTGTTCTCCGACCAGTTGAACCACGCGTCCATCATCGACGGCCTGCGGCACAGCGGGGCCGAGAAGTTCATCTACCGGCACAACGATTGCGCGCATCTGGAGGAACTGCTGTCCGGGGTGGATCCGCAGCGGCCGAAACTCGTCGTGACGGAGTCCGTGCATTCGATGCGCGGCGACATCGCGCCACTCGCGGAGATCGCCGACATCGCCAAGCGGTACGGCGCGGAGACGTTCATCGACGAGGTTCACGCGGTGGGCATGTACGGTCCCGAGGGCGCCGGCATCGCGGCGCGGGAGGGACTCGCGCCCGCGTTCACCGTGATGATGGGGACGCTGGCCAAGGGCTTCGGGATGACCGGCGGTTATGTCACCGGGCCCACCGTTCTCATGGACGCGGTGCGGGCCTTCGCCCGGTCGTTCATCTTCACCACGGCCCTGCCGCCCGCCGTGGCGGCCGGCGCGCTGGCCGCCGTACGGCATCTGCGCGGTTCCGAGCTGGAACGCGAGCGGCTGGCCGCCAACGCCGGCCTCCTGCACGGCCTGTTGCGGGAGCGGGGCATTCCGTTCCTGTCCGACCAGACCCACATCGTCTCGGTGCTGGTCGGTGAGGACCGCCTCTGCAAGCGGCTGTCGGCGCTGCTGCTGGAGCGGCACGGCGCCTACGTGCAGGCGATCAACGCGCCGAGCGTGCCGACCGGCGAGGAGATCCTGCGGGTCGCCCCCTCGGCCGTCCACGAGGCCGCCGAGGTCCGCGGGTTCGTCGAGGCGCTCGACGGGATCTGGTCCGAGCTGGGCGCGCCGCGGGGTGAGCGGCTGTCCTGATCGAGGAGCCGCCCGGTCGCCGCGTCACGGCAGGGCTCCGTCGGAAGGGCCCGGCCTCGGCTCCGGGTCCTGATCGGCCCAGATCCGGCGCATCTCGGCGGAGGCGTCGAGTACTTCGGGCAGTGTCCCGACCGCGTCCACGCGCCCGTCCTTCAGCACCACCACCCGGTCCGCCGCGCGCAGCAGCGTGGGCCGGTGCGACACCGCGAGGACGGTTACCGTGCCGTCCAGCAGCCGGTCCCACAGGACCTGTTCGGTGGCCGGATCCAGGGCACTGGACACGTCGTCGAACACGAGGAGTTCGGGGCGCCGGGCCAGCATCCGGGCGATGGCCGTCCGCTGGAGCTGGCCACCGGAGAGCCTGAGGCCCCGCGGACCCACGACGGTGTCGGCGCCGTCCTTCATGACCGCGACGTCGGGGGCCAGGACCGCGGTGCGAGAGGCGGCCTCGAAGATCCTCGGCCCGCCCTCACCGTCGCCGTCCTCCTCGCCGAGCCCCAGCAGGACGTTCTCCCGCAGCGACCCGCTGAACAGTCGCGGCTCCTGGGGCGTGTAGCCGCAGCGCGGCGGCACCAGGAAGGCCGCGGGGTCGGCGACCGGCTCCCCGTTCCACACGATGGTGCCCCGTTCGTGCGGCAACAGCCCCAGGACGGCCCGGAGCAGCGTCGACTTGCCCGAACCGACGCCTCCGGTGACCACGGTGACGGACCGGCGTACGACCGTGAGGGAGACATCCTCGATGCCGCGCTCCGAGCCGGGGTGCCGTGCGGTCAGCCCGTGGACGGTCATCTCCCGCAGCGCGGGGCCCGGGTCGGGCGAGGGCGTGGGCGCGGGCCCGGCCTCGGGCGCCGGCTCCACGGATGGTGTCAGAGGCCGTCTCCCGAGGAAGGCCGTGATCCGGCCGAGAGCCACCGAGACGCGCTGCAGCCGCACCGAGAGGATGCCGATCGAGGCCAGCGCCTCGGCGAGGATCTGCAGGTAGAAGGCGAACAGCGCCAGATCCCCGACGCTGAACGCCCCGCTGTGTGCCTGCCCCGCCGTGAGCAGCAGGACCACGCCGATCCCGAGCGGGGTCGCGTTGCCGATCACGGTCCGCTGCACCCCGGCGAAGAGTTCCTCGCGCACCGCCAGGCGGGCCCTGGCGGCGTTCAACTCGACGACGTGGGCTGCCACATGGTCCTCGGCGGCTGCCGCCTGCACCGCCTTTACCGCCCCGAACGCCTCCCGCAGGGCGCCGGCGACCTCGGCGGACGCGGTCCGGGTGGCGTTGCGCAGGCGCAGGAACCGGCCGTGGACCGCGGCCGTGACCACCGTGATGAGGACCAGCAGGGCCAGCAGCGCGATCGTGACCACCGCGTCGATCCGCACCATCACGGTGACCGAGGCGACGACGAACAGCCAGTGCGCGAGGTTGGTCGGCGCCCAGGCCACGAAGAATCCCGTCTCCTCGACGTCCTCCCCCGCCACCCGCAGGGCCTCTCCCGGCGTCGTCCGGGACATGGCGCCCCGGCCGCGCAGGGCGGTGCCCAGCAGGTCCCGTCGCAGCCGCGCCGTCGTGCCGTACTGGACCCGTGGCTCCAGCCGGTTGATCATCACGCCGAACTGCAGGCAGAGCCGGGCCACCTCGATCGCGGCCACCCAGGCGATGAGCAGCCAGACCCCGCCGCCGGCCCCGATCTCGTCGAACAGCCGCTGGAACAGCAGCCCCACCGCCAGGGTTCCGGCCCGCAGCAGCACCCACAACCCCGTCAGCGCCCAGTAGGCACCGGCGGAGCCGCGCAGCACGGCCCCGAGTCGCCCGAGCGTGCCCCCTGCGTCGATGTCGGTCACCCTTGTGTCCCGTCAGCCGACGCGCAGCAGTTCGTGGAAGCGCGAGGTCGGGTCGGCCGCCAGCACCGTCTGCTCCCCGTGCTCGACCACCGTCCCCGCGTCGAGGACGAGGATGCGGTCGACGTTGCGCAGGGTGTGCGGCCGGTGCTGGACCACGACGGCGGTCCGTCCGGCCAGCAGCCGGTCCATCGCGGGCATGAGCTGCCGTTCGGTGTGCGGGTCGAGGCGGGCTGTCGGTTCGTCCATCAGGACCACGGCCGGGTCCCGCAGGAAGACACGTGCCAGGGCGAGGAGTTGTTCCTCGCCCGCCGACATCCCGCGCGCTCCGCCGCCCAGCACGGTGTCCAGTCCGTCGGGCAGCTCCCGCCACCAGTCGCCGAGTCCGGCCTCGTCCAGTGCGCCCCGCACCCGGTCGTCGTCGACGAGGCGGTCGAAGAAGGTGAGGTTGTCCCGGAGGGTGGCGTGGAAGACCTGGACCTCCTGGGTGACCAGGGCGACGCGGCCGCGCAGCGCCTTGGTGTCGAGACCGGCGACGTCCTGGCCGCCGACGGTGACACTGCCGCTCGTGGCGTGGTGCAGCCCGAACAGCAGCCGTACGACGGTCGACTTGCCGCTTCCGGTCCGGCCGACGATGCCGAGCCGCTCCCCGGGGCGCAGCCGGAAGGACACGTCCCGCAGCACGGGCTCGCCCGGCTCGTACGAGAAGGACACGTGGTCCAGCCGGGTACCCAGCGGCCCGGCGGGCAGGCGCAGGGTACCGGTGCGGACGACGTCGTCGTCCTGGTCGAGCAGTTCCTTCAGGCGCCGCACACTGACCGCGGCCTCCTCCAGGTCGTGGAATCGGGTGGTCAGGGCGAGCAGCGGACGGCGCAGCAGCATGGCGTACGACAGACAGGCGAAGGCGGTCCCGATGGAGAGCTGTCCGCGGTCGTGCAGCCATACGCTGACCGCCAGGGCGAGGACCACGCTGGCGGTGGACAGGCCCTGGACGGTGGCGGGCCAGCGGGCCGAGACCCGCGCCGCGCGGCGGGCCCGCCCGTACAGGTCGGCCTGCCGTGAATCCAGCGTGCGCATGGTGTGGCCGAAGGCCCCGTTGGTCCTCAGGTCCTCGACGCCGGCCAGCCGTTCTTCCAGGAAGCCCAGGAGGTCGGCGGACGAGGCCTGCCGGGCGGCGACGAAGGGCATGGCCCGGCCCACGAGCCGGCGCAGCAGCAGCAGCGTGCCCGCGGCGAACGGCGCGAAGACCAGGGCCAGGCGCCAGTCGAGCTGGAAGAGGGCGCCGATGATCCCGACGACCAGCAGCATCTGGGCGAGGACCTCCAGGACCAGCGCGGACATCACCGCGGCGAGCCGGGTGACGTCGCCGTCGACGCGGTCGACGAGTTCGCCGGGCGGATGGCGCTGGTAGAAGCGGGAGGGGCGGCGCAGACAGTGGGCCACCAGGTCGGCGCGGAGCCGGTTGGTGGTGCGCCAGGCGAGCCGGGCGGCCACGGCGTCGCAGCCGATGGTCACCACCAGCAGTCCGAGGGCCGCCGCCAGATACCAGACGGCGACCGCGAGCAGCAGGTCCGAAGGGCTTCGGGAGAGCGTGTGGTCGATGAACCTGCGCATCATCTGCGGTGCCACGAGCTGGAGCCCGATGCCGAGCGGGACCAGCACCGAAAGAAGCAGGACGGAGGGGCGTTCGCCGCGCAGATAGCGGAAGAGTACGGACAGCTGCCGCAACGGACTGCCTGCCAACGCGTCCCTCCCCCCAAGGCGGCGGAAGGCCTCAGCATAAAGTCCTTGCCGACGGTTGGGAATGACGCGTGGAGTCCGTGCGGGAGTCCGGAAATGGCACGTCCGCATGCGGAATATGGCCCGCCGCTTGTTCCGGAGCACGGGGACCGGTAAGCCGTTGCTGCGGATTCCTCGCACTGTTAGACTCCACGGGTCCTCTGGGCAATTCGCCCTGCGCGCCATCGTCGTGCGCCAGCACTTCTCGGCCACATTCTCCGCACCCGCGCTTCGCAGGGGTCCGGCACCCGAGGGCAGCACCAGCACATAGCACCGCCTTGAACGACCGGATACCAACGGACCAAGGGGGATTCGCAATGTCGGGTGACACGCACGACGGTGTCGATAACACAAGAAAAGTCGTGGTCACCGGTGCCGCGGGTTTCATCGGTTCCCATCTCGTCGAGGCGTTGCGACGCGAGGGCGCGAACGTGACGGGCATTGATCGTAAATCGAGTTGGGCCACGGGTGAAATCGCGCCATCCGCGGATACGGGATCTCTCCACGCGATCCGCGCCGATCTCGTATCCGCCGATCTTTCGACCTGTCTCGAAAATGCCGAAACTGTCTTCCACTTAGCCGCGCTGCCTGGTGTGCGTCCGTCCTGGACACAATTCCCCGAGTATCTCCACTGCAACGTCCTGGCCACCCAGCGCCTCATGGACGCGTGTGTGCGCGCCGGGGTCCCCCAGGTGGTCATGGCCTCGTCCTCCAGCGTCTACGGCGGCGCGGAGGGCACGATGCACGAGAACGACCTCCCCCGTCCGTTGTCCCCGTACGGGGTCACCAAGCTCGCCGCGGAACGGCTCGCCCTCGCCTTCGCGGCGCGCCTCGACACCGCCCTGTCGGTGAACGCCCTCAGGTTCTTCACGGTCTACGGCCCCGGCCAGCGCCCGGACATGTTCATCGGCCGGGTCATCCGCGCCGCCCTGGAGAACAAACCGATCGAGGTCTACGGCGACGGCACCCAGCTCCGTGACTTCGTCCACGTGTCGGACGTCGTGCGCGCGCTGATGCTCGCGGCGGCGCCCCGGGGTCGGGGTACCGGTGTCCTGAACATAGGAACCGGCCAAGCCGTGTCGATGAACGAGGTCCTTGCCCTGACCGGCGAGCTGACCGGCCGGACCCCGGACGCCAGGTACGGCCCCGCACGCATCGGTGACGTCCGGGCCACCACGGCCGACATCGAGTGCGCCAGGCGCCGCCTCGGCTTCACCGCGCGGAAGGATCTGCGCGCCGGGCTGGCCACGCAGATCGAGTGGGCCAGGCGATCGCTCGCCCGGGCGGCGTCGCCCAGAACCGCCTCGCCGGCCGGTATGGCGCCCACCCGCCGGTCGTAGCCGTATGTGCGGCTTCGTGGGGTTCAGCGACCCCGGCGGTCCGGAGTCCGGACGTGCCACGGCCGAACGGATGCTGGCGGCGGTGGCGCACCGCGGCCCCGACGGCAGCAGCCGGTGCCACCACCACGGCGTGACCTTCGCGCACTGCGCCCTGACCTTCGTCGGCCCCGGCCGGCAGCCGTTCGTCTCGTCGAGCGGTGCCGTCGCGCTCGTGCTCAACGGGGAGATCTACAACCACCGGGAGCTGCGCCGCGAACTGCGCGCCGCGGGAGCCCGGCTGCGCACCGAGAGCGACACCGAGGTGCTGGTGGAACTGTACGAGCGGCACGGTATGAAGGTGCTGGACCGGGTGCGCGGCATGTACGCCTTCGTCCTGCACGACGCGCGTACGCGGACGACCGTCCTGGCCCGCGACCCGATGGGCAAGAAGCCGCTCTACTACACCCGCGTGCCCGCCGGGATCGCCTTCGCCTCCGAACTCACCGCGCTGCTGCGCCATCCCGACGCCCCGCGCACCCCCGACGTACGCGCTCTGGCCGGCTATCTGACCCTCCAGGCCTTCTGCGCACCCGGGTCGGCCGTGACGGGTGTGCACAAGGTCCGTCCCGGCAACTGGCTGGAGTACGCCGAAGGGCGACTGCGCGAAGTGGAGTTCTGGCGGCCCCGGCTGGAGACGTCCGGACGGGGTCCGGGCCGGAGAGAGGCGGCCGCGCGGTTCGAGGAACTGTTCCGCACGGCGGTCGCCCGACGGGTGACGAGCACGGAGCGCCGGCTCGGGGTGCTGCTGAGCGGGGGTCTGGACTCCAGCGCGGTGGCCGCCGTGGCCCAGCAGCTCTCGTCGGGGCGGCCGGTGCTGACGTTCAGCGCGGGCTTCGAGCAGTCCGACTTCGACGAGAGCGCGCACGCCGCCGCGGTGGCCCGGCACATCGGCGCCGAACACCACGTGGTCCGCATCGGCGGCCGCGACCTAGCCGAGGTGGTGGAGTCGGAGTACGCCCGGGCCGACGAACCCCTCGCGGACCCCTCCCTGCTGCCCACCCGCATCGTCTGCCGGACGGCACGGCAGCACGTGCGCGGGGTGCTCACCGGGGACGGCGCCGACGAACTCCTGCTCGGCTACCGCTACTTCCAGGCCGAGCGGGCGATCGAGATCCTGCTGCGGCTGATGTCGGCGCCCCGGCTGGAGGCCCTGCTGCGCACCCTCGTGCGCCGGCTGCCCGCGCGGTCCGGCAATCTGCCCGCCGCCGCGGCCCTGAGCCTGCTGGCGCGCGGACTGCGGGCGGCCCCGGAGCACCGCTTCTACCTGTCCACGGCCCCCTTCGGACCGGCCGAGCTTCCCGGCCTGCTGCGGCCGGACGCCCGTGCGGCGCTGACCGGTCACGACCCCTTCACCGAGATCTCCCGGCTCCTCGACGGCCCGTCGGGGCTGACCGGCGTCCAGCGCAGCCAGCTCGGTGTCGTCGCCCACTTCCTGCGCGACGTGATCCTCACCAAGGCCGACCGCGGCGGCATGCGCAGCGCCCTCGAACTGCGCTCCCCCTTCCTCGACCTGGATCTCGTCGAGTACGGCAACGCGCTGCCCACGGCGCTCAAGCTGCGCCGCTTCACCGGCAAGTTCCTGTTGCGCCGGATCGCGGCCGACTGGCTGCCGGGGGACATCGTCCGGCGGACCAAGCTGGGCTTCCGCGCCCCGCTGGCCGCCCTGCTGCGCGAGGAACTGCGCCCGCTGCTGCTGGACACGCTCTCCGCGTCCGCACTGGACCGCGGCGGGCTGTTCGACGCGAGTGCGGTGCGGAGGCTGGCCGACGACCATGTCAGCGGCCGGCGTGACACGTCCCGCAAGCTGTGGGCGCTGCTGACGTACCAGCTCTGGTACCAGGCGCTTCCCGCGCACGCGCCCGCTACCGCCCCAGCCTGCCTCGACCTCACCGAGGAGCCCCGCCATGCGCCGTGACCGTCCACACATCCAGGTGCTGTCACCGAGGACCTGGGGGGAGTTCGGCAACTACCTCGCCGCCACCCGGTTCTCCCGGGTACTGCGCGGGTCCGTCGACGCGGACGTGACGCTGCTGGAGGCCGAGCCGATCCTGCCCTGGCTGGGCGAGGCGGGGGCCGAGATCCGCACGATCTCCCTGGAGAGCCCCGACGCGACAGTGCGCACCGAACGGTACATGGGCCTGATGGCCCGCCTCCAGGAACGCTTCCCCGCCGGTTTCGAGGTCGGCCCCACCCCCGTTCAGCAGGCCGCTCTCGCCCCGCTGACCGAGCACCTGCGCAGCACCGCCCCGGACGTGGTGGTCGGCACGAAGGGGTTCGTGGCGCGGCTGTGCGTGGCGGCCGTAGGACTGGCGGGGGTCCGCACCCGGGTGGTCAGCCATGTCACCAACCCCGGACTGCTCCAGCTGCCGCTGCACCGCAGCCCGCACCCCGATCTGACCCTGGTGGGCTTCGCATGGGCCAGGGACCGTCTCCTGGCGAGCACGGGCGGGGATCCCGACCGGGTGCGGGTGGTGGGGCCGCTCGTCGCCCAGCACGACCTGCGGGACTTCATGACCAGCGAATCCGCCGCTCCGACGGCCGGGCCCTGGGGCGGGGCCCAGGACTCCGGCCGGCCCCGTCTGATCATCTTCTGCAACCGCGGCGGTGACGTCTACCTGGAACTGCTGCGGCACATCGCCGCCCGCCACCCGGACACGGACCTGGTGTTCGTCGGCTACGACGACCCCGGCCTCGCCCGTCGCGCCGCGGCGGATGCCGAGCGGCTCGCGCACTGGCGGTTCCACAGCCGGCTCACGCAGGCCGAGTACTTCGACTACATCGACCGCGCGTCCAGGTCGCCGTACGGCCTGCTCGTCTCGAAGGCGGGCCCCAACACCACCCTGGAGGCCGCCTACTTCGGGATCCCCGTGCTGATGCTGGAGTCGGGGCTGCCGATGGAGCAGTGGGTGCCGGGGCTCATCCACGACCACGGTCTCGGCCGGGCCTGTGCCGAGCCCGAGGACCTGTTCCGGACCGTCGACGACTGGCTGGCACGGCCGTCGACGATCGAGGAGCACAAGAAGACCACCATCGGCTTCGGCGAGTCCGTGCTCGACCAGGATGCGGTGGCCCACCGGATCGGGGACGCCGTGCGGCCCCTGCTGGACGCCCGGTGAAGCCCCGTATCCGGCTCGTCGCAGGCCCGGGCGGGGTCCGGGCCGAGGGCGAGGGGCAGGCACGGCTCGGACACGCCCTCGGCGCGGATCCACTGGCCGGGGGGCCACCGCCCGAGGGGGTCTTCGCCGCCTGGAACTGGGACGGCGAACGCCTCCTGGTCCGCACCGACCGGTACGGCATGCACCCCCTGTACTACCGCTCGGACGCCAACTCGCTGACGCTCTCCCCCGATCCGCTCGCCCTGCTCAGGCCCGGTGAGCACGCCGCCCTCGACCACGACGCGCTGGCCGTCTTCGTCCGGCTGGGCTTCTTCCTCGCCGAGGACACCCCCTTCGCGGCGATCCGGGCGCTGCCCCCCGCCGCCACGCTGACCTGGACCCGCGACGGACCGCGCCTCGACGCTCCCGCCCTTCCCGTGCCCGGCCCCGCCGACCTCACCCGGGGCGAGGCGGTGGACGGCTTCATCGACCTGTTCCGCGCCTCCGTGGCCCGCCGGCTGCCCGCCCGGCCGTATGACCTGCCGCTGAGCGGCGGCCGGGACTCGCGCCACATCCTGCTGGAGCTGTGCCGCCAGGGCGCCCCGCCGCGACTGTGCGTCAGCGGCGCGAAGTTCCCGCCCGATCCGGGCGCCGACGCGCGTGTAGCCGCCCTCCTCGCAGGGCACCTGGGACTGCCGCACCGCACCGTCGGCCGGCCGCGCTCGCAGTTCCACGCGGAGCGCGCCGCGGGCCCGGCACAGGGCATGGGCACGCTGGACGGCGCCTGGGCCCTGCCCCTGCTCAGCTTCCTGCGCCGCCGGAGCGGACTGTGGTACGACGGGCTCGGGGGTGGCGAGCTGGCCCAGAACCCCAGCATCGAACTGATCCGGAAGAACCCCTACGACGCGACGGACCCGCCGGGGCTGGCGGACCGGCTGCTGACCGCCGGCCGCACCGGCGGGCACGTCGAGCATCTCCTCGGCCCCCGCACCCGCGGCCTGTGGAGCCGGGAGAGGGCCCGCGCCCGGCTCGTGCGGGAACTGACCCGGCACGCCGACGCGCCCCTCCCGCTCGGCTCGTTCTTCTTCTGGAACCGGACGCGTCGCTCCATCGCCCTCGCCCCCTTCACGCTCGGCGGCGGACAGGCGTTGATCCACACCCCGTACCTCGACCACGCCCTCGTCGACCACCTCGCCTCCGTGCCGGGACGGTTCCTGGTCGACGGCACCTTCCACGACCAGGCGCTGCACAAGGCGTTCCCCGAGCACGCGGGCCTGGGATTCGCCGCGGCCGTTCCGCAGCGCCACGGGCTCGTCCTGGTCGGGCACCGGCTGGCGTACCTCACCCGGCTGCTCGGCCACACCCTGCACTCCGGACGGGGCTGGTGGCACAGCCGCGACCGGGTCCTGCAACGTCTGCTGGCGGCGGGCCGCGGCCCGGGGGCGCCGCAGCGCGTCAGCCGGCTCCAGCCGCTGGCCCTGTACCTGCTCCAGCTGGAGTCCCTCGCTGCCGGAAGAACCCCCTGAGTCCCCAGAACACCACTGCCCGCACGACCCCAGAAGGAGGGGACCTCATGCGGAAGACACTGCCCGTCATAAGTACCGGTACGGCGGCCGGGGCCGCGTCGGGCGGTTGCTCGACCGCCGTCGCCGAGAAACCGGGCCGCCCCGGCCTGCCGCGCTGGCGCAGGCGGAAACTGCGCATCGCGCTGGTCCGCCACCACGACCTGTGCCTCAACACCCGCCAGATCACCCAGATCCAGCGGCGCGCCGGCGTCCTGCCCCACCTCGGTCTCGGCTACATCCACACCGCGCTGAAGTCCGCCGGCTTCCACGACGTCATCCAGGTCGACACTCCGGCCCTCGGTCTGGACAGCGAGGGCCTGCGCGAACTCCTCGCCGACTTCGAGCCGGACCTGGTCGGCGTCAGCACCACAACTCCCGGACTGCCCGGTGCCGTCGAAGCCTGCCAGGCGGCGAAGAGCACCGGCGCCAAGGTCATCCTCGGCGGGCCACACACCGAGGTCTACGCGCACGAGAACCTCTTCCACGACTGCATCGACTACGTCGGTGTCGGCGAGGGCATCACGATCATGCCGGAGCTGGCCGAGGCCCTGGAGCAGGGCGAGAAGCCGGAGGGCATCCGGGGTCTGGTCTCCCGCGAGCACGACGGTGGGGCCGCGCCGATGGTGAACCTGGAGGAGGTCGGCTGGCCCTCCCGCGACGGGCTGCCGATGAACAGCTACTACTCGATCATGGCTCCCCGGCCGTTCGCGACGATGATCTCCAGCCGCGGCTGCCCGTTCAAGTGCAGCTTCTGCTTCAAGCAGGCCGTCGACAAGAAGTCGATGTACCGCTCCCCCGAGGACGTCGTCGGCGAGATGACGGAGCTGAAGAAGCGGTTCGGGGTGAAGGAGATCATGTTCTACGACGACGTGTTCACGCTGCACCGCGGCCGGGTCCGGGAGATCTGCGCGCTCATCGGCGAACAGGGCCTGAAGGTGCGCTGGGAGGCACCGACCCGCGTCGACCTGGTGCCGGAACCGCTGCTGAAGGCGATGGCCGGGGCGGGCTGCGTGCGGCTGCGGTTCGGCATCGAGCACGGCGCGCCGGAGATCCTCGAGCGCATGCGCAAGGAGAGCAACATCGAGAAGATCGAACGGGCCGTCACCTCGGCGCACGAGGCGGGCATCAAGGGCTTCGGCTACTTCATCGTCGGCTGGCTGAACGAGACCCGGGAGCAGTTCCGCGCCACGGTCGACCTCGCCTGCCGGATCCCGCTGGACTACGCGAGTTTCTACACCGCGACCCCGCTGCCGGGCACCCCGCTGCACACCGAGTCGGTGGCCGCCGGGCGGATACCCTCCGACTACTGGGACCGGTTCGTGCGGGGCGAGTTCGACGCGCGGATCGGCTATCTGGTGCCCGACGCCCAGCGCCGCGCGCAGGCCGCCTACCGTGCGTTCTTCCTGCGCCGCTCCATGGCCAAGCCGCTGCTGACCCACATGGCGACGACCGGTCAGTGGCGCAACACCGTGGACGGCCTGCGCAGCCTGGCCCGGTCGACCTCCAACACCGACCGTGACTTCTGAGACCTCCCGCCCGGCCGCGTCCCTGCGGCCGGGCCCCGCCGTCCGCCTCAACGAGCCGCTGCCGGACCGCGGCCGGCGTCGGCTCGGCGAGCCCTTCCTGACCCACCACGTCCGCCGCACCATGGCGCGGGGACTCCGTCCACAGCCGTCCTGGGCCGTGCCGGTGCGCTACGTCCTGCCCGACGGTCCGGCGGGGGAGGCGGTCGAGCTCTCCGACGCCCGGAGCGCCGCCGCCGCTCTGCGCCCCGGTTCACCGGCCCTCGCCCTGATCGCCCCGACCTATGTCGCCCGTGGCCCCCTCGCCGGGCAGCAGGAGCGGTTCGACGCCCTGCTGGACCGGATCGGCGAGCTGGCCGAGGAGCGTCCGGAGGCCCCCGTCGTGCTGTTGGTGGGCATGCAGTGGGCGTCGGCGCGGGAGGCGGGCGAATCCGTGGCGCGGCTGCGGGCGCTGCTGGGAAGGGCCCGCGCCCGGCTGCCGGACGTACCGGTGTGCGGCCTCTCGCTGCCGGGCCCGGGCAAGCCGCGTACGCTCAACGCCGCCATCGAGATCGCCGAGTCGCTCGGCTGCCTCGGCGTCGGCTGGGTCGACGACGACGTGCACCTCGATGCCGGCTGCCTGGCGCGCCTGGCGCGGGACTTCCTGGCGGCCGGCTGCCGGGGCGCGGTGGGCGCCACGAAGATCCCGCACACCAGGGAGTTCGCCACCTCGCACCTGCTGGCCCGCGCCAAGGCGATCGCGGCACCCGCGACCAACTACCCGCACGGCTGCTGCATCCTGGTGGCGACCGACGTCCTGGCCGGCGGCATGCCCGGCCGCTACGTGTCGGACGACGGCTACGTCTGCTTCCGGCTCCTCGACCCCGGCCTGCCCGATCCGCTGGCCCGGCTGCGTCTCGTACCGGACGCCCGCTGCCACTACTACGTCGCCGGTCCCGCGGGCGAGACCCGCCGCAGGATCCGCCGGATCCTCCTCAACCATCTCGTCGACCTCGCCGACTGGCCCCTGCCGGTGGTCCGCCACTACTTCCGCCACATCCTCTTCGCCGGCCTCTGGCCGCTGACCGCCTTCGACGCGAGCGGCGGGCGGCGCCGCGGGCTCCAGAAGGCGCTGATCAAGTGGCTCTACTTCGCGTGGTTCGCCGGGGTGGGGACGGAGCTGTACCTGCGCGGGCTCACCGGCCGGCCGCTGCGTGCCGTCGAGTGGGCGCCCTACTCGGCCGTTCCGACCCTCACACCCCCTGCCCAGGAGCGCTGATGAAGGTACTGTCTCTCCACTCCGCCGGCCACGACACCGGAGTCGGCTACTTCGAGGACGGACGGCTGGTCTTCGCCATCGAGACCGAGCGCCTCACCCGCGTCAAGCACGACCACCGCTCCGACATCGCGCTGGAGCACGTGCTCGCCCAGGAGTGCGTGGACGCGGACGGGATCGACCTGGTGGCGGTCAGCACGCCGGTCCGCAGCGCCCTGCTGCGGATCCCGGACCTGGACCACGCGATGGAACGGATCGGCGCCGGAGCACCGCACCACCGCACCACCTGCGACCTGCTGGGCCGGACCGTGGACTGCGTGGTCGTCACCCACGAGGTGTCGCACGCCGCGCTCGCCGCCCACTACGCGGACCACGAGGACGGCACCCTCGTCCTCGTCAACGAGGGCCGCGGACAGCTCACCCGCAGCTCCCTGTTCCGGGTCGAGGACAACCGCCTGGAGTGGATCGCCAAGGACCCGCTCCCCTGGTACGGCAACGGCTTCGGGTGGACCGCGATCGGCCACCTGCTGGGCTTCGGCAAGAGCCCCAGCGTTGCCGGGAAGGTGATGGCCCTCGGCGGCTACGGACAGCCCGACGCCCGGATACGCGAGCAGCTGACGGCGGTGGACCCCCGGGTCATGCACGACCTGGAGCTGGCCGAGCGGGTGCGTGCCGAGCTTGCCGGGCGCCCCGAGTTCAACCCCGAGTTCGAGACGGCGGCCCATGTCGTCGCCACCTTCCAGGAGCTGTTCACCGAAGCGGTTCACGCCGTTCTCGACCGGCACGTCACCCGCACCGGCGGGGGCGTCGGCCCGATCGCACTCGGTGGCGGCTGCGCGCTGAACATCGTGGCCAACTCGTCGCTGCGCGAGGCCTTCGGCCGGGAGATCGCCGTCCCGCCGGCCTGCGGCGACGCGGGCCATCTTGCGGGCGCCGGCGTCTACGCCCTCACCTACGTCCTCGGCAGGCGGCCCGAACCGCTGAGTGTGTACGCCAACGGCACGGGCGAGGCCCGCACCGATGTCCTGGCCGCCCTGGACACCGCGGGCCTCAAGGCCGTTCCCTACGACGGCCCGGTGGTCGCCCGCCTGCTCGCGGACGGAGGTGTCGTGGCCCTCACCGAGGGCGCCGCCGAGCTCGGGCCGCGCGCGCTGGGGCACCGCTCGCTGCTGGGCAGCCCGGCCGTGTCCGGGATGCGCAAGCGGATGAGCGAGAAGCTCAAGCAGCGGGAGTGGTACCGCCCGCTGGGCGCGGTGATGCGCGACGAGCGCTTCGCCGAGCTGTATCCGGGCGGCCGGCCCTCCCCGTACATGCTCTTCGAGTACCAGTTGCCGGAGGGCACCGCCCCGCAGGCCCGGCACGTCAACGGGACCTGCCGGATCCAGACCCTGGGCGCCGACCAGCCGCTGCTGCACTCCCTGCTCGCCTCCTTCGAGGCGGAGACGGGTGTTCCGGCCCTGATCAACACCTCGCTCAACGGCCCCGGCCGGGCCATCGCGCACACCGCCCGGCACGTGCTGGACGACTTCGCGGACAGCGACGTCGACCTGTTCGTCTTCGACGACCTGATGGCCTACCGGGGCGAGCCCCGGTAGGCCGTCGGTCGTCGGTCAGCGCCCCGGGTGCCGCGGCAGCAGCCGGTCCAGTACGTCGTCGGTGTACACGTCGACGACGGGGACCAGCCCCGAGGAGGCCGGCTGCTCCCGTGCCGCGCCGAGCGCCTGGGCGCGCAGTCGCTCCAGCAGCGCCTCGACGTCCCGTGCGGGTACGGCCCCGGTGCGCATCAGGTGGCCGAGGTTCCCCTCCCGCTCGCCGTTGCGGTCGTAGTCGGTCAGGTCGTCGGCGATGGTGATGATCGTGCCGAACGCCTCGGCGAACCGCCGCGCGGGATCGACGGCGGGCTCCTCGCGGCCGCAGAGCGCCGCGAGGGAGCCGTAGCAGCCCAGGAAGGTGGCGCCGTAGGTGCTGGCGTTGGCGCACCACTCGTCGAGGGTCCGCGCCCGATGGCTCTTGGTGCGGATCTGTCCGGTGCAGACTTCGGTGAAATCGCGTTCGACCAGGTCGGTCACGGAGCGGGCGTCCTCGGCCAGCGCGCACATCTGCTTCAGCGCGGTCAGGTGCAGGTGGAGGCAGAGACAGGCGAGTTCGATGCGGTTGAGGCCGGTGTCGTCGTCCATGAGGTCGTCGAGCAGCTTCATGGCCACGATGTCCATGGCCAGGGCGCGGGCCACTTCGGCGCGCCGCTCCGGGTCGGTGATCCACTCGGTGAGGAAGTGCGGCACCCGCAGGTAGAGGCGCAACGCCGCGGTGTGCGCCACGAGGTCGGGTGAGCCGCCGCCCCGGGCGACGAACGCGGTGACGTGATCGCGGTTGGCGGACTCGGTGACCAGCATCGAGGCGGTGTAGTCCGCGGGCAGTGCCGCGGTCACGGGCGGGCCGCCGTCATCTCGGCCAGCGTCGAGCGCCAGTCGCCCTGTTCCAGTGCGCCGGCGAAGCCCACGTAGTCGGCGCCCGCCTCCAGGTACGCCGCGACGTGCTCCCGCCGCCGGACGTTGCCGCTCACGAACAGGATCTGGTCGGGGTCGAGCCGGCGGCGGAAGTGGCGGACCACGTCGGGGGGAACCTGTGCGTAGCGGGAGTACAGGTAGACCATGTGGAAGCCGAAGCTGCGGGTGACCGCGATGTACCGGTCCATCTGCTCGGTGGTCGTGGTGGCCACGGGCACGGTCCTGAGCAGATCGCCGGTCTTGTGGTCCTCGCCGAAGGTGAGGGCGACGGTGAGCAGGAGTTCCGGCCAGGCGTCGTCCCGGCCGGGCAGGTTCACCAGGGTCTCCAGGTAGCTCTTCCACACGTAGTAGTCGTCGCGGGAGCCGAGCAGCGCGGGCAGCATGACGGCGTCGGCGCCCCGGGCCAGAGGGAAGCCGGAGCCCCTGCGCGGCGGGAAGTGCAACAGCACCGGCAGCGGGCTGACCTCCTTGATCGCGGCCACGTAAGGGTCCATGTGGGACTCGAAGGACTCGTAGTCGGTACTGGCGAGGATGAGGGCGGGACAGCCGAGATCGCTGAGGACCTTCGCCTTCTCCACGGCCTCGTCGAGCGGCACCTTGAACGGGTCGATGATGTGGACCGGCCCCCGCGGGTGGCTCCGGAGCCGGGTGAGGACGGCTCCCGGGTCCAGCAGGTTCGGTGCCGGGACTTCCGTGCGCTGGACCAACTGCGGTGAGGTGTTCACCAGCGTTCCCCCTGGTTGTCCGGTCGTGGCGCGTCGCGCGCCGTCATACGAGGTCCGCGCGGCGCTGCTCGGCCGCTGCCGCGGTGCCCGACCTGGCCAGTGCGGCGACGACGGACGCGGTGGTGTAGAGCGCTTTCGTGTCCAGGACGACGGAGCCCAACGCGGCCTTTCCGCGCCGCCCCCGTTCCCAGTCCTCGCGTGCGTCGGGATCGAACTCCATGGGGCCGGGCACCCGGCACCACGCGGACGGCCGCCAACTGCCGTCCCGCTCCTGGGAGTCGATCAGACAGGAGACGGCCCGGCGGACGGCGTCGGCGTGCCGGCCGTCCGGCAGGTCGGCCGCCACGACGGCCCTCAGGGCGAAGGCGGTGGCGAAGGCGGAGCCGTCCTGCTCCCACTCGGTGCGCACGGCACCGTCGGCGCCGATCCTGGCGGTTGCCCAGTCGGCGGCCGCCCGCGCCTCGGGGAGGTCCGTTCCGGCGCGGCCGGCGGTCAGCGCCTCCGCCGCCAGTGCCGTGGAGTACTCGCGGTCCGGCCACCAGTACGCCGGCCACGCCCCGTCAGCCCGCTGGATCTCCCGGAGCCTGCCCAACAGCCTGTCGCGTACGGGGAGTCGGAGCAGTCCGGCCGCGGCCGTGGTCACGCACGCGTGACTCGCGTACCAGGCGTCCCAGCGGGGGGCGACCCGGTCCAGGAAGGGCCCTGCGATGTGGGGCAGATAGCTGGAGATGCCGCCGTCCGGTTGCAGGTGGCCCGCCACGAACCGGTAGCCCTCGTCGGCACGGGGGTCGTGTTCGACGCCCAGCGCCTCGGCCAGGCGGAGCGCCCAGGAGGTGATGTCGGCGTCACCGGGGACCTGGGGGCAGTAGCCCCAGCCGTCGGAGGGGCCGCGGGCCTTTCTCAGCACTTCCCAGGCGGACGTCGCCGCCGCGCGCCCCGGGCCCCCGGGCAATTCCGCGAGCGAGGCGCCGACATACGCGGTGACCCAGAACTGGCCCGGGCCGCGCACCTCGTAGTCGTTCCACCAGCCGTCCGCGTCGCGGGCGGTGAGGAGGAATTCCGTCGCCTTCGAGAGGGCTTGTCCGGCGGATTCATCGAGTGGTAATCGCTGCGCACCGTTCACGAACTCTCCTTTCTGGGGAGAGACGACGAGCCGGGACACCACACCGGCACGCGAACGGCGCGTCGGCAGGACGATTACTCAACCCTACACGCGTTCGTATCGACGAGACAGAGTCACTTTTCTCTCGACGGGTGGATCACGCGTCGGGGGGCCGAGATCAATCCGGCCCCCCGACGTACCGCGGAATCGCGGTGGATTCACACGAATTGCATGTGGGCACGCCGTCGCAATCGCACCGACATCACGCCGCCGCTCGCCAGGACCAGCAGCCCGGTCGCCACGAGGGCATGCGTCACGCCCGAGGTGAGGGAACCGCTTCCGGCACCGTCGACGGCGTAGGTGATGATCTCGCGGGTGGACCAGAAGGGCAGCGCCTTGGCAGCGTCGTTGGCCGGGTCGATCACCATCTGGGCGCCGATGACGGAGATGAGCAGCAGCGTGCCCTCCAGGTCCCGGGACACGGCGAGGCCGAGCAGCAGCCCGAGCGGGACGGCCACCAGGGTGGTCAGCGCCAGTTCCAGTGCGACCGCCCGCGGGTCGGCCACCTCCTGGTCCACGATCACGACCACGGCGTACAGCGCGGAGATCAGCAGCCCGGCGGTGAGCAGGGCGAGCATGCGGCCCAGGTACAGGTGCCGGGGCCGGAAGCCGGACAGGGTCAGGCGGGGCTCGATCTCGCGGCCGCCGACGGCCGAGAAGAGGGCGGCGGTGCTCACCGCGAAGCCGACGCCCAGGCTCGCGAACCGGATGGCCTGGCCCGCCTGGTCGTGCCGGCCGAGGTAGAAGACCAGCGGCACGAGCAGGAGCAGGCTCAGCACACCGCGCCGGCGCAGCAGTTCGCGCAGGGTCATCTCGGCCATGCGCAGGGTGCGGATCATCGGCCGGCCCCCTGCGTGCGGGGGCTGAGGTCGAGCACGTGGTCGACCCGGTCGAGCTCGTTCAGCATGTGGGTCACGACGACGACCGCCTTGCCCTCTTCGCGCCAGCCCCAGACGTTCTGCCAGAAGTCCACGTAGGAGCCCCGGTCGAAGCCCTGGTAGGGCTCGTCGAGCAGCAGGACGTCAGGGTCGCCGAGGGCGGAGAGGACCACGTTCAGCTTCTGCCGGGTGCCGCCCGAGAGGTCCTTGGCCAGGGTGCGGCGCGCGACGGACCAGTCCAGCGCGGAGGCGAGTTCGCGGCCCCGGCGGTCGGCGTCGCGGCCCCCCATGCCACGGCCGGCGCCGAACAGCGTGAAGTGCTCGCGCGGCGTCAGGAAGCCCATGACGCCGGCGTTCTGCGGGCAGTAGCCGAGGCGTCCGGTGACGGACACCCGGCCCGCGTCCGGCGCGAGCAGCCCGGCACAGATCTTGATCATGCTGGACTTGCCGGCGCCGTTGCTGCCCACGATCGCCGCGACCTCACCGGCGCGCACGACGAGATCGACTCCGTCCAGGACGCGGCGGCGGCCGTAGCTCTTCACGATCCCGTGCGCGTTCAGCCGGACGTCCTGCCCGGACGGCGGCCCGGACACCCCGCCCACCTGCTGTTCCGCGTGTGCGGAAAACCTCATGTGCGACACCTTCCTTCCGCCGCCCGCGACGAATGGCGTGGAAAACCGTGCCGATAGCCTGCCACAGACGGGCGAGCGCACCGAACACACCACCTCCGCGCGCGGCGGGCGGATGAATCCGGCCGACCGTATCCGGTCGCCCTCGGATGCCATCCGGGGAGAACTGTGAGCGGCAGCGCCTGAATTCGGCCAGGCCACCCACCGAATCACACGCCGCTGCCCGGGGCATTCACCGAACCAGTGCAAACGGAACCCTGGCGTTTCAGCCATTCCTGGAAACGGGGCGGCCCGTCTCTGGAAACAGGCTGTCGGTCTTGTGATCACTTCCGAGCGCCGGTTAGAGTGCGGCCCGCCCAAATCAGCGTGCTTCCACGCATTGCGCGGCAGGTTGATCAACGGCGAATTCCCCTTCGTCCACGAATTTCCGACGGAGGGCCGGGACGGGTGGTGCACGGGTCGGCCGACGAAGGGACGCGGATGCGCGGGGGCACCGACGGCGAACGCATGTGGTGGCAACGCGCGGTGGCCCGCGGCTTCGACCCCCTGCCGCCGCCTGCCGCCCCGGTGACGCTGGTCAGGTCGGGAGAGGTCCGGGGGGACCCGGCGGACCAGGAGACCGGTCTGCCCTCCGGAGGTCTCGGGGTGCTGCTTCCGACCTATGTGGCGCGCTGCGGCCCGACGGCCCACGAGACCGCGCTCCGTCACCTCCTCGACGCTCTCGCCGACGTCCGCGCCGCCCGTCCCGGCCTGCCCCTGACTCTCTGGCTGGGCATGCAGTACGGCCCCGGCGAGCGGGCGGAGGCACTCGACCGGCTGCGCGGGCTCACCCGGGCCGCCTCCTCCGTGCCCGTCGTCGGATTCGCGCTGCCGGGCCGGGGAAAACTCCGGACCGTCAACACGGCGCTGCGGCTCTCCCGCCCGCTGGGGCATGTCGGCTGGCTGTGGACCGACGACGACGTGGAGTTCGCCCCGGGCTGCCTGGCCCGGCTCGTCGACCGCTTCCACGAACGCGGCCGCACGGGCGCGGTCGGCGCGCACCTCGTCGCCCTGCCCCGTCCGTCGGCCGCCTCGCGGATGATGGCCCGCGTCTCGGGCGTCACCGTGCCGCCGGGCGCCTGTCCGGCGGCGGCCTGCATGCTCGTCGCCGCCGACGTCATCGCCGACGGCATTCCGGCGCGCCGGCTGGCCGACGACGGCCACGTGCTCTTCGAACTGCTCGATCCCCACGCGGCCGACCCGCTGCACGACCTGGAGGTCCTGCCCGACGCCCAGGGCAGCTTCTACCGGGTCGGCCGGGCCCACGACACCCTGAACCGGCTGCGCCGCTCGCTCTACAGCCATGTGACCTGCACGGCCGACTACCCGTGGCCGACCGCGCGGACCTACCTCTCGGGCACGCTGTTCCACGGACTGTGGCCGCTCGCCGCCTGGGACGGCAGCGGCGGGCCGGTCCGGGGACTGAAGCGCTGGACCGTCAAGGCCGTGCACCTCACCTGGTTCTGCGCGGTCGCCGCGGGTCTCGCCGCACGCGGCGCGGCCGGCCGGCCGCTGCGGCACGTGTCGTGGGGCGACGACGGCGACTTCCGCAGCCCGGCCGCCGAGGGGCGGCGGACGGCGCGCACCGGACGCTGACAGGACGGCGGCCGTCCGGCACGACGGCCGTCCGGACCGACATCGGGCGCCGCCCGCCGCGGCGGCCACGGAAGGGAGACGCCGTGCGGACACCGGCACACGGCACGGGAGCGGCGGTCACCGTCGTCCTGCCGCACTACGACTGCGCGGACTACCTGGGCACCGCGGCCGCCTCGGTCCTCGCCCAGGACCGGACCGACCTGCGGTTGATCGTGGTCGACGACTGCTCCCCCGACGACGACTGGACCGCCGCGCTGCGTCCGCTGGCCGGAGATCCGCGCCTGACCGTGCTGCGCACCTCCGAGAACGTCGGGCATCTGCGCATCAAGAACAAAGTCCTGGAGCGCGTGGACACCACGTACGTCGCCTTCCAGGACGCGGACGACATCAGCATGCCGGGACGGCTGCGTCATCAACTGGCCCTGCTGGAGCGGGACAAGGCCGACCTCGTGGGCTGTGCCTACGAGTTCATCGACGCCGCGGGGCAAGGCACCGGCCGCCGCCGGATGCCACGCAACGGCAACCTGTGGATGCGACTGGGCCGTTCGACGGTGGTCCTGCATCCGTCGTCGGTGGTGCGCCGCGAGGTGCTGCAGCGGCTCGGAGGCTTCGACGGCACGGTCCGGCTGGGCGCCGACACCGACTTCCATCTCAGGGCGGCCCGGTTGTACCGGCTGCGCAGTGTGCGCCGAGTTCTCTACCGGTACCGGATCTGGCCGCGGTCGCTGACCCAGGCGCCCGAGACGGGCTTCGGTTCCGCCGAGCGGCTCTCCTACACCCGGGCCATGAACACCCGTGAACGTCAACGCCGCGAGGCGAGGACCCGTGAGGAGCTGCTGCCTCTGCTGGTCGCACCGCCCAACGACATCGACTTCCGCCTGGAACCGGTAGCGGTGGGCGGATGACGGAGGTGGCACCGCGCCCGCCCGCATTCGGTGTCGTCGTCGCGGCCCCCGACGGCGACTGGGAGCCCGCGGTGCGCAGTCTGCGGAACCAGTCCCTGCCGGCCGCCTCGATCACCGTGGTAGCGCCGACCGGCCCGCCGCCGGCCCCGGACCTGCGCCACGCGCCCTGCACCCCCGGGACGGCCGCCGAAGCCTGCGTCGGGGCCGCGCGCGCCGCACCGGTCCCCTACGTGGCGTTCCTGCACGGCCGCGACGAAGCACTCCCCGGCTGGCTGGCCGACCTGGCCCGGGCCGCCCACGGCGGTGCCGGTCTGGTCCAGTGCGGCACCCTCCGGCTGCGGACGGACGACCTGGTCGACGGCATCACCCTGACCCCCGCCCTCGACGGCGCCGCCTATGCCGTGCGACGTGGACTGCTGGGCGCGGAAGGCCGTACGGCCGCGCGAGTCACCGTGCCGCGGCTGCTGGTGCGGCGCCGGGCCGACGACACGGCCGCCACCGGGAGCGCCGCCCGGGCCGCGGGAACCGCAGTCCTGCGGGACAACCACCTCACCTCCTCGGTCGGCCGGTCCCCTGCGGCAGCGGCCGGACGCGGGCGGGTGCCGGATTTCGTCTCGGTCGTCATCCCCGTCCGCGACGGGGCACTGACGCTCCCGGCCCAGCTGCGTGCCCTCGCCGCCCAGACGTACGCCGGCGGCTGGGAGGTGCTGGTCGTCGACAACGGCTCCGCCGACGCGACCCGCGAGGTCGCCGAGAAGCACCGCTGCGGTCTTCCCGGCCTGCGCGTCGTCCGGGCCACCGAGCGGGCCGGGGAGAGCTATGCCCGCAACCTCGGGGTCGCCGCCGCCCGCGGTGACTTCATCGCCTTCTGCGACGCCGACGACGTCGCGGACCCCGGCTGGCTCGCCGCGCTGGCCGAGGCGGCGCCGGAGGCCGACGTCGTCGGCGGCGGCCTCGACAGCAGTGTGCTCAGCCCCGCCTACGCCGACGAGCAGCCGATGCCGATGACCGAGCAGACGGACTTCCTGCCCTTCGCACGCGGCGCGAACTGCGCCGCCTGGAAGGAGGTGCTGGTGACGATCGGCGGCTGGGACGAGCACTACCGGGGCGGCGGCGAGGACATGGACCTGTCCTGGCGGGCCCATCTGTGCGGGTACCGGGTCGGTTACGCCCCCGAGGCCCGCATGCACTACCGGCTGCGCGCCGAACTCTCCTCCCTGGCCCGGCAGAAGTGGAACTACGGCCGCTCCGGCGCGCGCCTGTACGCCGCCTACCGCCACGCCGGCTTCGAGCGCCGTGACAGCCGGACGGTGCTGATGAACTGGTCCTGGCTGGTGCTGCACGCCCCCGACCTGGCCCGCTCCCCGACCCTGCGCCGGCGCTGGATCCGCTACGGAGCCCGTCTCTCCGGCTTCCTGGCCGGCAGCGCGGAACAGGGGGTCAGGTATCTCTGACGGCGCCGGGGCAGACGGTCAGCCCGAGGTGACCGGCAGCACGTCGGGCGAGAGCGCCGCCGCGTGGGCCGTCGCAGCGGTCGTACGGCGACGGTGGTGGCGTCGGCACAGCACCTCGTAGCCGATCTCGTCGGGGGACTGGGCGACATCGCCGACGACCACCTGGGCGCCCTCGACGACCATGACGCCGCCCACGGTGCGGGCGTTGTGCGTGGCGCGGGCGCCACACCAGCACAGGGCCTCGACCTGGAGCACCTCGACCCGGTCGGCGAGTTCGACCAGGCGCTGGGAGCCGGGGAAGAGCTTGGAGCGGAAGTCGGTGGTGATGCCGAAGGCGTACACGTCGATGTCGAGATCGTCGACCACGCGCGCGAGCTGGTCGATCTGGTCCGGCGCGAGGAACTGCGCCTCGTCCGCGATCACGTAGTCCACGCGCCCGCCCTGCGAGAGGTGGTCGACGACGTGGGCGTACAGGTCCTGCCCGTCCTTGACCTCCGCCGCGTCGGTGACCAGGCCGAGGCGCGAGGAGAGCTTGCCCTCGCCCGCGCGGTCGTCGCGGGTGAATATCATCCCGGCGAGTCCGCGCGCCGAGCGGTTGTGCTCGATCTGGAGAGCCAGTGTCGACTTCCCGCAGTCCATCGTTCCGGAGAAGAACACCAGCTCGGGCATGAGGGGTCGGGCACCTTTCGGCAACGGGGTCGGGTGTGCGGCGGGGCGTCAGGAGCGTACTTCGAGCAGGGGGACGAGCTGCTCGGCAGGGGTCATCGAACCGTGGTTGCCGACCATCGCCGACTCCTTCGGCTCGCGCTCGGAGGCGATGAGCAGGACGTCGTCCCGCGCGGCGGCGACCACGTCGCCGATGCGGTCGTACACCCGGTCGTCGATCCGGGGGCCGAACCAGCCCGCCTCGATCGCCTCCTCCCGGGACGCCACCCAGAACTGCTCGCCCAGCACCTCGCGCCAGCAGGCCAGGACGTCGTCCCGGGCGCCCGGGACGGCGTACACGTGCCGGGCGCGGCCCTCGCCGCCGAGGAGGGCGACGCCCGCCTTCAGCTCCCAGTCCTCGTCGAAGTCGATGCGGTGGTCCTCGTCGAAGGGCACGTCGACCATGCCGTGGTCGGCGGTGACGTAGAGGGCGCTGCGCGGTGGCAGCTGCTCGGCGAGGCGCTGGACGAGCCGGTCGACGTGCCCGAGCTGGCCGCGCCAGGTGTCGGAGTCGACGCCGAAGCGGTGGCCGGCGCCGTCGACCTCGGAGTAGTACGTGTACACGAGGGCGCGGTCGGCTCCGGCCAGCTGCGCGGCGGCGCTGTCCATCCGGTCCTCGCCGGACAGCTGTCCCACGAAGGTGCCGCCGCTGAGCGCGACCTTGGTCAGCGGGGTGTTCGCGAAGGTCGGGGAGGAGACCTGCGCCGCGTGCACACCCGCCTGCTGGGCGAGTTGGAAGACGGTGGGGTACGGCTGCCAGACGGCCGGCGCGGTCCACGGCTGCCAGCGCAGCTGGTTCATCAGCGCGCCGGTGGCCGGGTCGCGCACGGTGTATCCGGGCAGGCCGTGGGCGCCCGGCGGCAGGCCGGTGCCGACGGAGGCGAGCGAGGTCGCCGTGGTCGCCGGGTAGCCGGCGGTGATCGGACGTCCGGTGCCGCCGCGCGAGGTGCCGAGGAGCGAGCACAGGAAGGGGGCTTCGTCCGGGTGGGCCCGCAGTTGCTCCCAGCCGAGGCCGTCGATCAGGAAGACGCAGTTCCGGTCGGCCGGCGTCAGTTCGGTGATGCCCGCGGTCATGCCGGGGACGCCGAGTCCGGCGGCCAGGGTGGGCAGCAGGTCGGCGAGGGAGCCCCTGCCGTACTCGGGTACGGGGGCGGAGTCGACGGGGAGGGGTTCCGGGTCGGTGTCCCAGGCGGCGGAATCGAGAGGGGC
>NZ_QHJH01000089.1 GCF_003947455.1 Streptomyces sp. WAC 04229 | reverse complement strand
GCCCAGATCCCCGCACACATCCCCGCACACATCCCCGCACAAGGAGCAGACCCCATGTCCAACCCGCAAGCGGGCCAGGGCGCTTCGGTGCGCCGGGTGCTCGCGGTGATCCCCGCGCGCGGCGGCTCCAAGGGAGTGCCCGCGAAGAACCTCGCCCCCGTCGGCGGCGTCCCCCTGGTGGCCCGCGCGGTGCGCGAATGCCGGGCCGCCCGCCTGGTGACGGACGTCGTCGTCTCCACCGACGACCAGACCATCGCCGCGGCGGCCCGGGAGGCGGGCGCCGAGGTCGTGCTGCGGCCCGCCGCCATCGCCGGGGACACCGCCACCTCCGAGGCCGCCGTGCTGCACGCCATGGACGCCCACGAGGCCCTGCACGGCTCCGCCGTCGACGTGGTGCTGCTCGTGCAGTGCACCAGCCCCTTCATCGTCCGCGAGGACATCGACGGGGTGGCCGGCGCGGTCGCCGAGTCCGGCGCCGACACCGCGGTGACGGTGGCGCCGTTCCACGGCTTCGTGTGGCGCGACGGCGGCGACGAGCCCCGAGGGGCCGGCGCCCCCGAGGGCGGCTACGGCGTCAACCACGACAAGTCGTACCGCCCCCGCCGCCAGGACCGCCCCCAGGACCTGCTGGAGACCGGCGCCGCCTACGCCATGGCCGCCCCCGGCTTCCGCAAGCACGGGCACCGCTTCTTCGGCCGCACCGAACTGGTCCGCACCGACCCGGCCCGCGTCCTGGAGATCGACGACCCGCACGACCTGGCCCGCGCCCGGGCCCTGGCGCCGCACTTCGACGCCGCCCGGCCCGGCGCCCTCCCGACCGCGCGGGACATCGACGCGGTCGTCCTCGACTTCGACGGCACCCAGACCGACGACCGGGTGCTGATCGACTCCGACGGACGGGAGTTCGTCTCCGTGCACCGCGGCGACGGACTCGGCATCGCTGCCCTGCGCCGCAGCGGACTGACGATGCTGATCCTGTCCACGGAGGTGAACCCGGTCGTCGCCGCCCGCGCGCGCAAGCTCAAGCTCCCCGTGCTGCACGGCATCGACCGCAAGGACCTCGCGCTCAAGCAGTGGTGCGAGGAACAGGGCATCGCGCCCGAACGCGTGCTCTACGTCGGCAACGACGTCAACGACCTCCCGTGCTTCGCCCTCGTCGGCTGGCCCGTGGCGGTCGCCAGCGCCCACGACGCCGTACGCGGCGCGGCCCGCGCGGTCACCACCGTCCCCGGCGGCGACGGCGCCATCCGGGAGATCGCGAGCTGGCTCCTCGGCCCCTCGCTCGACTCCCACGACACCCCCGACTCCTTCGCATCCCCCACGATCACCCAGTCCAGGTAAGGAACCACTGCCATGAGCACCAACTCCCGCATCCGCACCTTCGGTACCCGCGAGGCCGGCCCCGGCCGCCCCGTCTACGTCACCGGTGAGATCGGCATCAACCACAACGGCGAGCTGGAGAACGCCTTCAAGCTGATCGACGCCGCCGCCGAGGCCGGCTGCGACGCCGTCAAGTTCCAGAAGCGCACCCCCGAGATCTGCACCCCGCGCGACCAGTGGGACATCGAGCGGGACACCCCCTGGGGCCGGATGACGTACATCGACTACCGCCACCGCGTGGAGTTCGGCGAGGACGAGTACCGCCAGATCGACGAGTACTGCAAGACCAAGGACATCGCCTGGTTCGCCTCCCCGTGGGACACCGAGGCCGTCGCCTTCCTGGAGAAGTTCGACGTCCCCGCCCACAAGGTCGCCTCCGCCTCGCTGACCGACGACGAGCTGCTGCGCGCCCTGCGCGCCACCGGCCGCACCGTCATCCTCTCCACCGGCATGTCCACCCCGAAGCAGATCCGCCACGCGGTCGAGGTCCTGGGCAGCGACAACATCCTGATGTGCCACGCCACATCGACGTACCCGGCGCAGGCCGAGGAGCTGAACCTCCGCGTCATCCACACCCTCCAGCAGGAGTACCCGAACGTCCCGATCGGCTACTCCGGCCACGAGACCGGCCTGCAGACCACGCTCGCCGCCGTCGCCCTCGGCGCCACCTTCGTCGAACGCCACATCACCCTCGACCGCGCCATGTGGGGCTCCGACCAGGCCGCCTCCGTCGAGCCGCAGGGCCTGACCCGCCTGGTGCGCGACATCCGCACCATCGAGGCCTCCCTCGGCGACGGCGTCAAGAAGGTCTACGAGTCCGAGCTGGGCCCGATGAAGAAGCTGCGCCGCGTCACCGGTGTCGTCGCCGAGGCGGAGATCGCCGACGCCGCGGGCGAGCCCGTCACCGTCTGACACCAGGTCCCACCACCCCACAAGGCCCTCACCACGGGACGGTCGTACGCCGATGAGCCCCCGCGCCGGGAATGCCGGCCCCCGCACTCTCGCCTTCGTCGAGAGCCCGGTACAACTGCTGAACGTGCTGGAGTGGGCGCACACCCGCGCACCCGGCGCGGAGCTCACCCTCGTGGTGCTGTCCCCCGTGGACCCGATGACCCGCGGTCAGCTGCGCCGCATGGCGGAACTGGCCCGCAAGGAGGGCCACGCGATCCGCTGGGAGGAGGCCAGGGGCGGTGCCACGGCACCCTTCCGCACCGTGGGCGGCCTCACCACCGCCCTGCGCCAGGCCGAACGGGTCGTGATGGGCGACCCCTTCTCCCGCTACGTCCAGCTGCTTCTGACCATCACCCGCGCCCACGACCTCGTCGTCGTCGACGACGGCACGGCCACGATGGAGTTCGTCACCCAGCTCGCCCAGGGCGAACGCCTGGTGCGCTGGCACCGCAAGGGCAGCCGGCCCGGCCCGCGCGACCTGCTCTTCGCGCCCGTCTCCCGGTCCGCCCGGCACCGCCTGACCCCGACCCCCGACCGGCAGGTCTCGGTCTTCTCCTCCATGCCGATCGAGGACGTCCCGGACGGCGTCACCGTCACCGCCAACGACTTCGCCTGGACCCGCGCCCGCTTCGGCCCGCCGCGCATCACCAAGGGCGCCGACATGGTCGGCACCTCCCTGGTCGAGACGGGCGTGGTCGAGGCCGACCGCTACCTGGACGCCGTACGCGGCCTGGCGAGGACGCACGGGGCGGCCCGCTACTTCGCCCACCGCCGCGAGAGCGCCGAGAAGCTGCACCGGCTGGCCGTGGAGACGGGCCTGCAGATCGTCCGCCCCGACCTCCCGCTGGAGCTGATCGCCCGCCGCGGCCCGATCGGCCGTACGGTCCTCAGTTTCCCGTCCACCGTCGTGCACACCCTGCCGCTGGCCCTGGCCGGCACCGAGGTCCGCGTCGCGGTCTGCGACATCGACCCCGCCTGGCTCACCCAGCACGCCTCACCGCGGGCCCGGGGCTTCCTGTCCGGGGTCACGGGCTCGGCCCGGGACGTCCACCGGCTGCCGTCGGTGGCGCACGCGGGGTAGGCCATCTCATGGCCATCTCATGGCCATCTCACGTGGACGGTCCAGCGTGGCTCAGCCGTACCGTGGTATGCGTGAGAGGAGCAAGTAAACAGGAAAGACGGAGCCGGGTGCCGAGGCCAGAAGCGGGTGAGTGTACCCACCCCCGTTGAGAGCCATGCGCCGAGCGGCCAACTTTCTTCGCCCAGCGGGCTGAAATTTTGTTGATCGCGGGACAGTTGACCACCCCGGCGTCCTACCCTTCAGAGGGTGAAGCAACTGATGTCCCGTGAGACCGAGGCCGATCCGTCAGGGGAAGCGCAACTTCCCGGTACGTTGCCGGAGGCGTTGCGCGCAGAACTCGTGGCCTTCCGCCGCGACCTGCACATGCACCCCGAGCTGGGCAACCAGGAGTTCCGCACCACCGCCGCCATCAAGGAACGGCTCGAACGAGCCGGCCTCAAGCCGCGCGTGCTTCCGGTCGGAACCGGGCTCGTCTGCGACATCGGCACCAACACCGACTCGGGACAGTGGGCCGGCGGGCCGCGCATGCTCGCCCTGCGGGCCGACATCGACGCGCTGCCCATCCCGGACACCAAGAGCGACTGCCCGTACCACTCGCGGGTGCCGGACCGCGCCCACGCCTGCGGCCACGACGTGCACACCACCGTCGTCCTCGGCACCGGACTGGTCCTCGCCGCGCTGCACGAGCGGGGGCTGCTGCCCCGGCCCGTGCGGCTGGTCTTCCAGCCCGCCGAGGAGGTGCTGCCCGGCGGTGCCGCCGACGCGATCGAGGGCGGCGCGCTCGACGGCGTGCGCCGGATCCTGGCCGTGCACTGCGACCCCCGGGTGGACGCCGGGCGGATCGGACTGCGGGTGGGGCCCATCACCTCCGCCTGCGACCGGCTGGAGATCGCCCTCAACGGCCCCGGCGGCCACACCGCCCGCCCGCACCTGACGACCGACCTGGTCACCGCCGCCGCGCGGGTGGTCACCGACGTGCCCTCGCTCGTCGCCCGGCGCGTGGACAGCCGCAGCGGCCTCGCCCTGACCTGGGGCCGGGTCGAGTCCGGCCACGCCCCGAACGTCATCCCGCAGCACGCCGAGCTCGCCGGGACGGTCCGCTGCCTCGACCTCGACGCCTGGCGCCAGGCCCCCGACCTGGTGGTGGGCGCCATCGACGAGATCGCCAACCTGTACCGGGCGAAGTCCGAGATCACCTACGTACGGGGCGTCCCGCCGGTCGTCAACGAGGTGACCAGCGTCGAACTCCTCCAGACCGCCATGATCGCCCGGCTGGGCACGGACTCCGTGGAGAGCACCGAGCAGAGCCTGGGCGGCGAGGACTTCTCCTGGTACCTGGAGCACGTGCCCGGCGCCATGGCCCGCCTCGGCGTCCGCCCGCCCGGCGAGCGCACCGTCCGCGACCTGCACCAGGGCGACTTCGACGTGGACGAGCACGCCATCACCGTCGGCGTGGAGATGTTCACCGCGGCGGCGCTCATCGACGCCGTCAACTGAGCGGCACCCGCCCACCGGGCCCGTCGCGGTTGCGGCCGCGGCGGGCCGGGGGCAGCCTGATGCGGTCGTTCACAAGGGCGTAACCGGCCAGCGGCACGAATGGGTAACGGCCACGCGGAACCCCGTTCCCAGGAGTTTCTACGCGCGTTAATCTGCGCCGAACCGAGCGCCCGCTGCGGGGCTTTGGAGAATGGGGAACTTCAGATGCGTCGGATATCGAGACTCACCCGCGTCGCGGTGGGGGCCGCGTCGCTCGCACTCGCCGCCACGGCCTGCGGAGGCACCAGCAGCGACAGCGGAGACGGCAAGGACGACAAGGGCCTCGCCATCGCGTACGACATCGGCGGCAAGGGCGACCAGTCCTTCAACGACGCCGCGTACGCCGGTCTGGAGCGGGCGAAGAAGGAGTTCGGCTACAAGACCGCCGACATCGAGCCCACCGACGGTGAGACGGACGCCGACAAGGAACAGCGTCTGACCTCCCTGGCCAAGCAGGGCTACAACCCCGTCATCGGCGTCGGCTTCGCCTACGGCCCGGCGATGAAGGCGGTCGCCTCGAAGTATCCGGACACCACCTTCGGCATCGTCGACTCGGTGGTCGAGGGCAAGAACGTGGCCTCCCTCGTCTTCGCCGAGAACGAGGCGTCCTACCTCGCCGGCGTCGCCGCCGCCAAGGCCACCAAGACCAAGACGGTGGGCTTCGTGGGCGGTGTGGACGTCCCGCTGATCCACAAGTTCGAGGCGGGCTACGAGCAGGGCGTCAAGGACACCGACCCGAAGGTCAAGGTCCTCTCGCAGTACCTGACGCAGACCGCCGAGGAGGGCGGCTTCTCCAGCCCCGACAAGGGCCGCGCGGCGGCCGAGGGGCAGATCGAGAAGAAGGCCGACGTCGTCTACCAGGCGGCCGGTCTGTCCGGGCAGGGCGTGATCGAGGCGGCCGCCAAGGCGAAGGTCTGGGCGATCGGCGTCGACTCGGACCAGTACGAGCAGGAGGCCCTCGCGGCCTACAAGGACTTCATCCTGACCTCCGCCCTCAAGGACATCAACGGAGCGGTCTACGCGCTGGCCAAGTCCGTCGAGGACGGCAAGCCGCTGACCGGCACCCAGACCTTCGACCTGAAGTCGGACGGGGTGGGCCTGTCCGACAGCAACCCGAAGTTCGCCGAGGTCGCGGGCGCCAAGGACGCCGTGGCCAAGGCCAAGGAGGGCATCACCGGCGGCTCGATCAAGGTCAGGACCGAGTAGCGCCGGCCTCCACGGCACTTCCTGAAGCGGGCGGGCGCCTCGGCGCCCGCCCGCTTCGGCATGCCCCGGCCGGGCTCCCGGCACCGCCCCGCGGCGTCACCCTCCGCCACCCTCCGTTTGCGTCCGGCAAGACTTCCCCGCTCCTCCGGGCCCCCTAGCTCACGGGCGGATAACAAGGTGGACAGAAGGGGTTTTCAGGCAGGTCTACGCGCGTTAATCTGCGGCGAAACCAGCGCCGCAGCCGAACCGTCCCAGGCGCTTGTACGACAGGAGCACCAGACATGCGCCGGATTTCCCGGATCACGGTCGCAGGCGCAGCGACCGCCTCCCTCGCCCTCGCGCTCTCCGCCTGCGGTGGTACCTCGACCTCCTCCGGGTCGGACTCCGACGGCGACAAGGGCCTCGCCATCGCCTACGACGTCGGCGGCAAGGGCGACCAGTCCTTCAACGACGCCGCGTACGCCGGCCTGGAGCAGGCGAAGAAGGAGTTCGGCTACGAGACCGCCGACGTCGAGCCCACCGACGGCGAGACCGACGCCGACAAGGAGCAGCGCCTGGTCTCCCTGGCCAAGCAGGGCCACAACCCGGTCGTCGGTGTCGGCTACGCGTACGCCGCCGCGATCAAGAACGCCGCCGAGAAGTACCCGGACACCACCTTCGGCATCGTGGACGACGCCACGATCGAGTCGAAGAACGTGGCGGACCTGGTCTTCAACGAGGAGCAGGCCTCCTACCTCGCCGGTG
The DNA here is from genome assembly GCF_003947455.1 of Streptomyces sp. WAC 04229. GTDB lineage: Bacteria > Actinomycetota > Actinomycetes > Streptomycetales > Streptomycetaceae > Streptomyces. Next base: position 11,925 of record NZ_QHJH01000089.1, on the reverse strand, counting down.
TCGCCGCGGCCAAGACCACCAAGACCGACACGGTCGGCTTCGTGGGCGGCGTGGACATCCCGCTGATCCACAAGTTCCAGGCCGGCTTCGCGCAGGGCGTCAAGGACACCGACCCGAAGGTCAAGGTCCTCTCCCAGTACCTCACGCAGACCGCGGAGGAGGGCGGCTTCTCCAGCCCCGACAAGGGCAAGACCGCCGCCGAGGGCCAGATAGAGAAGAAGGCCGACGTGGTCTACGCGGCCGCCGGCCTCTCCGGCCAGGGCGTGATCGAGGCCGCCGCCGCCAAGAAGATCTGGGCGATCGGCGTCGACTCCGACCAGTACAAGCAGGAAGCCCTCGCCAAGTACAAGGACTACATCCTGACTTCGGCCACCAAGGACGTCGCCAAGGCCGTGTACAACCTGGCGAAGTCCGTCGAGGACGGCAAGCCGGAGACGGGTATCGTTCGGGGCGATCTGAAGTCCGGCGAGGTCGGTCTCTCGGACTCCAACCCGAAGTTCGCGGACGACGCCGAGCTCCAGGCAGCCATCAAGACGGCCAAGGAGAAGATCATCAGCGGCGAGATCAAGGTCAAGAGCAGCTGAGCACCGAGCAGCTGACCAGCAATACCTCGAACAGCGTGTAACCGCGCCGGTCGCACCGCTCGGCGGGGTACGAGGAGGACGCCTGTGGCCCCTTCCTCGTACCCCGTCGTGTCGATGTGCCGCCGCCGCTTTTAGATGCCGTAGGGGCGCTACGCGCGTAGACGGCCCCCGTCCCCAGGAGTGTGCGCCATCAACGCGTCCAGCAGCCCTCCGGCCAAAGTGGCGGTCAAGGAACCGGTGACCGCCGTCGAACTCGCCGGGATCACCAAGCGCTTCCCCGGCGTCGTGGCCAATCACGACATCCACCTCACCGTCCGCAAGGGCACCGTGCACGCCCTCGTCGGTGAGAACGGCGCCGGCAAGTCGACGCTGATGAAGATCCTCTACGGCATGCAGAAGCCGGACGAGGGCACCATCGCGGTCGACGGCGAGCAGGTGGCCTTCTCCTCGCCCGCCGACGCCATCGCCCGCGGCATCGGCATGGTCCACCAGCACTTCATGCTCGCCGACAACCTCACGGTCCTGGAGAACGTGGTCCTCGGCAGCGAGAAGCTGTACGGCATCGGCGCCAAGGCCCGCCGGAAGATCAAGGAGATCTCCGAGCGGTACGGCCTCGGCGTCAAGCCCGACCTCCTGGTCGAGGAGCTAGGCGTCGCCGCCCGGCAGCGCGTGGAGATCCTCAAGGTCCTCTACCGCGGCGCCCGCACGCTGATCCTGGACGAGCCGACCGCCGTGCTCGTGCCGCAGGAGGTGGACGCCCTCTTCGACAACCTGCGCGGGCTGAAGGCCGAGGGCCTGTCCGTCATCTTCATCTCCCACAAGCTGGGCGAGGTGCTGTCGGTCGCCGACGAGATCACCGTCATCCGCCGGGGCACCACGGTCGGCACCGCCGTCCCCGCCGAGACCACCCCGCGCCAGCTCGCCGAGCTGATGGTCGGCAGCGAACTGCCCACCCCGGAGACCGCCGAGTCCACGGTCACCGACCGCCCGGTCCTCACCGTCGACACGCTGCGCCTGGCGGCCCCGGGCGGCAAGGCCCTGCTGGACGACATCTCCTTCACCATCCACGCCGGCGAAGTGCTGGGCATCGCCGGCGTCGAGGGCAACGGGCAGACCGAGCTGGTCGACGCGCTCATCGGCCTGCGCCACGCGGACTCCGGCTCCATCCGCTTCCTCGACGAGGACATCACCGCGCTGCCCACCCGCAAGCGCCGCGAGCAGGGCGTCGGCTACATCCCCGAGGACCGCCACCGCCACGGCCTGCTCCTGGAAGCGCCCCTCTGGGAGAACCGCATCCTCGGCCACGTCACCGAGAAGCCCAACAGCAAGGGCGTCTGGCTGGATCCGAAGGGCTCCCAGGAGGACACCCGGCGCATCGTCGAGACGTACGACGTCCGCACCCCCGGCATCGACGTCACCGCCGCCTCGCTCTCGGGCGGCAACCAGCAGAAGCTGATCGTCGGCCGCGAGATGAGCCACAAGCCGCGCTTCCTGATCGCCGCCCACCCCACCCGCGGTGTGGACGTCGGCGCGCAGGCCGCGATCTGGGACCACATCCGGGAGGCCCGCCGCGAGGGACTGGCCGTCCTGCTGATCTCCGCCGACCTGGACGAGCTGATCGGCCTGTCCGACACCCTCCGGGTGATCTACGACGGCAGGCTCGTGGCCGACGCCGACCCGGCCTCCATCACCCCCGAGGAGCTGGGCTCGGCCATGACCGGCGCCGCGAGCGGCCACCTGGAACACGAAGAGACGCCGACCGACGACGGTCCGGGTGCGGAAGACGAGGCCCGCTGATGAAGAAGTTCGACAAGGAGCGCGTGCTCCTCGCGGTGGCCGGACCGGTCATCGCGCTCGCCGTGGCCTTCGTGCTCAGCGCGATCGTCCTGATCGCCTCGGGCAAGAACCCGGTCGAACCGTTCGCCCTGATGTTCGAGCAGGCCGGATTCTCCGACATCCAGGTCCTGATCATCAACCAGGCGTCGATGTACTACATCGCCGCCCTGGCGGTCGCCATCGGCTTCCGGATGAACCTGTTCAACATCGGCGTCGACGGCCAGTACCAGCTCGCCGCCATGACGGCCGCGATCGTCGGGGCGCACGCCAACCTTCCGGCGTTCCTCCAGATCCCGCTGCTGCTGCTGACCGCCGTGTGCACCGGCGCCTTCTGGTCCGGCATCGCCGGTGTCCTCAAGGTCACCCGCGGCGTCAGCGAGGTGGTCGCGACGATCATGCTGAACGCCATCGCCACCTCCGTCATCGGCTACCTGTGGCTGCCGGACGTCTTCGGCGTCAAGATCGGCAACAACAACACCACCGGCGAGATGCACGAGTCCGGCTGGGTCCCCGGCATCGACATGGGCGCGGCCGGCGAGATCTACGGCCTGGTCGTCCTCGCCGTGCTCCTCGGCATCGCCTACTGGGTCGTCCTCAACCGCACCCGCTTCGGCTTCGACCTGCGCGCCTCCGGTGCCTCCGAGTCCGCCGCCGCGGCCAGCGGCGTCGACCCCAAGCGCATGGTGCTCACCGCGATGCTCCTCTCCGGCGGCCTCGCCGGTCTCGCGGGCCTGCCGATCCTGCTCGGCGACACCCACACCTACAGCCTCAACTTCCCCACCGGCATCGGCTTCCTCGGCATCGGCATCGCCCTGCTCGGCCGCAACAGCCCGGTCGGCATCGCCTTCGCCGCCCTGCTGTGGGCCTGGCTCGACAAGGCCTCGCCCGAACTGGACTTCCACGGTTACGACAAGGAGATCGCGGTCATCATGCAGGGCCTGATCGTCCTCTCGGTCGTCGTCTCCTACGAGGCCGTCCGCGAGTGGGGTCTGCGCCGCCAGCAGCGCCGGGTCGGCGCCGAGCTGGCCGCCGGACACGTCCTCGGCGCCACCGACAACACCAAGAAGGAGGTGGCTGGCCGATGACCACCGCAACCGACCTCAACCAGCCCACGCTGGAGCACGGGGCGCCGGCCGGCCGCCGGATCTCGCTGGGGGTCCTGATGCTGGTCATCGCCGGCGCCCTGGCGCTGACCTCCATCGTCCGCCTCATCACCGGCGCCAACGGCATCACCAACGTCAGCCAGATGTCCACCGCGCTCCAGCTCGCCGTGCCGATCGGCCTCGCCGGTCTCGGCGGCCTGTGGGCCGAGCGCGCGGGCGTGGTCAACATCGGCCTCGAGGGCATGATGATCCTCGGCACCTGGTTCGGTGCCTGGGCCGGCTTCCAGTGGGGCCCGTGGACCGGCGTCCTCGTCGGCATCGTCGGCGGTGCGCTCGGCGGCCTGCTGCACGCCATCGTGACGATCACCTTCAACGTCAACCACATCGTCTCCGGCGTCGCCATCAACATCCTCGCCCTCGGCGCCACCCGCTACCTCGCCCCGCTGGCCTTCGAGGGCCACCAGGGCGGCTCGGCCAAGCAGTCCCCGCCGGTGGACTCCCTCGGGCACTTCACGGTGCCGGGCCTCTCCGACGGGCTGGTGAGCCTGAACGACCGGCACTGGTTCCTGATCTCGGACATCGCGGGCCTGCTCGGCGGTCTGGTCACGAACGTCTCCTGGCTCACCCTGATCGCCGTCGCGCTGATCCCCGCCACCTGGTACATCCTGTGGCGCACCCCGTTCGGCCTGCGCCTGCGCTCCTGCGGCGAGAACCCGATCGCGGCCGAGTCGCTCGGCGTCAACGTCTACAAGTACAAGTACCTGGCCGTGATCATCTCCGGCGGTCTGGCCGGCCTCGGCGGCGTCTTCCTCTCCATCGTGGCCAACCCCTTCTACCTGGAGGGCCAGACCAGCGGCCGCGGCTACATCGGCCTCGCGGCGATGATCTTCGGCAACTGGATGCCGGGCGGACTCGCCATCGGCGCCGGGCTGTTCGGCTACACCGACAGCCTCAACCTGCGCGGCGGCTCCGCCAACGTGCACGCCCTGCTGCTGCTCGGCGCGCTGCTGCTGGTGGCCGGCGCCATCTGGCTCGCGATCCGCAAGAAGTACGTCAAGGCCGCGATCACGGTGCTCGTCGGCGCCCTGGTCTTCGCCTGGTACGCCGGCACCGACGACGTCCCCAACCAGGTCGTCTCCGCCACGCCGTACGTCGTCACCCTCGTCGTCCTCGCGCTCTCCGCCCAGCGGCTGCGGATGCCCAGGGCGAACGGCATGCCGTACCGGAAGGGGCAGGGCAAGTGACGGCCGTCGACTGGGACGGACTGCGCGCGGCCGCCCGGGACGCGATGTCCCGGGCGTACGCCCCCTACTCCGGGTACGCCGTCGGCGCCGCCGCCCTGGTCGACGACGGCCGCACGGTGACCGGCTGCAACGTGGAGAACGCCAGCTACGGCATCTCCCTGTGCGCCGAGTGCGGGCTCGTCTCCCAGCTCCGGCTGACCGGCGGCGGGCGGCTGACGCACTTCGTCTGCGTCGACGGCGAGGGCGCGGTCCTCGTCCCGTGCGGGCGCTGCCGACAGCTGCTCCACGAGTTCGGCGGCCCGGAGCTGCTCCTGGACACCCCGGCGGGGATCGTCCCCCTCGCGCAGATGCTCCCGCAGGCCTTCGGCCCGGACCACCTCACCAAGTAACTCCCGCAATCCCGTTAGGAAAGCCATACATGGGCATGGACGTCATCTCCGTCATCCGCACCAAGCGGGACCGCGGCGAACTCAGCGGCGAGCAGATCGACTGGGTCATCGACGCCTACACGCGCGGCGAGGTGGCCGACGAGCAGATGTCGTCGCTGGCGATGGCGATCCTGCTCAACGGCATGAACCGCGGCGAGATCGCCCGCTGGACGGCGGCGATGATCGCCTCCGGCGAGCGGATGGAGTTCTCGTCCCTGTCCCGCCCCACCGCCGACAAGCACTCCACGGGCGGTGTCGGCGACAAGATCACGCTGCCGCTGGCGCCCCTGGTGGCGGCGTGCGGCGCGGCCGTCCCGCAGCTCTCCGGCCGCGGCCTCGGCCACACCGGCGGCACGCTGGACAAGCTGGAGTCCATCCCGGGCTGGCGCGCCCTCATCTCCAACGAGGAGATGCTGAACGTCCTGGACACCACCGGCGCGGTGATCTGCGCGGCGGGTGACGGCCTGGCACCCGCCGACAAGAAGCTGTACGCCCTCCGGGACGTCACCGGCACGGTGGAGGCGATCCCGCTCATCGCCTCCTCCATCATGTCCAAGAAGATCGCCGAGGGCACGGGCTCCCTGGTCCTGGACGTCAAGGTCGGCTCGGGCGCCTTCATGAAGACGATCGAGGACGCGCGCGAACTGGCGTCCACGATGGTCGGCCTCGGCACCGACCACGGCGTCAAGACGGTCGCGCTGCTCACCGACATGGCGACCCCGCTCGGCCTCACCGCGGGCAACGCCCTGGAGGTCCGCGAGTCGGTCGAGGTCCTGGCCGGCGGCGGCCCCTCCGACGTGGTGGAGCTGACCCTCGCCCTGGCCCGCGAGATGCTGGCCGCCGCGGGCCTGCCGGACGCCGACCCGGCGAAGGCGCTGGCCGACGGCTCCGCGATGGACGTCTGGCGGCGCATGATCGCGGCCCAGGGCGGCGACCCGGACGCGGCCCTGCCCACGTCGAAGGAGCAGCACGTGGTGAAGGCCGCCTCCTCGGGCGTCCTGACCCGCCTCGACGCCTACGACATCGGCGTCGCCGCCTGGCGCCTCGGCGCGGGCCGCGCCCGCAAGGAGGACCCGGTGCAGGCCGCCGCGGGCGTCGAGCTGCACGCGAAGCCCGGCGACACCGTCACGGCCGGCCAGCCCCTCCTCACCCTGCACACCGACACCCCGGACCGCTTCGAGTACGCCCTCGCGGCGGTCGAGGGCTCCTACGACGTCGCCCCGACGGGCACGGACTTCACGGCGTCGCCGGTGGTGCTGGAACGCATCGCCTGACCAGGGGATTCCTCGATCGGGTGAACGGGGCCGGTTGACCTTTGCCGGTCCCGTTCGGCATGTTGACTGCCCGCATGCGGGAGTTCGACGGCGACTACATCCTGGCCGACAACGTGTGGGACGAGATCGTCTGGGTCTGGCGCCGGACGGAGGCACCCAGAGGCTGCAAGGTGGAGATCGTCGAAGGACTCGTCACGGTCGCACCGCTCCCCTCGGTCGCGCACAACTACGTCGCCGAACGCGTACAGCGACGTCTCTACGACGTGATCCCGGAAGACTGGGGCATCTACCAGCGACTGCCCTTGGCCGTACCGACCCGACTCGGCCTCTACACGCCGGACCTCGCTGTGATGCCGGAGAAGCCGCTCCGTGCAGGGGGCGAGCGGGTGATTGCCGCATCCAGGGCCGAACTCGTCGGGGAGGTCGTCTCCCCGGCCACGGCGGACAACGACCGGATCCACAAACTGGCGGGCTACGCACAAGCAGGAGTCCCGCTGTATCTCCTGATCGACAGCCTGGCACCCGACGGCCCGACGGTCACGCTCCACAGCGAACCCGAAGGCGACACCTATCGCTCCCTGCGTGAGGCGGGGTTCGGCGACCCGGTCGCGCTGCCGGCACCCTTCACGTGCACGCTGCACACCAGCGAGTTCCCCGAAGCCTGACTCACCCCAGCACCGCCGCCACCCCCACCAGCACCGGCACGGACACCACCGTCGACACCAGGATCGCGTCGCGGGCCAGCCGCTCGCCCACGCCGTACGTCGACGCGTACGTGTACAGGTTCTGCGCCGCGGGCAGTGCCGACGTCACCACCACGTCCAGGAGTTGGGCGCCCCGCAGCCCGAACACCCCGGAGGCCAGGGCCCAGGCCACTGCGGGCTGGCCGACCGCCTTCAACGCCACCGCCAGCAGCACCGGTTCGCGGTCCGTGCCCCGCATGGGCATCGTGGAGCCGCACAGGGAGATGCCGAAGGCGAGCAGGACCGCCGGCACCGACATGTTGCCGATCAGGGTCACCGGGTCCATCACCGCGTCCGGCACCCGCAGCCCGCTCGCGGCGACCGCGACCCCGGCCAGCGACCCCAGCGCGATCGGGTTGCGCAGCGGCGTCAGCAGCCGCCGCCACAGCGGGCCCCGCGCACCCCCGCCGGACAGGTCCAGGATGGTCACCGCCACCGGCGTCACCAGCACCAGTTGGAACAGCAGTACCGGCGCCACCAGCGAGGCGTCGCCCAGCACGTACACGGCGATCGGGATGCCGAGGTTGCCGGAGTTGACGTAACCGGAGCACAGGGCGCCGATCGTCGTCCTGCCCACGCCCCAGCGGCGTGCGACGCCCACCGCGACGAAGGCCCCGGCCACCGCCGCCGTGGACAGCGCCGTCACCAGGAGCCGGCTGGAGAAGACCACCGACAGGTCGGCCGTCGCGAGGGTGGTGAACAGCAGGGCGGGGGACGCCACGTGGAAGGCCAGCTTGGTCAGCACCTCGCGCCCCTGCGGCCCCAGGTGGCCGCGCAGCCCCAGTACGTAGCCGACGGCGATGACGACCGCGATGACCGCGAACCCGGTCAGTACCCCCTGCACGGCGGTGCCTCCTCGGCGAGGACGGGCACGTCCGGCGGCACGGCGGGGCACGACGATGCATGGGGCATACAGCAAACCCTCCGGCGGAGGGCATGCGCAGGTCAATGTGATCTCTGCCCGCGGACACCGATGAGTTCGGGGCGCAAGCCGGGTCTACCGCACGTGGACGCCATGACACCCGCCGTACTCGTGCTGCCGGGGCCCGTCTCCCGAGGGGAGACACCCCGGCTCTGCGACGAGGCGCGCGCGCTGCTGGAAGCCACCCGCGCCGGGGTGGTCGTCTGCGACGTCGGGGGGCTCGGACCGCCGGGGCTGGCGGTCGTGGACCTGCTGGCCCGCCTGGAGCTCACCGCCAGGCGGGCGGGGGGCCGGATACGGCTGCGGGACCCCGACCCCGCCCTGCACGCGCTACTGGACCTGGTCGGCCTCCGCTTCGAGACGGAGGGGCAGGTCGAACAGCGGGAACCACCGCTTCGTGTCGAGGAAGCAGTGGAACCCGGTGATCCGGCCGTCTGAGATCTCCAGCACCTGGACCGCCCACGGCGTGTACCCGCCCGCCTCGGGGTCCGGCTTGTAGTGCGCGAAGGCGGGCAGTCCGTTGGCCTCCACCGGCACCAGCCGGGAATCGGCGCAGGCCGCGCCGAGCGTCGTCATGAAGCCGGTGATGTCCTCGGAACCGGCCAGCCAGAGATCGAACGGCGGCATCGTCATGACCGCGTCCTCGTGCAGCAGCGCCGTCAGCGCCGTCATGTCGTAGCCCTCGAAGGCGGCGACGTAGCGGTCGAGGAGCTTCTGCTGCTCCTCGTCCAGCGGGTCGGAGACGGCCGCGCCGTCCCCGCGGTCCGCCCGGTCGGCGAGGGTGGCGCGGGCGCGCTGGAGGGCGCTGTTGACCGAGGGGACCGAGGTGCCGAGCAGCTCGGCGACCTCGCTCGCCTTCCAGGCCAGCACCTCGCGCAGGATGAGCACCGCGCGCTGCTTGGGCGGCAGCTGCTGGAGGGCGGCCATGAAGGCGAGCCGCACGGACTCCTTGGCGACCGCGGCCTCGGCCGGGTCCGCGGTCGAGGGCAGCACGCGCGCGTCGGGCATCGGCTCCAGCCAGGTGTGGTCCGGGCGGGGGGACAGGGCGGCCTGGGCGAGCGGCGTGGACTCGGTCAGGTCCATCGGGCGGGCCCGCTTGTTGCCCGCGGTCAGCATGTCCAGGCAGACGTTGGTCGCGATCCGGTAGAGCCAGGAGCGGAGACTGGAGCGTCCCTCGAACTTGTCGTAGCTGCGCCAGGCGCGGACCAGGGTGTCCTGCACCGCGTCCTCGGCCTCGAAGGAGGAGCCGAGCATCCGGTAGCAGTACCCGGTCAGCTCGGTCCGGTGCTTCTCCAGCGCGGAGTCCAGCTCCGTCGTCATGGTGTCGTTGGTCATCGTCCACCCACCCCTGGGGCCGTCCCGTCGTGCGCGTCTTCGCGCCCCGCACTTCGGAAGCTACCGCAGGGGACTGACAATGGCCTGTGCAGCGAATGAAACCGCAGGTCGAGGCGGTCTCTACAGTCCCGCCCCCACCTGTTCCCTCCGGCTCGGGAACCTCAGGCGCCCGCCGCGACCGCGCCCGCGGTGCGCCGTGCCGCCACCGAGCCCGTCACCGTGATCGCCACGACGCCCAGTACCGCCAGCAGGCCGATGCCGACCGTGCCGGTCCAGCCGCCCGCGTGGAAGGCGACCGCGCCGGCCGTGCTGCCCGCGCTGGAGCCGACGTAGTAGGCGGACTGGTAGAGGGCCGAGGCCTGGGCGCGGCCGTGCTGGGCGGTCTTCCCGACCGCCGAGGAGGCCACCGCGTGGCCGGCGAAGAAGCCCGCCGTGATCAGCACCAGGCCCAGCAGGACCAGGGGCAGGGACGGGGCGAGGGACAGCAGCAGACCCGCCGCCGTCGTGCCGCCGCCCAGGTACAGCGCGCCGCGCCGGCCGAGGCGGCCCACCAGACGGCCCGCCGTCGAGGCCGAGACCGTACCGACCAGGTAGACCAGGAAGATCGAGCCGATGAGGCCCTGCGGGAGGGAGAACGGCGCCTCCGCCAGCCGGTAGCCGATCACCGTGTAGACGCCGCCGAAGACCGTCATGAACAGCGCGCCGATCGCGTACAGGCGCCGCAGCAGCGGGTTGGCGAGGTGGTCGCGGACCGTGCGGACCAGGACCCGTGGGCGCAGCGAGCCCGCCCTGAAGTGCTTCGGCGCCGGCAGCAGCAGCCGGAAGGCGACCGCGCACGCCACCGCCACGACGCCGATCACGCCGACGGCGATCCGCCAGCCCCACTCCTGGGCCACCCAGCCGGTGATCACCCGGCCGCTCATCCCGCCGACGCTGTTGCCCGCGACGAACAGGCCGATCGCGGTGACCAGCGCCCGCGGCGTGACCTCCTCCGCGAGGTACGCCGTCGCCGAGGCGGGCAGCCCCGCCAGCGCCGCGCCCTGCACCGCGCGCAGCGCGACCAGCGCCGGCAGCGAGGGGGCGAAGGGGACCAGCAGCCCGACGGTCACCGCGACCGCCAGCGACGCCGTCATGACGGTACGCCGCCCGAAACGCTCCGAGAGCGCGCTCATCGGCAGCACGAACACCGCCAGACCACCGGTCGCGGCGGCCACCGTCCAGCTCGCGTCGCTCGCCGTGACGCCCATGTCGCCCGAGATCAGCGGGAGCAGCGCCTGCGTGGAGTACAGCAGCGCGAAGGTCGCGACGCCCGCGAGGAAGAGGGCGAGGCTCATCCGGCGGTAGCCGGGCCCGCCCGGGGCCATGCGCGCGTCGGAGGTGCCGGGGACGGAGACTGCGGATGCGGCGCCCACGGTGGTGGGCGCCCCGGTATCGGCGGGAGTCATACCGTGACCGTACGGAGCCCGTGACTCATCCGTCCAATGCATGGAATGGGCATAATCGTTCCCATGGTGCATCAGCAGAGCTCACAGCCTCGCCTGTCACGGTCCGGTGACACAGAAGACATCGTCGCGCTGCTCGCGCCCCGCCTCGCGCACTTCGCCGGAGTCGCCCGCACCGAGCACGTGACCCGGGCCGCGCAGGAGATGAACGTCCCCCAGTCGACCCTCTCCCGCGCCCTCGTCCGGCTCGAAGCCGACCTGGGCGTCGACCTCTTCGTCCGCCACGGCCGCACCCTCGCGCTGACCGTCGCCGGCCGCACCTTCCTCGGCTCCGTCGAACGCGCCCTCGCCGAGGTCGAGCGCGCCGCCGAGGAGGTCCGCGCGGACGCCGACCCGGCCACCGGCAAGGTCGCCTTCGGCTTCCTGCACACCATGGGCGCCGAGACGGTCCCCGGCCTGCTGCACGCCTTCCGCGCCGACCACCCCCGCGTCCGCTTCAGCCTCGTCCAGAACTACGGCGAGGCCATGCTGGAGCGCCTGCGCGCCGGTGAACTCGACCTCTGCCTCACCTCCCCGGTCCCGGACGCCCCCGACCTGGTCGCCCGCCGCCTCGACGAGCAGAAGCTGCGCCTGGTCGTCCCGGCCGACCACACCCTGGCCGCCCGCAGGCGCGTCCGCCTCGCCGAGGCGGCCGACGAGAACTTCGTGACCCTGGAGCCCGGCTACGGCCTGCGCCGCATCACCGACGCCCTGTGCGCGGAGGCCGGGTTCCGCCCCAAGGTCGCCTTCGAGGGGGAGGAGGCCGAGACGCTGCGCGGCCTGGTCGCGGCGGGGCTCGGCGTCGCCCTGCTGCCCCCGCCCCCCGGTCCCCGCGTGGGCGGCGCGCCCTGCCCGACGCCTACGTGCGCCTCGTCGGCATGAAGCTGTTCAGCGACCGCGCCGTCGACTACTTCCGTACCGCCGGCCCGGACGACCGCCGCTACCTGCTGTTCAACCCGATGACCAAGATGAAGG
>NZ_QHJH01000088.1 GCF_003947455.1 Streptomyces sp. WAC 04229 | reverse complement strand
GGTTCCCCCCCAAAGGCCGCCTGGGAGGGGGAGGAGGCGGGGCCGCTGCGGGGCGTGCCCGGGGGGGGGCGGGGGGCCCCCCTGCTCCCCCCCCCCGCCGTTCCCCGCCCCGGCGTGGTCGAGTTGACGGTCACCGCCCCGCGCGCCGCCCGGGAGATCGGCGTCGCCTGGCTGGCGGGCCGTGCGGACACCCCGCCCGTGGCCGCGTTCAAGAAGTTCCTGCTCTCGAGAAGGGGGAGCCTGCTGCCCTCCTGACCCCAGGGGCCCACCAGTCCCTACCGGCGCAAGGACTTGCCGAACCCCACCGCCAGCGGCATCCGCAGCCCCAGCGGCGGCGGGGCGGCCAGCGCGTCCTCCACCGGGCGCGAGAACGACTGCCCGAAGAGGGAGCCCATCACGAAGTCCGCCGCCAGCGCGGCGACCTCCTCCCGGTACTGACGCAACCCGTGTCCGTCGGAGTGCACTTCGAAGCGGCACACCGCCCGGTTGGCCTTCTTCGCCCGCGAGGCCAGCCGGAACGACAGTTCGGGGTCGCTGCGTTCGTCGTTCGTGCCGTGCACGATCAGCACCTGCCGGCCGACCAGCTGCTTCACCGGTTCGGGCGGTGCGGCCACGTCCTCCTCCGGCAGCCAAGGAGCGATCGCCAGCACCGAGTTGACGGCCTCGTGCCCCGCGGCGCGCAGGGCCGCCCGGCCGCCCATGCCGAGGCCGGCCAGGCAGACGGGTACGTCGCCGTAGCGCCGTACCGCCTCGTCGGCGGCCCAGGCGGCGTCCCGGGCGAGGTGCGCCTCGGTGCCGTTCCAGCCGCGGTAGCGGTAGTGCACGACATGCGCGGCCAGCCCCTCGTCCCGCCCCGCCCGCGCCACCCGGCGCCCCAACGCCCGTACGGACGCGGCCGCCAGCAGTGCGGAGGGTCTGCGGCCGGACACCTCGTCACCGCCGGGGAGCAGCAGCACCACTCCGCTCACCGCCGTCCCCTCCGGGCCGAGCGTCCGCCCCAGCCGGGCCTGTCGGACCGGCGTCGCTTGCTGTGCCATGGCAGAACATTCTCAGAAGACCGGGTGTACGCCACCTGTCCGTGCAATCACCGTTACATATCGGCGGAGCTGTACACCGAGGCGCCGCGTTCCGCCCGCATTCACGTTCCTGTGCGTTCGCCCCGCGTTCTACGCGCGTAGGAGTTAGAGTGCGGAAATGACGAGCCAGAACACCGCGCAGAGCGCCGCGGGGAACACCGCGAAGGCAGGGAAGGCGCCGACGCCGGACCAGATCCGCCGGGCGCCGAAGGTTCTGCTGCACGACCATCTCGACGGCGGGCTGCGTCCCGGCACGGTCGTCGACCTCGCCCGTGAGACCGGGTACCCGGGCCTGCCCGAGACCGACCCCGACCTGCTCGGCACCTGGTTCCGGCAGGCCGCCGACTCCGGGTCGCTGGAGCGGTACCTGGAGACCTTCTCGCACACCGTCGGCGTCATGCAGACCCGCGACGCCCTGGTGAGGGTCGCCGCCGAGTGCGCCGAGGACCTCGCCGAGGACGGCGTCGTCTACGCCGAGGTGCGGTACGCCCCCGAGCAGCACCTGGAGGGCGGGCTCACCCTGGAAGAGGTCGTCGAGGCCGTCAACGAGGGCTTCCGGGAGGGCGAGCGGCGCGCCCGGGAGAACGGCCACCGCATCCGCGTCGGCGCCCTGCTCACCGCGATGCGGCACGCCGCCCGCTCCCTGGAGATCGCCGAACTCGCCAACCGGTACCGCGACCTGGGCGTCGTCGGATTCGACATCGCGGGCGCCGAGGCCGGCTACCCGCCCACCCGGCACCTGGACGCCTTCGAGTACCTCAAGCGCGAGAACAACCACTTCACCATCCACGCCGGCGAGGCCTTCGGGCTGCCGTCCATCTGGCAGGCCCTCCAGTGGTGCGGCGCCGACCGGCTCGGGCACGGAGTGCGCATCGTCGACGACATCCAGGTCCACGGGGACGGCACGGTCAAGCTCGGACGGCTCGCCTCGTACGTCCGGGACAAGCGCGTCCCGCTGGAGCTGTGCCCCAGCTCCAACCTCCAGACCGGCGCCGCGGCCTCCTACGCCGAGCACCCCATCGGCCTGCTGCGCCGGCTGCACTTCCGCGCCACCGTCAACACCGACAACCGGCTGATGTCCCACACGAGTATGAGCCGGGAGTTCGAGCACCTGGTCGACGCATTCGGTTACACGCTCGACGACATGCAGTGGTTCTCCGTCAATGCGATGAAATCAGCGTTCATTCCTTTCGATGAACGACTGGCCATGATCAATGACGTCGTCAAGCCCGGATATGCCGAGCTGAAGTCCGAATGGCTGTTCCAGCAGACGGCTGCGACCAGCGACTATTCGGAGGATGGGCGATGAAGGGGGTCGCACGGTAATACGGGGAGGCGGACCGGCGTTCACAATCCGTCCGCATTTCGATGTTTGCCGCGCGGGGCGGGGCGTGTTTACGGTCGAGCACCGCTCACATCCCCGCAATACGAGGACGCATTTCATGAAGCAGTCTGCTGTCAAGACCCTCGGTGTCGCCGCACTCGGCGCCGTCTTCGCCGCCGCCGGTGCCGGCGCGGCCTCCGCGGCCCCCGAGCTCCCCAACACCGCGCAGACGGTGGACTCCGTCGCCCGCACCCTCCCCGCGCAGACCGTCTCCCAGGTGGCACCCGGCGCGGGCAACGCGCTGGAGCAGGGCCGTCGCGTCTCCGGCACCGGCCTGACCGCCGCGCAGCCGGTCGTCGAGCAGGTGGTCGCCGAGCAGCTCGCCGAGGGCCCGACCGAGCCGGTCGCCAAGCAGCTCGGCGGTGTCCCGGTGCAGGGACTGCCCACCAAGGGCCTGCCGGTCAACGGTCTCGCGCTCGGCGGCTGAGTCCCGCCCTCCCCGCACGCGCCGACGGGGCGCACCCGGCGACACCGGGTGCGCCCCGTCGGCGTACCAGAGGGGAGGGGTGTGCGTCACCAGGCCGTGCGCGCCGCCTTCTCCTCGGAGGGGAGCAGCAGCCACAGGGCCAGGTACAGCAGGAACTGCGGGCCGGGCAGCAGGCAGGAGACCACGAAGATCACCCGCATCGTGGTGGTGGAGGTGCCGAAGCGCCGGGCCAGCGCGGCGCACACTCCGCCGATCATGCGGCCGTGGGTGGGGCGGGCGAGGCGGGACATCGCGGCTCCTTCGTGAGCGTGTGGGCGGGGCTGCCGTTCGGCTTCCCCTTCATCTGCCCTCCACGCTACGGAGACGAACGGAACATAGCATCGCTCTACGGGGCGATCCCGACCCTGGGAATCGTCGGGGTCCGACCCTGAGCGGGCTCCTCCCGGGGGACGTCCTCCCGGCCCTCCCGCCGGTACCTGCGGCGGAGCCGGGCGCGGCCCGCCGGGACGACGGCCAGGTGCACGAGGGCCACACCCGCCGTGTTCAGCAGCAGCGAGTCGACGTCGACGACCTGCCCGGGCACCCCGGTCTGCAGCAGCTCGATGCCCAGCGACAGCAGGATGGCCGCGGCCGTGGTGCGCAGGAGCGAGGCCAGCGGCGAACCGGTCAGCCGCCCCCCGGCCATCGGCAGCAGTACGCCGAGCGGCGCCAGCAGCGCGAGCGCCCCGCCGAGGGAGCGGGCCGCCCCGGGCCAGCCCAGCGCCACGTCCGCGCGGATCCCGTCGAACGGGTGCAGGTTGGGCGGCAGTACCCAGGGGACGTCCAGCGGGCGCAGCGTGTACCAGGCGACGAACGCGAGATGTGCGACCAGGAGAACACTTCCTGTCACACGGATGCGGAGCGCGGCGCTGCCGCCGGGGAACCCATGACGCTGCACGTCCCCCTAGACGCGGCCTTCGCCGCGCGCGGTTCCGGTCTCTCCCGCGCGAGGATGAGGCTTGCGCCACACGGCCCCCACGCGGGGCGGTCAGCCGTCCTTGACCTCGGTGGCCGGCGGCTCGTTGCTGCCCGGCCGGGCCCGCACCTCGTCCGTGCAGGCGTAGCGGCGGGCGGGCCGGTCGCCGGGCCCGGCCAGGACGACCGAGCCGTCCCCCTCGGCCGCCGCCGAGTCGGAGAACGTGCAGACGACCTGGGCGAGGGCGTACGAGGTCAGGTCGTCGGGCGCGGTGCTCAGCCGCAGCGTGTCGTCGGGGTCGCCGGAGCGCGGGCCGGTCACGGCGATCCCGCGCCGGACGTCCGTCGTGTACCCGGCCTCCTTCTCGGCGGCCGACGGCGACGCCGCGAGCTGGTCGAGCAGCCCCTGCGCCACCAGCACCCGCCGCCCCGAGTCGGACGCGCCGTCCGGCACCCGCACCGTGCGGTCCACCGCCACCAGCGACGAGCCGCACAGCAGGAACACCTGGACCGGCACGCCGGCCGCGTCCCGCGCCGACGCGTCCGGCTCGGCGAGCGAGCAGCGCACCCGCGAGGGCGCCGGACCGTAGTCCGTGGGCACCTCCGTGGCGCGGATGCCGCACCCGGCGAGCAGTGCGGTCAGCGCGGCCAGCACCGCGAGCCCGGGCCGTGCCGGCAGGCGGCGTACGGTCATCAGACCTGTCCCTTCGCGTCCTTGCCCCTGCTCCCGTCGTCCGGGACGCCCCCGGTGCCGCCGTCGTCGCCGTCGCCGGCGTCCTCGTCCGTGGGCGGCGACGGGTCCTGCGGCAGCCGCAGGACGAACACCGCACCCCCCTCGGGCGAGTTCTCGGCGGTGATCCCGCCGCCGTGGATGTGCGCGTTCTCCAGGGCGATCGACAGGCCGAGCCCGCTGCCCTCGGAGCGCGGCCGGGAGGCGCTCGCCTTGTAGAAGCGGTCGAAGACGTGCGGCAGGACGTCCTCGGGGATGCCGGGTCCGTGGTCCCGCACCCGGATGACGATCTCGTCGTCCGCCCGCGCCACCGACACCCGGACCGGCGAACCGCCGTGCTTGAGCGCGTTGCCGATCAGGTTGGCCAGGATCACGTCCAGCCGGCGCGGGTCGAGGCGGGCGTGGATGCCGCGCTCGGCGTCCAGCTCGACGGCGTCCAGCCAGGCGCGGGCGTCGATGCAGGCGGTGATCTGGTCGGCGACGTCGACGTCGTCCAGGACCAGCCGGGCGGTGCCCGCGTCGAAGCGGGTGACCTCCATCAGGTTCTCCACCAGGTCGTTGAGCCGCCGGGTCTCGCTCACCACCAGCCGGACCGCGGGCTCGACCATCGGGTCGAAACTCCCGCCCTCGCCCTCGAACTCCAGCTCCTCCTCCAGAACCTCCGTCACGGCGGTGAGCGCCGTCAGCGGCGTACGCAGCTCGTGGCTCATGTCCGCGACGAAGCGGCGGGAGGCCTGCTCGCGGCCCGCCATGTCCGCGACCCGCTTCTCCAGGTTCTCGGCGGCGCTGTTGAACGTACGTGACAGATCGGCCAGTTCGTCGGTTCCGGACACCCGCAGCCGGGTGTCCAGCCTGCCCTCGCCCAGGCGCCGCGCCGCGACCCCCAGCCGGTGCACCGGCTTGAGCACGGTCGTCGCCAGGGCCTGCGCCAGCAGCGCGGAGCCGAGCAGCGCGAGCGCGGTGGCGATCCCCAGCGACCAGGCCAGCGAGTTCAGGTCCTTGGCCTCCGGTTCCAGCGACTTGAGCATGTAGCCGGTCGGCCCGCCGCCGATCACCTTCGTGCCGGCCACCAGGTACGGGGTGTCGTCGTCGGTGATCCGCTGCCAGTACAGGTGGTACGGGTGCTTGTTGGCGGAGGTGAGCTTCTGCTCCTTGTTCACCGCGGTGCGCAGCGACTCGGGCACGTCGGAGAGCGCGAAGCCGTCCAGGCCGCCGGAACTGCCGAACACGGTGTCCCCGTCGGCGTCCTCGGCCACCAGCAGGACGCCGAACCGCTGGCTGCTGTTGGCCATCTGCCCGGCGGTGTGCTGCAACTCGTCCTGCGTGGGGTGCTCGGAGAGCGCGCCCGCCCGGTTCTGCATCTCCTGCTCGAAGTCGCGCAGCACGGCGTCCTGGGTGCGGGTGAGCACCGCCTCCCGGTTCAGCCAGTAGGCGATGCCGGACGCGGACACGGCGGCGGTCAGCGCGACCAGCCCGAAGACGAGGACCAGCCGCAGCCGCAGGCTGGTGAAGCGCAGCCAGGACCAGACTCCCTTGCGAGCCGCGGTCCAGCCGCGTGAACCCCCCTGGTGTTCCTCCGTCACTGAGGCGGATCCAGCCGGTAGCCGACACCCCGCACGGTACGGATCAGGGTCGGGGACGAGGGTACGTCCTCGACCTTGGCGCGCAGCCGCTGCACGCAGGCGTCCACCAGCCGGGAGTCACCGAGGTAGTCGTGCTCCCACACCAGCCGCAGCAACTGCTGCCGGGACAGCGCCTGCCCCGGCCGACGGCTCAGTTCCAGGAGCAGCCGCAGCTCGGTCGGCGTCAGCTGGAGGTCCTCGCCGTTCTTCGTCACGGTCATCGCCGAACGGTCGATGACCAGGCCGCCGAAGCTCGCCGAGTCGCTGGACTCCCGTTCCCCGCGCCGCAGCACGGCCCGGATCCGGGCGTCGAGGACCCGGCCCTGGACCGGTTTGACGACGTAGTCGTCGGCACCCGACTCGAGACCCACGACCACGTCGATGTCGTCGTTGCGCGCGGTCAGCAGGATGATCGGCAGCTGGTCGGTGCGCCGGATGCGACGGCACACCTCGAAGCCGTCGATGCCGGGCAGCATCACGTCCAGCACGATCAGGTCCGGCCGCTGCTCGCGCAGCAGCTTCAGACCGTCCTCACCGCTGGCAGCGGTGGCCACCCGGTGACCCTGTCGGCTCAGCGAGAGCTCCAGGGCCGTGCGGATGGCGTCGTCGTCCTCGATCAGCAACAGGGAAGGCACGGGCTCATTCTGGCCCATGGAGGGGCCGGTGTTCGACCCGTGGGTGCGGAAGCGGGCCCAGCGCGCCGCCGGACCCTGTGAAGGAACGGTGATCCAGCCGTGACGGACCCCTGTGACAGGTCTGTGACAGTCGACGGACACGGCCATGAAGTCGCGGCGGCAGGATTTTGGTCAGCACAGTGAGCCGAACACCGGAAGTCCACGACGGGGGGCGCGAGATGAACACGCTGAAGGGCACCACCAGCGCAGTGGTCACGCGCCTGCACGACGTGCACGGACACCGGGGTTCCGAGAAGTCCGGCGCCGCGACCGGGCGGGGGTGCGTTCGCGGCGCCGGGCGTCAGCACACCGGGTACATGACGGTGGTCGACGCCCGCCAGGGGGAGACGCACGGGGGAACCGCGTACGGGGAGGCAGAGGGGGAGCGCCGCTCCCTGTCGGAGGCGGAGTTCACCGCCTACGTCCAGGAGCGCCGCGCCTCCCTGTACGCCACCGCCTACCACCTGACCGGCGACCGCTTCGAGGCCGAGGACCTGCTGCAGAGCGCGCTGTTCTCGACCTACCGGGCGTGGGACCGGATCAGTGACAAGGCGGCGGTCGGCGGATACCTCCGCCGCACCATGACCAACCTGCACATCAGCGCCTGGCGGCGCCGCAAGCTCAACGAGTACCCGACCGAGGAACTGCCGGAGACGCCCGGCGACATGGACGCGATGCGCGGCACCGAGCTGCGCACCGTCCTGTGGCAGGCGCTCGCCCGGCTGCCCGAACTCCAGCGCACCATGCTGGTCCTGCGCTACTACGAGGGCCGCACGGACCCGGAGATCGCGGACATCCTCGACATCAGTGTCGGCACGGTGAAGTCCAGCATCTGGCGCTCGCTGCGCCGGCTGCGCGAGGACGAGGTCCTCAGCTTCGGCCGTGACCGGGAGGACGCCTTCGGCGAACTCGTCGCCTGAAGGCAGCGGGGCAGGGGGTCGGGGGGCCCGCGAAAAAAAGTACGAGCCGGGGTGTATCAGGGGGAGGATGCCGGGCTCTTACTCACGGGGAAGCACCACGGGGGAACAACGGGGGACC
>NZ_QHJH01000087.1 GCF_003947455.1 Streptomyces sp. WAC 04229 | reverse complement strand
TGCGGGCCGTGTAGTGGGGTGAAAAAGTCGTGACGGTGCTGCCGCCGGCGAGGGTGCCCTCCGGCGGGCTCAGGGTGTCCCCGGTCAGCTCCCGCGCCGCTCCGGCCAGCGCCTCCAGCACGTCCGCCGCCCCGGCGCCGAGGTCCAGCGGCGCACGCCGCTCCCCCACCACCGTTCCGTCGAGGTCGACCAGTACCGCCCGCAGCTCGTCCCGGTCCAGGTGGACGCCGACCGCGTGGCCCGCCTCCGGCACCAGGCGCAGCACCGTCCGCGGCTTGCCGCCCGTGGACGCACGGCGTCCGGCCTCGGCGGCCAGGCCGTCCGTCCGGAGGCGTGCGGTGATCTTGCTGACCGCCTGCGGGGTGAGCCCGGTCCGCTCGGCGAGTTCGAGCCGGCTGATGCCCGCCGGGCCGGCCCCGCGCAGCAGGTCCAGGACGAGGGCGGTGTTGTGGCTGCGCAGGGCGAGCAGGTTGGCCCCGCCGGAGCCGCCCCGCATGCCGCCGCCCAGGCCACCGCCCGCCGCCGTACCTCCGCCGTTCGCTCCGTTCACGCCCCCATTGTCTCCGGCGCTTGCACTTTGGCAACACCGTTGCGAAAGTGGGGGGCATGACTGGTACTCCCCCCGCCCACGCCCCCGGCGGTCCGCTGCGCGTCGGCCTCGTCGGCTACGGCCTCGCGGGCTCCGTCTTCCACGCCCCGCTGATCGCCGCCACCGAGGGCCTGACCCTGGACACCGTCGTCACCTCGAACCCGGAGCGGCAGCGGCAGGCCCGCGCCGAGTTCCCGGACGTACGGACCGTGGCGAGCCCGGACGAGCTGTTCGACCGGGCCGCCGAGCTGGACCTCGTCGTCGTCGCGTCCCCGAACAAGACGCACGTGCCGCTCGCGACGACGGCCCTGAAGGCCGGTCTGCCGGTCGTGGTGGACAAGCCGGTCGCGGGCACGGCGGCCGAGGCGCGCGAGCTGGCGGCGCTGGCCGAGGAGCGCGGCCTGCTGCTCTCCGTCTTCCAGAACCGCCGCTGGGACAACGACTTCCTGACCCTGCGCGAGCTGATCGCCGAGGACGCCCTGGGCGACGTGTGGCGCTTCGAGTCGCGCTTCGAGCGCTGGCGGCCGAAGCCCAAGGGCGGCTGGCGCGAGTCCGGCGACCCGGCGGAGATCGGGGGCCTGCTCTACGACCTCGGCAGCCACGTCGTGGACCAGGCCCTGGTCCTGTTCGGCCCGGTCGCGCAGGTGTACGCCGAGTCCGTCGTCCGGCGCGCGGGCGCGGAGGCGGACGACGACACGTTCATCGCCCTCACCCACGCCAGCGGCGTCCGCTCCCACCTCTACGTCTCCTCCACCGCCGCCCAGCTCGGCCCCCGCTTCCGGGTGCTCGGCTCGAAGGCCGGCTACGTCAAGCACGGGCTGGACCCGCAGGAGGCGGCGCTGCGCGAGGGCGCCCGCCCCGGCCCCGGCTGGGGCGAGGAGGACGAGGCGATGTGGGGCCGGCTGGGCTCCGGCGAGTCCCCGGTGACCGGCGGCGGGGACGCCGCGCCGACCGTCCCCGGTGACTACCCGGCCTATTACGCGGCCGTGGCGAAGGCCCTGCTGGAGGGCGGCCCGAACCCGGTGGACGCCCGGGAGGCGGCCGACGCCCTGGACGTACTGGAGGCGGCCCGCCGGTCCGCCCGCGACGGAGTGGTGGTGGCCCTGTGAGCGCCGGACGGAACGAGACGCCCGTACCGACCGTGGCGGAGCTGGAGGAGCAGGAACGCCGCCTGGTCTTCCGCCGGTTCACCCACGACGACGCGTGGGCGCTGGGCTCCCTGCTGGTGGAACTGGCCCGCGAGCGGCAGGCGCCCGTCGCCATCGACATCCACCGCGCCGGGCAGCAGCTCTTCCACGCCGCGCTGCCCGGTTCGACCCCCGACAACGACGCCTGGATCGCGCGCAAGCGCCGGGTGGTGGAGCGGTACGGCTCGGCGTCGTACCTGGTCGGCTCCCGGTTCCGGGCCAAGGGCACGACGTTCGAGGAGTCCTCCCGGCTCGACCCCGACCGGTACGCGGCGCACGGAGGCTCCTTCCCGGTCACGGTGGCCGACGTCGGCGTGGTCGGCTCGGTGACGGTGTCGGGGCTGCCGCAGGTGGACGACCACCGGCTCGTCGTGGAGGCCCTGGAGCGCTTCCTGGGCGAGTAGCCCGTACGGCCGCCGCCCGCACGGCGGCATCCGGGAATCAAGACCCGCCCCCTCCGGTTGGCACGCGGTGTACGCATGACGATCACAACGCCCCCGGAGGGATCGCGGCTGATGAGCGACACGAAGGCTTCTTTGCGGGAATCGGTCGGACGGTACGGCGTCTGGAGCGTGCAGCTGCGCGCCGACGGCCCGTCGGGGGCCGCCGAACGCGCCGAGGCGGCGGCCGAGCTGGAGCAGCTCGGCTACGGCGCCCTGTGGCTGGGCGGCAACACCTCCGCCGCGCACGCCGCCCCGCTGATCGAGGCGACCTCACGACTCGTCGTCGGCACCAGCATCCAGAGCATCTGGGAGCACGAGGTGGCCGAGACGGCGGCGAGCTTCTCCGAGCTGGAGGTGTCGCACCCGGGCCGCTTCGTGCTCGGCCTCGGGGTGAGCCACGGCCCGCGCGTGAAGGAGTACAGCCGCCCGTACTCGACGATGGTCGACTACCTCGACGGCCTGGACCGGGCCGGAATGCGGTCCGGTCACCGGGTACTGGCCGCGCTCGGCCCCAAGATGCTGGACCTCTCCCGGGACCGGGCCGCGGGCGCGATCCCGTACCTGGTCACCCCGGAGCACACCGCGCAGGCCCGCGAGCGGCTCGGCGAGGGGCCGCTGCTGGCCCCGGAGTTCAAGGTGGTCCTCGACTCCGACCCGGCCCGCGCCCGCGCGACGGCCCGCGCCTACCTCGCCCGGTACCTGGAGCTGCCGAACTACACGAAGAACTTCCTCAACCTGGGCTTCACCGAAGACGACGTCGCCGGCGGCGGCAGCGACGCCCTGATCGACGCCGTCTTCGCCTGGGGCGGCGAGGCCGCGATCCGCGCCCGGATCGACGCCTTCCTCGACGCGGGCGCCGACCACGTGGCTCTCCAGGTGGTGGAGGACGACATGACGCGGACTCCCCGGGAGGGCTGGCGGCAGCTTGCCGCGCTGCTGGGCTGAGCGGTCATCGGTGCCCCGAGCTGACGCTGATCGTCTCGCAGTGGAACGGCACTCTGCACGAGCCGCCGTACTGGGTGCTCCAGTACGGCGGCATCGCGCCCTGAGCCCGTCCGAGCCCGCGGGGCGTCAGGCGTCCTTCAGCTCCTGCCGCTGCCGTCCCAGCCCGTCGATCTCCAGCTCGACGACGTCCCCGGCGCGCAGGTACGGCTTCGGCTCGGGCTGCCCCATCGCCACCCCCGCCGGCGTCCCGGTGTTGATGACATCACCGGGACGCAGCACCATGAACTGGCTGACGTAGCGCACGACCTCGCCGACGGGGAAGATCTGGTCCGCCGTCGTCCCGTCCTGCCGCAGCTCGCCGTTCACCCACAGCCGCAGCGGCAGCCGCTGCGGGTCGGGGACCTCGTCGGCGGTCACCAGCCAGGGGCCCAGCGGGTTGAACGTCTCGCAGTTCTTGCCCTTGTCCCAGGTGCCGCCGCGCTCGATCTGGAACTCCCGCTCCGACACGTCGTGCGCGACCGCGTACCCCGCGACGCACGCGAGCCCCTCCTCCGCCGACTCCAGGTAGCGGGCCGTACGCCCGATCACGACCGCCAGCTCCACCTCCCAGTCGGTCTTGACGGAGCCGCGCGGCACGAGCACGGTGTCGTGCGGCCCGACCACCGTGTCCGCCGCCTTGAAGAAGACGACGGGCTCGGCGGGCGGCTCGGCCCCGGTCTCGCGGGCGTGGTCGTGGTAGTTCAGCCCGATGCACACGACCTTGCCGATGTGCGCCACGGGCGGCCCGACGCGCAGCCCGGCGCCGTCCAGTGCGGGCAGTTCACCGGCCTCGGCGGCGGACCGTACCCGGTCGAGCGCGGCGGAGTCGGCGAGCAGCGCTCCGTCGACGTCCGTCACCACTCCCGACAGGTCACGCAGGATCCCGTCGGCGTCGAGCAGCGCGGGTCGCTCCGACCCCGCCGTACCGACTCGCAACAGCTTCATGATCCCCAACTCCTCGGTCTCGGGCAGCCCGCCCGACGAGGTGCGGCCTGGGTGCGGCAGGGACGCGACGCCATCGGAGGGTTGGTCGATCCTCCAAGGTCAGGGTCCACTCCGCAATACCCGGTTCACGTACTGGACCGTAGCCTCACCGGCCCCGGAGCCTCACCGGTACAGGACGGCCCGCTCCGCGACGCTCCACGTGGTGCTGGTGACGACGTACAGCGCGGCGGCCAGCGGCACCACCGCCACGGTGACGAGCGTGAAGAAGGACATGAACGGCATGACGCCGGTGATCGCCCCGAGCCCCGGGAGCCGCTGCCCGTCCGCCTCCGCCTCCGGCAGCAGGGGACGGTCGGCCATCGTCCGCTTGGTCAGCCGGTAACTGAAGAAGGCCACCCCGGCGACGAGGGCGAACAGCGCGGCGTACACGAGACCGGCGCCCCCGAAGGGCCCGCCGTCGGCGAGCGCGTCGGCCCACCGCCCGCCGAGCGGGGCGGCGAGGAGCCGGTGGGAGAGCAGCGCGTTGGCCTCGCCGCCGATCGAGGTGCTGGAGAAGAGGTGGTAGAGGAGGAAGAAGGCGGGGATCTGGCACAGGCTGGGCAGGCAGCCCGACAGCGGGGACACCTTCGCCTCGGTGTGCAGGTCGAGGACGGCCCTCTGCAGCCGCTCGGGGTTCTTCGCGTGCCTGCGGCGCAGTTCGGCGATCCGCGGCTGGAGTTCGGCGCGCGCCTTCTGCCCGCGGGCGGCGGCGCGGGACAGCGGGTGGACGAGGAGCCGTACGAGGGCGGTGAACAGGACGATGGCGGCGGCCGCGGCGGAGGCGCCGAACAGCGGCTGGAGCAGGTCGGCGAGGTGCTCGACCAGGCTGGCGAAAACGGACATGAGTGGGTGAGCCCTCCGAGGGTCTCGTCGTGCCGGGACTGGGACTGCGGCATGACGACACGCCCCGCGCGGGGTGGCTTCCGTGTCTTCGGTGGCCTCGGTGAATCCGTGGCTTCGGTGAAGCGGGTGCCCTACGCGGTGGTCGCCGGGAGGGCGTGTCCGGGCGCTCGGGGCCGGCGGCGGCCGGCGGCGTCGGGATCGCGTTGGGGCAGGAACGCGGTACGCAGGTCCCGGTCCCTGATGGCCGTACGCACCCGGGTCGGCGGCACGGCGGGCACGCAGCGCGCGGCGATGACGGCGCAGACGGCGAGCGCGGAGCCGACGGCGGCGGTCGCGGCGAGCGCGACGGTCGCGGAGAGGCTGCCCACGTCGACGAGCGCGACGGGGAGGAGGACGAGCAGCAGGACGAGCAGGGGGCGCGGGACGGCCCGTTCCTGGGTCATCGGCGGCTCCCCCTCTCCCCAACCTTCTCGTACGCGCGTTTGCCCCAGTTATACAGGACTTGGCTCGTGCAGGAGGTGGCGCGGGCGCTAAGCGGGATCGGCCGCCGGCGGCT
Source organism: Streptomyces sp. WAC 04229 (assembly GCF_003947455.1). Taxonomy (GTDB): domain Bacteria; phylum Actinomycetota; class Actinomycetes; order Streptomycetales; family Streptomycetaceae; genus Streptomyces. The sequence continues at coordinate 21,164 of NZ_QHJH01000087.1, read as the reverse complement.
GCGGCTCGGTCTCGACCGGCTGGAGCAGCCGGCGCGGTCCGAGCAGCGCCCGGCTGACGGGGTCGGCCGGGTCGGGGTCGAGTCCGGGGCCCGGCTTCATGTGGATGTCGCGGACGGCCACGACCTTCCCGCAGGCCGGGCAGTCGCCGTACCAACGGAGTTCCGTGCCGCAGTCGGCGTGCCAGAAGGTGCGCAGCGGCTCCCCGCCGAGATGCTCGCGCCCCCAGATCCCCAGCGCCCGCAGGGCCGGCCAGAGCGCGATGCCGCGGTCGGTGACGACGTACTCGTCCCGGGGCGGCGACTCCTGGTACCGGCGCTTCTCCAGGATGCCCTCGGCGGTGAGCGCCTGGAGGCGGTTGGCCAGGACGGCGCGCGGGATGCCGAGGTGGACGAGGAAGTCGTTGTAGCGCCGGACGCCGTAGAGCGCGTCGCGGATCACCAGCAGCGTCCACCGCTCGCCGACGACCTCCAGCGCGCGGGCGATCGAACACTCCTGTGCCGCGTAGTCCTTGCCCAGTGCCATGCCGTCCACTGTAGCCACTTTCCCCGTTGTCGGTTCATTGACCGAACTGATGATGCTAGGTTGACCGCGTGGTCGGTTCATTGACCGAACCAACACCCCCACACCCCCACACCCCCACACTCACACCTCACGCGTCACGCACCACGACGCATCGAATCGAGAGGGCGGGCAGCCATGACCGACACCGGCACGGATCCCGTGCGAACCGCAGTCGTCCCGGAGGGTCCAGGCACCGACCGGGACTCCCCGCCCCCGCACCCCGGCCGCACCCTGGCCCTGACCAGCGCGGCGACCGCCGTGGCCCTGATGACGTACACCGCGCCCATGGTCACGCTCCCCCAGACGGCCGCCGCCCTGCACACCCCGGTCTCCGCCCAGGCCTGGCTGCTGAACGGCACCCCGCTGGGCCTGGCCGCGCTGCTGCTGGTGGCCGGCAGCCTGGCCGACGACTACGGGCGCCGCCGGATCTTCGTCTCCGGCACGCTGGCCCTCGGCATCACCACGGTGCTGGGCGCGTTCGCGTCCACCACCTGGCTCTTCACGCTGGCCCGCATAGCGCAGGGCGCGTCGAGCGCGGCGCTGCTGGCCAGCAGCCTCGGCCTGCTCGTGCACGCCTTCCCGACGCCCGCGGGGCGGCTGCGCGCGACCGGCGTGTGGGGCGCCTTCGTGAGCGGCGGCATCGCGACCGGCCCGCTCGTCGCCGGGGCGATCCCGGACTGGCGGGTGGCGTACGGGGTGCTGGGCGCCGTCGCCCTGGTGGTGGCGGGGCTGGGGACGCGGGCCCTGTCGGAGTCGCGGTCGCCGCGGGGTGGCCGGCCGGATCTCGCCGGGGCGGTGACGTTCGGGGCGGCGCTGGTCGCGCTGGTGGCCGCGCTGACGCTGGGACGGGAGGGCTGGCTGCGGGCACCGGTCGGGCTGCTGCTGGCGGCCGCCGTACTGCTGGGCGCCCTCTTCGCCGTACTGGAGCGCCGGGCGGCCACCCCGATGATCGACCTGTCGCTGCTGCGCCGCCCGCGCTTCCTGGCGTCGTCCGCGGGCGGGCTGTTCACGGGCCTCGCGATGATCGGCCTGTTCAGCTTCCTGCCGGCGCTGCTGCAACAGGCGCTCGGCCTGTCCGCGCTGGACACGGCCTGGCTCTTCCTGGTCTGGTCCGGCCCGTCCTTCGTGGTGTCCCTCCAGGCCCGCCGCATCGCCCACCGCGTCTCCCCGCGCCTGCAACTGGCCGCCGGCTTCGCCCTGCACGCGGGCGGCGCCCTGTCGATGCTGGGCGCGGTGGACGCGGGCTCCTGGCACCGGCTCCTGCCCGGCCTGGTGGTGGCGGGCGTGGGCAGCGGCCTGGTGAACGCCGCGCTGCCGCTGCTCGCGGTGGAGTCGGTGCCGGTCGGGCGGGCGGCGATGGGCTCGGGCGCGCAGCAGACGTTCCGCTACATCGGCTCGTGCGCCGGGGTGGCCCTGACGATCGCGATCGTGACGTCGGCGGGCGGCCTGGGCCGGGGCGCGGACACGGCGCTGTGGGTGTCGGCCGGGCTGGCGGTGGCGGCCGGGGTGCTGGTCGGGGCCCTTCGGGAGCGGGACTGACCCGGCGGCGGCCGAACCGCCCGGTGGCCCGCCCGTGCGCCGCCGGTGTCCGCCACCCGGGTGCCTGACCTTCGTCACCTCCCGGCAGTACGGTGTCCCCCATGCGCCCCGACACGCCCGCCGAGAACGTCGACCACGCCGCCGAAGCGGCCCGCCTGGAGCGGACCGCCGGCCTCTACCCCGAGGACGCGGAGGCCCTGTTGCTGCGCGCCGCGGCCCACCTGGAGCTGTCCGGCGACCGCCCCGCCGCGACCACGCTCTACGACCGCCTGCTGTCCTCCGCCCCCGGCTCCCCCGAGCTGGAGAACCCGTCCCTGGTCCGCGCCCTGAAGGCGTCGAACCTCTGGGAGTACGACCACGAGGCGGAGGCCAGGGCGATCATCGACGGGGTCCGCGCGGCGGCACCGCGCGACCCGGCGGCCTGGGTGATCGTGGCCGAGGCCCTGGAGTCCCACGACGAGCTGGAGGCGGCGCACGAGACGCTCACGGAGGGCGCCCGCCTGCTCCTGGCGGACGGCGCGGAGCCCCCGTACCCGACCCACCCGCTCCTCTACGGCCGCCACCGCGTCCGCAGGATGCTGGGCCTGCCCCACGACGAGTGGGACGCCTTGGCCGACACCCTCCACACGATGCCGGTCTCCCTGGACGAGCTGCACGACCCGAAGCGGGTCTGGTCCCTGGGCTCGGACGACCCGGCGGACCTGGAGGCGGAGATCTCCCGTCTCCGCGCCGAGCTGGGCGCCTACCGCGAGGCCCTGTCCCGCCCCTTCCCGGTGGCGATGCTGCACTGGCCGGCCGGCGAACTGACGGAACTTCTGGAGGCGTACCCGGCCCTGGCCGCCGAGTACCCCTCCTACGAGGAGCACCTGGCGACGATAGAGGCGGCCCTGCGCGAACTGGCCTCGTCCGGCACCCCGAACCTGGGCGTGGTCCCGGGCACGGTCCCCTCCTACGAGGCCTTCGCGGCGTCGGAGAGCGCGTCCCCGACCGACCCGTCCCTGCTCCCGCAGTACGCGACGACACTGGCGGCCCGGGGGCTGGCGGTCGCGTGGCCGCCGCAGCGGGGGGCGGATTGCTGGTGCGGGTCGGGGCGGGCGTACGGGGAGTGCCACGGGCAGGACGTCGCCGGGGGCCGATGAGATTCGGGACCGCCGGGTGTCTACAGGTGCGAGAGCCTCGCCGAGAGCCGCACACCGCGGGGCGGGGCGCCGGAACCCGAGCAGACCTGGGAGACACGACATGAGCACCGAGCAGAACGGCTTCTCCTACACCCTGACCCGCACCCTGGACGCCCCCGCGGCCCAGGTCTGGCGGGCCTGGACCACCCCCGACCAGTACGCCCAGTGGGCCTACGCCGTCCCCGGCACCGTGGAGATGGACGTCCGCCCCGGCGGCGCCTGGAAGGCCACGATGCGCACGCCGGAGGGCGCGGAGTTCCCGTTGACCGGTTCCTACATCGAGGTCGCCGAGCACTGCGCCCTGACCATCGGCATGGACGTCCCGGGCCGCCCGGACCCGGCGACGATGACCGTCGAACTCACAGAACAGGGCCCCCGCAACACGGTCATCACCCTCCACCAGACCTGCGACACGAAGGAGGAACGGGACGGCGCGGAGCAGGGGAGCAACATGCTGCTGGACGGGTTGACGGGGTTTCTGGCGGACGGGGCGAAGGGCTGACCGTCCCTCTCCGACCGCGCCCGCTGGCCAGGGCCGCCCCGGCGTCGCGAGGCGTGAGCACTTCGCAGTGAAGGGTTCACGCCTCACTCCATTGCAGGGCGGCACCTCCGACAGGGCGGATCACACGTCGATGGCCTCACGAGCATGGCTCACGAACTGCTCCCGCTTCTTCGACGCGTGATTGAGGAAGCGCCGGATGCGATACGAATCATTGGCCTCCAGCGCGTCGCCGACTTCCCGCCCCACGATCCTCGCCTCGATCGCCGCGACACAGGCGGACAGGGACTTGGTCAACTCACCAGCCATCCGCGCCAGTTTCTCCGGACCTTCCCGCACCTGCCGCTGCCCCGCTATCCCGGCGATGGCCGCCGCCAGCGCAGTCCCCACCACACCGACTCCGGCACCCAGAACCGCTGCTGTCCCTGCGTCCACGGGACGAGGGTCTCAGCAAGGCCCGTGCAGTGGGACGGATTCGGCCCGTTGAGGCCGTCGTCAGCCGGACCATCGGCTGGTGGATTTCGGACGAACCCCCCTTCTCCACAGTTCAACTGCCTCTATGTCCGACCTTTGCAGTACCGTCACATGAACCACCGATCCGGAGGGCCCGTCACTCGTTGAGCAGGCCCAGACCTGTGTACAGAGGAAGCGCCATGCCCTACGAGCCCGGCACCGTCTGGCAGTACGAGGTCCCGACGACCGGCAGCACCCATCTGCCCCCGGACGCCGGCTACGGCAAGGCTTTGACCAACCAGGGCTACGGCTTCGAGGTTGCAGTCGCCGACCTGATCGACAACTCGATCGACGCTGGCGCCGACAAGATCGTCGTGCATTTCCTGCGTGACACCAAGCGGATCCTGACTCTGCTGGTCATCGACAACGGCGGTGGCATGGACGATGCCGGCCTGGACACCGCCATGACAGTGGGCCGACGCCGCGAGTACGGCGAGAGCGCCCTTGGTATGTACGGCACAGGCCTCAAGGCTGCTTCGCTCTCTCATGCGGCGTCGCTCACTGTGGTCAGCCGCACCAAGCGCAGTCGCGCCGCGGGGCGCCGCCTCACCGCGGAGGGCATTCAGGACAGCTTCCGCTGTGACACCGTCGACCCTCGCTACGCCCAGGAACTCATAGACCGGTACGACGGCGTCATCGAGTGGCACGGCACGATTGTGCGCTGGGACCAGGTCCGGGTGTTCGAGACCGTGACGCCTGGTCAGAGCGACCAGTTCCTGTCGAAGGCGATTGCCCGCCTGGAAACCCACCTCGGTCTCTACCTGCACCGCTTTCTCCAGGATGGCCTCAAGCTCGACATCGCCGTATGGGATGTGAGCAGCGGTGAGAGCCTCCTCGGTGAGGAGGTGGACCACATAGCCGTCGAGGCACTGGACCCCTTCGGCTACAAGGTGCCTGGGAAGGCCCGCTATCCCCGGACGTTCACAGCCCCCGTAGAGGGTCTGGGAGACGTACAGCTGACGGCGCACATCTGGCCGGCCAAATCGAAGCAGGCTGGGTTCCGGCAGATCGGTTCCCTGACGGACCGGCAGGGGTTCTACTTCTACCGGAATAACCGGCTCGTCCAGGCTGGCGGCTGGAACGGTCTCCGCAACCCTGAGGGGCACCTGGCGCTGGCCCGCGTGGCAGTCGACCTTCCGGGTCACGAGAGCAGCGTGCTGAGTCTTGACGTGAAGAAGGAGAGTGTCACTGTCACGCCCGCCTTCACGCTCGGAGTCGAGGATGCTCTCGATGCGTCCGGCGGGACTTTCCGGGGATATCTCAGTGACGCGGAAGCCGCCTACCGCGACGGGGCGAAGCGCACTGAGATCGTCCGGCGGCCAGTGACTCCTCCAGGGAAGGGGATGGACCCGAAGATCAAGCGGGTCATCAAAGAGGAACTTCCGGAGAAGCCGGGTGAAGAACCGATCGCTTTCACATGGGCGATGCTGCCGCCGGACAAGTTCTTCGACCTGGACCGCGAGAACAACTCCGTACTCCTTAACAAGGCCTTCCGTGGTGACTTCAACGATGGGAGGCGCGGAGGAAGCAACGACGCACCCGTCACGAAGGCCTTGCTCTACCTGCTGCTGGAGGACTGCTTCGGCCTCGGCCGCTGGGAGCGGAGCCGCCAGGACCGAGTGGACTACTGGAACACCATCCTCCTGGCCTCCGTGCGGGTACAGCAAGACCGCCGGACACAGGCTGCCGACTGACCCGGTCCGCTCTCGCCCGCACCGCTCTGGCCCCTGACCCCAGGAACGAACCATGACCAACACTCCCCCTGGCATGCTCCTTGATATCCACGCCGACGCCCTGGCGGGTATGAGCATCCTGCCGCGGCCCTTCCAGAGGTGGGCAGAACTCGCCGCAGAGGACCGTCAGCCGGACGCAGACCTCGGGGAGGACCTCTTCCGGTCGCTTCTCATCAGCGGCAACGAAAACCTGATCGCGCTGTGGTCCCGCCACCTCACTGCCTGGGATTTCGCGGAGGGTCCCTCATGGGGTGAAGGCTCCGCCGCCCGTACCGAGGAACGGCGCGTCGTGGTGTACGAACGCCTCCAACTCGGAAACGAACTGCGCAAGGCCCTGGACGAAGCTGTCCCGGTGGCCAGGATCCCGGGCGAGACCGTCATCACGCGGGAGTTCACCCCGTGGTACACCCCTGAACGTGCAGCGGCCCGGGCTTTCTACTGGACCTCCTACGAGCAGAAACTCCGCGACAAGGGATGGTCCGAAGCTGCTATCGCCAGTCTCGACCAGGCGAGCCGCTCAGTCGTCGAACGTCTCACTGATCCTGAACAGGAATCTGCCAGGCAGGCGAAGGGTCTGGTCGTCGGTTACGTCCAGTCTGGAAAGACAGCAAACTTCACCGGAGTGGCTGCCAAGGCCATCGACGCCGGGTACCGTCTCGTGATCATTCTGGGGGGAACCCTCAACCTACTCCGCGCCCAGACCCAGCGCAGACTGGACATGGAGCTGATCGGCCAGGAGAACATCCTGCGCGGCGCGGACGTCGCAGACGTGGACTCTCTGGTGGGCGTGGACTACGTGGGTGATGACGAAGGCTGGCAGGATTTCGTGCGCCATGGTGGCCGTCCGTCCACCCTGGGCGCGTTCGACATCGAGCGGCTGACGACACGGGAGAACGACTACAAGAGCCTTGCCCAGGGCATCCGGGCACTTGAGTTTGAAAAGCGCTTCCCCGCCCGCCCGTTGCACGATCCGACGAACATCCATCACGCAGCGGCGCGCGTTCTTGTCGTGAAGAAGAACAAGTCCGTCCTCACCAAGCTTGTCAAAGACCTCAAGCAGATCCACGGGATCCTGGGAGAGCTTCCGGCTCTCATCATCGACGATGAGTCCGATCAGGCTTCAGTGAACACTTCGGACCCGAAGAAGTGGGAACGCGGGAGCACGGAGCGCACGGCCATCAACGGCTTGATATCCAAGCTTCTGGGACTGCTGCCGCGAGCCCAGTACGTGGGGTACACCGCGACACCGTTCGCCAACGTCTTCGTCGATCCCGGTGACGATATGGACATCTTCCCCAGCGACTTCCTGATCTCACTGCCACGCCCGGCCGGGTACATGGGCGTTCAGGACTTCCACGATCTGAACTCACCTGTCCCAACGGCAGAGCGCACCTACGCCAACTCCCAGGAGAAGGCGCACGTACGGGGCATCTACGACTCCGCGGATGACAGACTGCAGGAGGCCATGGACGCCTTCGTCCTGTCTGGCGCCCTGAAGCTCTACCGGGCAGACCACGGCGTACCCGACGCAGCCTTCCGGCACCACACCATGCTCGCCCATGAATCAGTACGTCAGGACGATCACGCTGACCTGGCGCTGCGTATCAGCTCTCTGTGGCATCAGGCGGGCTACAGCTCCACGGCAGGACACGAACGTCTTGCCGCACTGTGGGAGACGGATTTCGCGCCAGTGACAGCAGCACGTGCAAGCCGTCTGCCCGCACCATCCTCGTACGCCGAACTGCGTCCATATGTCCACGCCGCGCGCCAGCGCATTGGCAGCGGAGGCAATCCTGTCATAGTCGTAAACGGGGACACCGACCGCTACTTCGCCCAGCTCGACCTGGACTTCGACCGGACGCCGAACGTCTGGAAGATCCTGGTGGGCGGCACGAAACTGTCCCGCGGCTTCACCGTCGAGGGGCTCACCGTCACCTACTACCGCCGGACCACTCAGCAGGCGGACACACTCATGCAAATGGGGCGGTGGTTCGGTTTCCGTCCCGGATACCGGGACCTGGTCCGGCTGTACATCGGCCGTGAAGAGCCGTTTGGCCGCGGCAAGTGCGTCGACCTCTACGAGGCGTATGAAGCCGTCTGTCGCGACGAGGAGAGCTTCCGGGAGCAGCTGGCCCAGTACTCCGCCACGGTGGACGGAGAGCCTCAGGTCACGCCGGTTCAGATCCCGCCTCTGGTCGCCCAGCACCTGCCATGGCTGAAGCCCTCGGCGCGGAACAAGATGTTCAACGCGGAACTCGTGGAGATCCGGTCGCCGGGCCGGCCCATCGAGCCCGCCGCCTACCCTCTCAACAGCGCCACCAACAAGCGCAACACCGAGCGCTGGCGGCCGCTGCTGCACGCGCTGAGCACGCCACTGTCTTTCAGCAATCCTCCGGATTCCTCGAGCGCACTCACCCGCACATTCACCGCGCTCACAGCCACCGTGCCGCATGGTGACCTGGTGGGGGTGCTGACACAGCTCGAGTGGGAACGGCCACAGTACTTCGACCCGCACCTGACGTACCTCCGCCAGCTCGACGGCACCCTCGCCAAAGTCGATGACTGGCTTCTCGTCTCGCCCCGGCTCGCCTCGGACAGTCGCATCGAAGCCAGCGTCCTCGGCTCGGCCCCGCTGTCCCTCGTCCGACGGAGTATCCAGGCCGGCAAAAGCTCCTTCGGCCGTATCGCCAGTGTCGAGCACCGCACCGCGGCACAACGGCTCATCGACGAGGCCGCTGCCGGGTCAGGCCGGGAGGTCGGGCCGAGAACCGGCGTCGCGCTGGTCTACCCGGTCGTGGAGGGGGGCAGCGTCGAAAGCGTCCGGGCAGCCGTGCGTAACGGCGCCGCCGACCCGTCCAAGGTCGTCATGGCCTTCACCCTGATCCCGCCCAAGTCAGCCACTAACGCAGACCGCCGCCTGGTGCGCTTCCGGGCCAAGGACTCACGCTTCATCAACGAGGCCACCGTGCCGGTGCCCCAGTCCTCGTGAACGCAGGACGCCTGCTGCTCTGCAGCAGGCGTTGCACTGAGGACCTTTCGCCGTGCGCGCTTCCCACGCCGACTCACCATTTTAGGGCTGGAATTGCTTCCCTTCGACGAAAACGCCAACGTTCAAGCGACCCTGATCGCACAGGATTCAGACGTGAGGAAGGTCGCTGATCACATCCTTTCCCTCGACCCTGACGGAAAGAGATTCGCCGCGGTCCTGCGCGACACGATTGACCAATTGCTGAACGGCGAGACGACCGGCCGATACGCCTGGGAGCAGCTCTTCAAAACGGAAAAGACCCATGCCGGCACTCTTGTCGAGATCAACTTGCAGCGTGAGTTCAAGTTCGACGACGGTGCAGACGTAGGTTCACACGGCCAGCACCCGATGGACTACAAGATTCTCGGCGTGGACGTGGACTGCAAATTTTCTCAGGATTTCGGCGGATGGATGGTCCCGCCTGAGGCCATGGGGCATCTCTGCCTTCTGGTGTGGGCAGACGATCTCAAAAGCAAGTGGAGCGCCGGCATCTTCCGAGTGCGCGAAGAATGGCTAAATACGGGGAGCAACCGCGACAAGAAGCTTACGTTGAAGGCAAAGTACCGCATGGACAAGGTGCACTGGCTCTGGCATGAGGAAGCACTCCCAGAGAACGTACTCCTCCATCTCGGCGATGCCACACGCAAGCAAATTCTCCTTGAGGGACCCCGCAAGGGACAGCAGCGAGTCATCGAATTGTTCCGAAGGGTGCAGAACCGCCGTATCGGGCGGGGTGCCATACGGACCGCCGCGAAGCAGCTGGATTACATGGCACGCCTACGGGAAGGCAAGGGACGGGCTCGCACAGTGCTCCGCGAGGAGGGCATCGTCATTGCTGGCCCTTACAGCAAGCACCGGGATATTGCATGCCGCATCGGGGCAGAAGTTCCCCAGCGGGGGGAGTTTGTAAGCTTTCGGGTAGCTGAGGCCATGCCTCACCATGGCGACCGCCCATCTGTTGAACTGGACGGGCGCCGCTGGGTCCTTGCGGGGCCGGAGGACCCGGTGATAACAGCGCCACTCCTACCGAAGGTCACTGGTGAAGAAGAAGCCTGACCAGGCAGACAGCGACAGGGGCACGCAGGCAGGCAAGCCCGTCGGCACTGCAGCCTGGGTGCCCCCCGTCGGTTCCTGGGCTTCCTCAGCCGCGCGACGGCGCAACATGCAGGCGATCCGCAGCCGGGACACCACACCTGAACGCCTGATCAGACAACTGGTTCACGCGCAGGGCCTGCGCTATCGGGTGGCCGCGAGACCGCTCCCCAAGCTTCGCCGGACGGCTGACATGGTCTTCCGTCCGGCGAAGGTGGCTGTCTTCATCGACGGCTGCTACTGGCACGGCTGCCCTGAACACTATGTGCCGCCGAAAACCAACTCTGGCTACTGGTCAGACAAGGTCGCGCGGAACGTAGCTCGTGATCGTGACACCGACCAGCGCCTCACGGCGGAGGGCTGGACGGTGCTCCGGTTCTGGGAACACGAACCGTCGGACGAGTGCGCCGCCCGCATTGCTGCAGAGGTGGAAAGGCGCCGCCACGCCGAACGGAAGGATCCGCCGAGCAGTTAGTCAGTCTGCGCATCCCGCTCTCGGGCTGCTTTGAGTACTTCGATGATCGACTTGCCGACAGCTCGGGCTACTGGCGGCGGGAAGGCGTTCCCCACCTGGCGGTACTGCGCGGTCTTCCCGCCTGAGAAGTCCCATTCCGGCGGGAAGCCCTGGATGACAGCAGCCTGCCGAACCGTGAGCATCGGGCCGTCGGCACCGAACAGGTCACGTTCTTCGCTGGCCTTCTTTTCGCAGGCCTCGATGTCGTTGGCGACTCCCATGCCGGAGATCCCGAGCTGCTTCCAGGCCGCCTTGGCACGGCTGGGCCCGAGGTCTGCGCCGCCATGCTTCTTCGACCCGCCGACGAGCGTGGGAGCGACGCCTCCGCCCTTTCCTTTGAGTTCGGCGTCGCGTTCCAGAGCCTTCTTGAGCCATCGGTCGAACCCCTGGCGGGCGCGTTCCCCATGCACGCCGTTGAAGTACCGCCCGTACCGCTCTCGCATGGACGGCTCCAGGCTTACTGCGACACTGACCGGATCCTCGTGCGTGGGCGCGGGCCACTCATACTTGAGATCCTCGATAACGTCATCCCGGAACGCGACGAGGATCGCACGCGGACGGAGCTGGGGGACGCCGAAGTCACTCGCTTCCAGAACGTCCCACCTGCAGACGGTGTACCCGAGGCCGTCCTCACGGACCGTCTGCCCGTCGTCCGCCCGGTACGTGCCGCCCTCAAGCCGCGCCCTGATCCAGTCGCGGTAGTCCGAGAACTTCGGATCCATGATCCCGCGAACGTTCTCGATCATCACTGCCCGAGGCTTCAGCTCCTCGACCAGTTGCAGCATGCGGGGGAACAGATCACGTTCGTCGAGCTTCCCCAGTTGCTTGCCCGCGTGAGAGAAAGGCGGGCAGGGCACGCCGCCAGCCAGGAGATCCAGCCCGTTCTGTGCCAGCAGGTCGGCACCCTTGTGCAGGTCCTGGTGCGGCTCGAACTTAGTGACGTCGGCCGACAGGACGTCGCAGTTCTCTCGCTCCCAGGCCCACACTTCATGGTCTTCGATGTTGAGGCGCAGGGTCTCAACCGCGTACTTGTCGATCTCCACCAGTGCGAGGTGGCCGAATCCGGCCTGGTGGAGCCCGATGGCCTGTCCTCCGGCGCCTGCGCAGATCTCGATCGACGTGAAGGCGGGTTCCCTTCGCTCCTCCGTCGCGGGCTTCGGTTCAGTTGTGCGGGTCATGCCCCCTCCTTACAGTCGTGCAGCGGCAGACACACCTTGCAGTCCACCATCACTGAGGGTGACAGACCCCACTGACAACAACGAGACCTGACCAATTTTGCAGCACGTCTCACGGTTCGCCGGACACACCTCACGCCACAACGAACACACATACGATATTCCACATGCGGATACCTGCCTGGACCGAGGACGAACTCGTGCTGGCCGGAGCCCTCGTGGCGCGGAACGGCTGGCGTGAACTGCGTACAGGGGATCTTGAGGTCCAGAAGTTGTCGGAACTGCTCCGTTCGCTGCCGCTGCACGAACCTGAGGCGCGCACGCTGCCGTCCTTCAGATCCGTGGACAGCGTGAGCCGCAAAACGACGGATTTCATGACAAACCACCCGGGATACACCGGCAAAGCGACCCGCTGCGGCAGGCTCACGCAGCTCATGATCCAGGCCTTCATCGCACGGGAAGCCGACATGCTCCAGGCCGCGCAAGCCATTGAGGAAGGCATCGGGTCGGGCGAGCTGCACCTGCTTCCCGCACAATCCGACGAGGTCGATGACACAGGCACATCTGCCATTGAAGGACGCCTTCTCGTCCGACGGGCCCTGGCCCGCGAACGGAACCCCCGGCTCCGGGCTCAGAAGATCAAGCACGTTCAACGTCAGGGCAAACCGCTCCGGTGCGAAGTCTGTGCGTTCAGCTTCTCTGACACGTACGGCGAACTGGGCGAGGAGTACATCGAAGTCCATCACCTCACCCCCCTTCACGTCTCCGGAGCAGTCGAGACCCGGTTGGATGACCTCGCGTGCCTGTGCGCAAACTGCCACCGCATGTGCCACAGGGCCCGCCCCGGAGAATCCTGGCGCACGCCGGCTGACCTTCGGGAGCTGATGTGCAGGCCGAGCAACAAGACGGACGGACACTAGGCAGCTTCCCTCTCGGCTTCGAAGTGCCTCTGAGCCAGGTCCAGCACATCATCCGGGTCCCGCCCGCGCTCCGACGTCCAGTGCAGCAGGTCGGCGATAAGCTCGATCACCGACTCCTCGAAAGCCGCTTCCCGTAGGCGCCCCTCCCGAGCCGTGCCGCTGTCGGTCTGATAGCTCTCCAGCGCCGCCACGGCACGCTCGACTCGGCGGCACACCATCTCGGAGCCCGGCCTGATCTCGCACCACACCGCCTTGCCGACACCGGTGCGGACGGCCCCCCAGTCCAGCGCCATGGCAGCAAGCATGTGCAGTCCACGGCCACACTCCTCGTCACAGTCGGCGGCTCGCAGAGCGGGCAGCGATCGGCTCTTGTCGTGCACCTCCACGCGTAGCCGCCTGCCCTTCAACTCAAGGACCAGAGTCGCCGACGCGCCTTCACCCACGTGCTTGATGACGTTCGTCGCCAGTTCCGTGACAACAAGTTCCGCCTCCTCACAAGCCACCGGGATGCCCCACTGGCCGAGTTGGACAACGACGGCTCTCCGAAGCAGACGCACCTCTGACGGCAGGGCTTCAAAGGGCAGAACGCAGCGGCGTTCGCACCTTGCGGCGTCAGTACCGGGCATACGCACTCCTCCATGCCGCGCCACGCCCATGCTGAACCCACCGTGCTCTCACGGCTGCAATGCGTAGCGCTCTGTGAGGAGAGAATGGCACAGAGAAGTCTCGCCATGTAACTTCTCATCAATATCTATCGAGTGAATCCCGTAGTGGGCCGCCAGCGGCGATGCCTAGCCTGTTCACGCCCCCGAGCAGGCGCCGGGGGTTCTGCGCAGAGGAGTCACATGCCCGCGAGGACCACCACACGCCGCCGCCAACTGGGGGCGACGCTCCGCAAGTTGCGTGCTCATGCGGGTATGACGCTGGAAGAAGCCGGACGGCTGGTAGGCGTATCGAAGGCAACGGTCAGTCGGTACGAGACGCAGGCTGGCCCGGTGAAGTGGATCGTCGTCGACGCACTGTGCCGCGAGTACGGAGCGTCGGACGCCGAGCGTGAGGCTGTCGTGCGGCTGGCCAAGGACGCCAAGCAGCAGGGCTGGTGGAACTCGTTCGCCGACTCCATCCCGGAGAGCATGAACCTGCTGCTCACCCTCGAGGACGAAGCGGTACGCGAGAACCACTTCTCCTGCGTCTACGTCCCCGGTCTCCTCCAGACGCGCGCGTACAGCACCGCTCTTCAGCGGGCCAACGAAGTTCCCTTGTCACCGGATGAGATCGAACGGCTCGTGGACATCCGCATGAAACGGCAGGAGATCCTCACCCGTCCGAAGCCACTACGCCTCTGGGCGATCATCGACGAGTCCGTCATCCGTCGCGTTGTCGGGTCACCGCAGACGATGAAGGAGCAGCTGGACCGGCTGCTCGCGGCGAACGACTCGCCTCACACCAGGCTCCAGGTGCTCCCCTTCGCGAAGGGCGCCCATGCCGCGGCCCTCGGAAGTTTCGTCATGATTGGCGGCGTTGAGCCGGCGCTCGACGTCGTGTACGTCGACTTCCACACCGGGTCCCTCTTCCTGGAGAAGGACGAAGAACTGGAGCGCTACCGGCTTGCGTTCGAGTACCTGCGCGCACAAGCGTTGGACATGGAAGCTTCGTCCGCCCTGATCCACCGCGTCCGCAAGGAGCTGTGAATGTCCCTCGCTCTCCAGGCTGCCTCCGCCCCCGTGTGGTTCAAGTCGTCATACAGCGGTGGCAACGCCACCGAGTGCGTCGAGTGCGCCTACGCACTGGCTCGAACCCTGATACGCGACTCAAAGAGCCCGGACGGCCCTGTCCTCTCCGTAGGCACCGTTGCCTGGCGTCACTTCATCGGCGCGATGTACCGGGGCTTGTGAACCCAAGGCTGGGCTCGTAGAAGTTCGTGCAAGTAGCTGGCACACCGAGCTTCGACCGCGCAAGCCTGGTCATCTCGACACACATGAACGCCGCCTGAGGGCATCATGGCGCTGCACCGCCTGGGCAAGGACCCGGAGAGTCCCAACAACGGCTCTCCGACGGTGTACCTGGACGACAAAAGCGGGAACTACATCCTGCAGGGCTGGCGAGTCACAGATGCTGAGCGCCTGGCTCAGCTGGACATCCCGGGGCACAAAACGGTGATCGAGTTCCCCAGGCGCATGATGCGGTTCTTCCCGGAGATAGGCGGGGGGCCGCGCCGATGTTTGAGGAGCTCCTCCGCTCAGCCCGGCACAGCGCCTATCACCTGGAGATGCGCGATGCCTACGGCCTCGATGCGGACTACCGCGAGTGGTCGGAGGGCCACTGTTTCGACCCGGCGGAGCGCTGGCCCTGGTGGATCGAGCTCGTCTCCTCGACGGTGGCTCGCGGCGTGGCCGTGCAACGCGCCCGCCTCGTCTCCGAGCCGCGGTCCACCTACACCCGCTACGAGTACGAGCTGACCAGCGGGCACAACGTCAAGGCCGGTGAAGACGTCCGCTGGCTGCCCCGCGGGCAAGCTTCGGACCTAGCACTGCCGGGGAACGACTTCTGGCTCTTCGACGGCAGCGCCGTCCTGTTCAACCACTTCGCCGGAGATGGGAGCATGACGGGCGAGGAACTAGTGACAGACCAGACCGTCGTCGGCCTCTGCTCCTCCGCATTCTCCGCAGTCTGGGAGCGAGCAGTCCCCCATGAGGAGTACCAGCCGGCCTGACAACGACCGCCCCGCCACACTCCGTGTCCTCGTCATCCAGCAGGCCAGGGAGACCTTGGGCAAGCGACTGCGCGAGATCCGGAAGGACTCCGGTCTCACCGCGCGGGAGCTTGCCTCCAGGGCGGGCTGGCACGAGAGCAAGTGCAGCCGCATCGAGAACGGACGTACGCCACCCTTCGACGACGATCTGCGTATGTACACGCTGCACTGCGCCGCGGCCGACCAGACGGCCGACCTGATCGCCACAGCTCGCAACAGAGACGGGGCTTACTTCGAGTGGCGGCGTATGGAGCGCTCCGGACTGCGTCGCGCCCAGGAATCGGTCATTCCCTTGTGGGAGCGGACTCGCCACTTCCGGGCGTACTCGGCGTGGCTCATACCCGGACCGTTTCGGAGCGGATCACGGCCGCGACCGAGGAGGCCTTCCACTTGCGGTTCCTCGCCCAGGGTGTCGTACCGGACGCGCACCTGGTCACCCTCGACGGGGTGCCGCACCTCATCGACGTGGTCTCCGGGTCCGTCGCCACGCTCACTCCCGACGGTGGGGCCTGGAGTGTCCGGGAAGGCGGCCCGCTGAAGTTGTGGAGCCGGATCGAAGACTTTATCGACGCCTTCGACGCAGCGGGACGGCCCGGACCGGAGACGTTCACCCTCCGGGTGAACGGCGACGGACAGCGGCTGCTGCATGCGGGCCTCCCCCGGTTGCGGCTGCCCGTGGGCTAGTCGCCCGGGCAGCCGCGTGCGGGGCCCCTCGCGAGGGGCGGTCCGTCAGACCCCGGTCAGGTCGAACGTGCCCGTACCGTCCTGCCTGCCGCTGGAGTACTGGCGTATGAACTCCCCGTCCGCGTACCGGTCGTAGCCCATCATGGAACCGGTGTACTTGTTCTGCACACCGATCTTCGAGCTGCCGGGTACGTCGCGGTATATGTAGAACCGCTGGAGGTCGTCCTCCGCACAGGGGACCGTCATCAGTACCGCTCGTTCGGTGGCCGCGTTCTGCTCAGGGATGGTCGCGCAGCCGCCGTTGCCCCAGTTCCACAGGGACGCCTCGATGACCCCGTTGCGCTCGCTCACATTGCACAGGCGCCAGTTGTCCAGGTGGGCGCTGAAGATCGTCGAGGGCCGCAGCCGGACACCGTCGTCCGCCAGGAGCGGCGCACCCCAGGACAGGGGCTTGCCGGGTACGGCGATCTTGTACGCCTCAGCCGAGCAGTCGAGGGCGGCCCGCGCGCTGTGACCGGTGGCCCTGGGCTGTTCGGTGGAGGTGCCGCTGGTGGGGGCCGGGTGCGGCGCGGGGCGGGCCGGCTTCTGCTGCGCCGTCTGCGCCACCGCGCCCGCCGGGTGGTCGGCCTTCGCGGCGGCCGAGCCGCAGTCGAGGAGGGCTTGTGCCCTGGCCATGATGCTGTCGGCGGGCACGCTGTCCTGGCAGCGCACCGCGCCTTCCTCAAGGGTGGTGAAGGTGGTGAAGCTGCCATCACCGGGGCCTTCGGTCCACTCCAACGTCCAGCTGCCGTCGTCCTGTTGGGCGCGGTTGCAGTTGAGGCTGCCGTACGTTCCGGTGACCTTCTTGGTGCCCTTGTAGAAGCCGTAGTAGCCCGGCTGGGTCAAGTTCCAGGTGACCGAGTTCGACTCCTTGCTGGTGGAGGTGTACTCGAGCTTCACGTCCAGGCCGACCGTCGCCTTGACGTTGCTGAGCGCCTCGACGGCGAAACTGGTCTCGATCGTGTCGTTGAGGCCGACGGAGACCGCGATGACCGTCGTGGTGTCGGTACTGACGGTCTGCTGGCCGGTGGTGCCCTCGGTGACGTACCAGCCCTTGAAGTGGGTGATCGTCGGGGACACTTCGGTGGTCTTGATGTACGGGTGGCGTGTGCCCAGGTCGGCCGCCGTACAGCTGTCGCCGGGCCGGGGCGCCGCCATGTCGGTGGGTGCCGCGGCAGCCGGTGAAACGCCAAGACTCATGACGGTGACCGCCCCAGCGGCCGCCGTGGCGGTCACCGCCATGAGTGATCTGCCGAGGCGACTGACGGGTCCTGTGGAGCGCATCGTTGCCTGTTCCCCCCTGCTCGCGTGGGTCCGGTCGGGGTGAATGTAGCGGCCACACAGGGCGGTGGTGTGAGACCCGAACTAGCCACAAATGATCACGGAGGGGCCTATTCCGCCCCTGGCCCTTGCATGGGGGCAGGACAGCGGGACCGGAAAGCCGGGCCGCGATCAGTCCGCCCACGGCGAAGAAGGCGGCCGACCACAGGAAGCTCGTTCCGCACCGTCCGCGAAGTGTTTCTCCGCCGCACCCCTGCCGTTCGCCACACCCGGCTACCTTCGCGTGGCCCGGTCCGGCCGCAGGAGAGGTATGTCCATGAGCACCCCTGTCCACCGCACCTCGAAACAGCGGTCCGTAGCCGTTCCGACGCCGGACCGGCAGCGTCGGGAGGGGAGCCGAACCGGGGGTACGTCCGCCAGCTCGACGGAGCTCTCCCTCCTCGAGATGCAGTCCCGCGCCGGTAATCGAGCGGCCACCGCGGCCGTGCAGCGGGCCCGGGGCGCGGACAAGGGCAAGGCGCCGGAGGCGGCCGGTGCCGGGGGCGGCGGGGCGAAGACGCGGAAGGACTACCGGGACCGGATCGCCGGGCTGCTCGACCGGTTCAAGAAGAACCTCGAACCCATCGACACCTGGATCAAGGGCGTCCAGACGCCCACCAACGCCGGCTTCACCCAGCAGGCCGCCGTCTCGGCCAACGAGGGGCTCAAGCACTCCGCCGCCGCCTCGGGGACCTCCGCCGCGTCGGGGAACCTCCTCACCGAGGCCGCCGGGACCGTGGTCAGCGGCATGGACGCGTACAAGAGTATGAAAGACGCCAAGAAGGCCGGGGACGGGGCCGAGCACCACACCGCGAACAAGAGGGCCAAGACCAAGGGGACCGACGCGGTCGTCGGTGCCGCCGGTTCGGGGGCCTACAGCGCGGCCATCGCCAAAGAGGTGACGAAGATCCAGAAGGCGGCCGACGCCGCCGTCGCCTCCGAGGCGAGCGGTGTCGCCAGCGCCGCTGTCGCCGGGATGAAGAGCGTCCGGTCCCTGTTCCGGGTCGGCGGTGCGGCCCGCAAGTACAAGCGGGTGAAGGAGCTGGGCGATCCGCATCTCGTCCACGCCGAGTCCCTGGCCCGGCTGAACGAGTCCCGGGAGCACGCCAACTGGGCCGCAGCGGAGGCGTACGTCGCGTTGGACGCCTACTGGAAGCAGGAGGGCGAGGGACGGCTGGAGCTGATCGGCGAGGCCGTCGACGCCGCCTGGGAGGCGATGGGCGAGGCCCGTGACGCCGCCGAGACCCTCCAGCAGGCCGAGAAGAACGTGGAGAGGCTCAGCACGGTCCAGGGGTACGCCAAGAAGAAGCAGCTCACCAAGATCGGCAAGGAGACGATCGGCGGCGCGATGGGTGAGTCCACCAAGGCCGCCGCCGGAGTCGTGACCGCGGTCGCGGCGGGGACGGCCGGGCTCGCCTCCAATCCGGTCGGCTGGGGCCTCGCCGGAGCCGGCGCCGGACTCGTCCTCGGCGTCACCCTCTACAAGGCCCTCCGCGCCGCCACGAAGCGCTACGAAGAGGTCCGCCACCCGGAGGTCTGGGCGAAGGAGGGCGAGACCCCTGCCGAGGCGGCGTCCCGCAAGGAGTCGCTCCAGCACGCCCTGAAGTTCTGGAAGAAGGTGTCCAAGGGCGAGCGGGCGGCCATGGCGCGGGAGATCTACGCCCTCGCCGCGGGGCCCGACATCGCCGGGAGCGGCGGTACGACCGAGGAGATGCGGCAGTCCGGCATGTCCCTGCTCATCGCGCTCAAGTCGGGCCCCGTCGACCACAAGCTCGACGAGGAGGCGTGGGTGGCGAGCCTCAACGCCCCGTCCAAGACGGCCGGCTGGATCAAGGAGATCGCGGAGCAGCTGGCGTCGGGGTGACACACGGCGGGGGGACCGCCCTGCGTCCGGCATATACCAGGGTGCTATCCGGCAAGGCGAACCCCTTTTCAGCCACATGGAGTCGGCTGCCATCCGCGCATTTTTCGCCCCAATCCCCCGGCGGCCCCAGTTCGTGGTCACGAGGCCGGCACGAGGCGTGAGCACAAGCGGTAGGGTCCCTTCCCGTACGTCGAACGACGGTCGTGGGTACGGGAGTTCGAGGTGGGTCGGGGCCCTCGCGGTCCGGGGTGCCTCGGGTCCGCGCCGTCGTCACCCCCCAGCTCGTACAGGCCTCGTGTGTTGCTTGGAGACCCATGTCGTGCGTCGCCCTCACCGTCCCACGGATCGCCGGCTCCTCGGCGCGCGGTGGTCCCGGGAGACAGCACCGGTTCTCTTCGGCCTGTTGACGACCGCCGGCCGTGCCACGGGCGTGGCGGTGCGTCGTCCCACGCCTCGCGCTCCGCGCCTTCGCGCCGCCGTCCGCCGGTCTCGGCCCACCCCCACCGACGGCTTCCCATCCGTGAGGACCTGATGACTGAACTGATAGTGAGCGCCGCCGCGTTGCTGGCGGTGGCCGGAGTCGGGGCCGCGTGGTACTTCCGGCGCAAACGCGACGAGGCCCGGCGCCGGGCCGAGCAACTGCGCGAGCACGCCGACCGGCTCACCCTGCAACTCGTCGCGGCGGAGCAGTGCGTGGGACACCTCGCGGCCACCGTCGTCCCCGCGGTGGCCAAGGGCGGTGAAGGGCCCGACGGGGGCGGGCTCCACGTGCCGGCGCCGCTCGACGGGACCCCGCTCGCCGAGCGGCTGCGTGCCGTTCCCGGGGCGGTGGCCTCGGCCGTGGCGGACGTACGGGGGCAGGAGCGGGCGGCAGCCGCCCATGCCGCGGCCCAGGCCGCCGAGCGGGTGCGGCAGGACACCGAGCGGCACGTCGCGCAGGTGCGGCACGAGTCCGTCGGCGTGGCCCGGGCCGCCGTGCGCGGCTTCGCCAACAACGTCGTGGCGCGGTCGGCGCGGCTCGGCCGGGCCGTCAGCCAGGGCGTACGGCGGCACATCTCGGACGAGGCGTACGCGACGCTGGTGGAGATCGACCACCTCGCCCAGCAGATGCTGCTCACCGCGTCGGGGTACTCCGTACTCGCCGGGGACAAGCTGTCCCGGCGCTGGCCCGCCACCTCGCTGACCGACATCACGCGCGCGGCGATGGGCCGGATCGAGGGGTACGAGCGGATCAAGCACCCCGAGATGGGGTCCGTGGTCGTCGAGGGGCGCGCGGTGGAGGCGGTCGTGCACGCGCTCGCCGTCCTGCTGGACAACGCGCTGCGCTACTCCCCGCCCGCCGCCAGTGTCCACGTCTCGCTCGAACAGGGGCACCACGCCTGCTTCCTGATCGTGGACGACGCCGGGCTGCGCATGGACGACGAGCGGCTGCTGTGGGCCGGAAACGTGATGTCCGGCGAGCAGCGCGACGACATCACCCGGCTCGGCGCCCACCCCCAGACCGGGCTGCGCGTGGCGTCCCTGCTCGCGGAGAACTACGGCTTCCGCGTCGAGCTGACCGCGCCGAACATCTACCAGGGGACCCGGGCCATGGTCGTCCTGCCCAAGAACCTGCTCGTCGATCCCGCGGCGTCGGCGGGGAGCGGGGCGGGGACCGCCGCCGCGGCTGTGGCGGGAACGGCGACGGGGTCCGCCACGGGGACGGCTCAGCCGGTCGCCGCGACCGCCGCCCCCTCGGCCGCCGTCGCCGGG
>NZ_QHJH01000086.1 GCF_003947455.1 Streptomyces sp. WAC 04229 | reverse complement strand
GTTGTGCCTCGGACCTCTCAGGACGCCTGGGCGGGGGGTGCGGCCGCCGTGGGTCCGCTTCCCGTGCGCAGGGGGAAGTCGGTCCACGGGAGCGGTTCCGGGCCCTCGCTGGCCTCCTCGTACCAGCCCGTGCCGTCGAGCCAGGTGTGCAGCCAGCCCGCGAGGCTCGGGGCGTCGACGTACCAGGCGTGGTCGGCGTCGTCGGCGTTGGGCTCGAAGAGGAGGACTGTCCCCTCCGGGGAGCGGCAGTCAACGCAGGCGTACATCGCGCAGCCCCAGTGGGATATCGGGAGGACGCCCTCGGGCCAGGGCCAGTCGGGGTCCTTCAGGCCGCTCTCGCGGTTGGCGAGGTACTGGGTGACGGCGGCCGGCTCGCCGGAGGGCGGGTTGTCGAGCAGGGGCAGCAGGCCGTACTCCGGGCCGAACCCGCCGTCCCCTATCCGCGTATACAGCTCGGTGAGCAGCGGAGGGAGGGAGAAGCCCAGGGCTGCCTCGGCCCGGGACGGGGTCGTCCCGTCGACGGGTGCGGGCAGGGAATCCCAGCCCCAGGGGAGGGTGTTGCGTGCCTTGTCGGCCACCCGTGCCAGCAACTGCTCGTTCTCGCTCATGCATTCATCATGCAGGCCGCCACCGACAAGCGACCGGGCCTGTGGACAACCCGGAAGTTGTGGACAACGAGCACACCAGGCCCGTTCTACCAACCCGTCTGCCGGCCGCCCGCGGTGGCCGTGAACGGCTGGTCCGTCCGTACGATCTCGCGTCCCATCGGGAGCAGCGAGACGGGGATCAACTTGAAGTTGGCGATGCCCAGCGGGATGCCGATGATCGTGACGCAGAGCGCGATGCCGGTGACGATGTGGCCGAGGGCCAGCCACCAGCCGGCCAGGACCAGCCACAGCACATTGCCGACGCAGGAGGGGGCTCCGGCATCCCGGCGCTCGACCGCCGTGTAGCCGAAGGGCCACAGGGCGTAGACGCCGATGCGGAAGGCCGCGATCCCGAAGGGGATGCCGATGATCGTGATGCAGAGCAGCGCGCCCGCGAGCAGGTAGGCGAGGAACAGCCAGAAGCCGCTGAGCACGAGCCAAATGACGTTGAGGATGGTCTTCACTGCTGACGACCTGCCATCTTTTCGAGCCGGGCGATTCGCTCCGCCATCGGCGGGTGGGTGGAGAACATCTTCGACAGCCCCTGTCCTGGTCGGAACGGGTTGGCGATCATCATGTGGCTGGCGGTCTCGATCCGGGGCTCCGGGGGCAGGGGAAGCTGCTTCGTACCCGATTCGAGTTTGCGCAGGGCGCCGGCGAGGGCGAGGGGATCGCCGGTGAGCTGCGCACCGGAGGCGTCGGCCTCGTACTCCCTGGAGCGGCTGATCGCCAGCTGGATGACGGTGGCGGCGAGCGGACCGAGAAGCATGATGAGGAGCATGCCCAGCAGACCGGGTCCGTCATCGTCGTTGGAGCGTCCGATGGGGATCAGCCAGGCGAAGTTGACCAGGAACATGATCACTGAGGCGAGGGCGCCCGCGACGGACGAGATCAGGATGTCCCGGTTGTAGACATGACTGAGCTCGTGCCCGATGACACCGCGCAGCTCACGCTCGTCGAGCAGCCGCATGATCCCTTCGGTGCAGCACACGGCCGCGTTGCGCGGGTTGCGTCCGGTCGCGAAGGCGTTGGGTGCCTCGGTCGGTGAGATGTAGAGGCGCGGCATGGGCTGGCGGGCCTGCGTGGAGAGATCTCGGACCATGCGGTACAGCGCCGGGGCCTCGAACTCGCTGACCGGGCGGGCCCGCATCGCGCGCAGGGCCAGCTTGTCGCTGTTCCAGTACGCGTACGCGTTGGTGCCCAGGGCGACGAGGACGGCGACGACAAGCCCCGCTCGGCCGAAGAAGCTGCCGATGACGATGATGAGCGCCGACAGCCCTCCGAGGAGTACTGCGGTCCTGAGCCCGTTGTGCCGGCGGTGCACGGTACGCCCTCCAAGTGGTGCGGCAGGGGAACCCTTCGCTTGCTGGTCTCGCTCGCTGTGGTTGCTTCCTGATCTCCGGTGCCACCGGTGCCGTGGCATCACGTCCAGTGGACCCTTCCGTACTGGTCAACGCCAGGCGAGGGCCACCAGTTCCCCGGCGCTCACGGCGGGGCGCTTGGTCCGTACGGGTGACGGCCGCGGCGTCGGCACGCGCGCGTGGGAGCCGGGTGCGGCACGCGCGGGTGCCGGAGCGGCCGTGCTCAGAAGAGACCGGTGTCGGTGAAGCGGAGGATCAGCTGGGGTGCACCGGAGAGGGCGAGGGCGAGGACCGCGGTCACGGTGATCGCCGCCGTGAGGGGGACGGGGACGTGGTGGCCGACGGTCGGCTCCTCGGGCGCCCGGAACAGCTGGGCCGTCCATTGGAGGTAGTAGAAGAGCGCGATCACGACGTTGACCGCCATGACGACGGCCAGCCAGCCGAGCCCGGCGTCGACGGCCGCGGAGAAGACCGTGACCTTGGCGAAGAGGCCGATGATGCCGGGGGGCAGTCCCGCGAGGCAGAGCAGGAAGAACGCCAGGAGCAGGGCGGTCAGGGGGTTGGACGCGTACAGGCCGCGGTAGTCGGCGACGCGGTTCAGGGACCTCGTACGGCCCACCAGGGCGGCCACGGCGAAGGCGCCGAGGTTCACGGCGGCGTACATGAGCGCGTAGGCGACGGTGGAGCCGATGGACCGCTCGGGGGCGTCGGAGTACGCGGCGGCGGCGATCGGCACCAGGAGGTAGCCGGCCTGGCCGACGGACGACCAGGCGAGCAGGCGAACCGCGCTGTACGCGCGCGTGGCCTGTTGCCGGAGGGCTCCGACGTTGCCGACGGTCATGGTGAGCGCGGCCAGCGCCGCGAGGGCCGGTCCCCAGACGTCGGCGTAGGACGGGAGGGCGATGACCGTGACGAGGATCAGGCCGGAGAAGCCGACCGCCTTGCCGATCACGGACAGGTAGGCCGCGATCGGCAGGGGCGCGCCCACGTAGGTGTCGGGCACCCAGAAGTGGAAGGGCACGGCGGCCGTCTTGAAGGCGAAGCCGACGAGGGTGAGGACGACGCCGGCCTGGGCGAGCGTGGTGAGCTGCCCGTCGACGCTCTGGATGCGGTCGGCCACCTGGGTGAGGTAGAGGGTGCCGGTGGTGGCGTACACGAAGCTGATGCCCATGAGGCTGACCGCGGTCGCGGTGACCGAGGACAGGAAGAACTTGAGGGCGGCTTCGGAGGACCGGCGGTCGCCCTGTCGCAGGCCCACCAGGGCGAAGGCGGGGAGGGAGGCGACCTCCAGGGCGACGATCAGGGTCGCGAGGTCGCGGGAGGCGGGCAGCAGCGCGGCGCCGGCCGCCGAGGAGAGCAGCAGGAACCAGAACTCGCCCTCGGGCAGTCCCCGGTCGGCGTCCTTGACGGCGGTGACCGAGAGGAGCGCGGTCAGGAGGGCCCCGCCCAGGACCAGGAACTGGATGGCGAGGGTGAAGGTGTCCGCGGTGTAGCTGCAGACGTCGGCGTCGACGGTCTGGCAGAACGTCGAGCGGTCGCCGTTCACCAGCGGCAGCAGCATGAGGGCGGAGGCGGCGAGTCCGGCGACCGACATCCAGCCGAGCAGCGACTTGCGGGCGTCCTTGACGAAGAGGTCGGTCACGAGGACGACGAGTCCGACGACGGCCGCGATGGTGGGTGGAGCGATGGCGAGCCAGTCGACCGACTGGACGAGGTTCTGGGCCAGCGGCTGCGAGGCGGTCCCGGCGAGGGGGTGGGCCTGGAAGCTCATCGGGTGCCTCCTGAGAGGAGCTGCTGCACGGCCGGGTCGGTCAGCCCGAGGAGGGTCCTGGGCCACAGCCCGGCGACGACGGTGAGGACGACGAGCGGGGTCCAGGCGGCGAACTCGTACGTGCGTACGTCGGCGAGCCTCGGGGCTTCGCGCGGCAGGGCGCCCATGCAGACGCGGCGGACCACGATCAGCATGTACGCGGCCGTCAGCAGGGTGCCGAACGCGGCGATCACCATGAAGGTGAGGAAGGCGGGGCGGCTGAGGTCGTCGTGGGGGTCGAAGGCGCCGAACAGGGCCAGCATCTCGCCCCAGAACCCGGCCAGGCCCGGCAGGCCGAGCGAGGCGACCGCGGCGAAGGCGAGCAGGCCGCCGAGGCGAGGCGCCTTGCCGTACAGGGCGGCGCCGGTCTCCTCGGCGAGGGTGTCCAGGTCGGTGGTGCCGGTGCGGTCCTTGAGGGCGCCGACGACGAAGAAGAGCAGGCCGGTGATGAGGCCGTGGGCGATGTTGGCGAACAGGGCGCCGTTCACGCCGGTCGGGGTCATGGTCGCGATGCCGAGCAGGACGAAGCCCATGTGGCCGACGGAGGAGTAGGCGATGAGGCGCTTGAGGTCGCCCTTCGCACCCCTCTTGGCCAGGGCCAGGCAGGCCAGGGAGCCGTAGATGATGCCGACCACGGCGAAGGCGGCGAGGTAGGGCGCGAAGGCGCGGAATCCGTCCGGCGCGACCGGCAGCAGGATCCGGACGAACCCGTACGTACCCATCTTGAGCAGAACACCGGCCAGCAGCACCGAGCCGACGGTCGGCGCGGCGGTGTGGGCGTCCGGCAGCCAGCTGTGCAGCGGCCACATCGGGGTCTTCACCGCCAGCCCGATCCCGATTGCCAGAACCGCGATGACCTGCACGGATGTGGTCAGCGACCGGCCGTTGTCAGTGGCGAGTGCCACCATGTCGAATGTGCCCGCCGTGATTCCGATCAGGAGCAGGCCGAGCAGCATGACGACGGAGCCGAGGAGCGTGAAGAGGATGAACTTCCAGGCGGCCCCGGCCCGTCCCTCGCCGCCCCAGCGGGCGATGAGGAAGTACATCGGGATGAGGACCATCTCGAAGGCGAGGAAGAACAGGATCAGGTCGAGGGCGGCGAAGGTCGCGAGGGTGCCGGACTCGAGGACGAGCAGCAGCGCGACGAAGCCCTTCGGGCCGTGGCCCGCGACCCGCGGCTCCGTCGGCGGCTCCTGCCGCTGCTTGAAGTACGAGTAGAGCGCGCACAGGAAGGTCAGCAGCGCGGTCAGGACCAGAAGGGGGAGGGAGATGCCGTCGATGCCGAGGTGGATGCGCACGTCGAGTGCGGGGATCCAGCTGATGTCCGTGCTGGCCTGCATCTTCGACGGATGGTCGTGGTCGAAGCCGAGCAGGAGGACGATCGCGGCGACGAGGACGGCGCCGGTGACGGTGACGCCGTGCCGCAGTACGGCCTGCTCGGGCGACTTCCCCTTCAGCCCGGGAGGGGCGGGCAGCAGAGCGGCGGCGGCCCCCAGAAGCGGGCCGACGACGACGAACGCCAGAAGGAACTGCATCACGGACTCGTTGATATCGATCACGCCTGCTCACGCTCCCGTGGCGACGAGGACGGCGGCGACCGCGAGGACGACGGTGCCGGCGAGCAGCGCGCTCACATAGGTCTGCACATTGCCGGTCTGGGCACGGCGTACGGCGGCCCCCAGCCAGCGGGGCAGGGCGACCGCCCCGCGTACGTAGGTGTCGACGACCTCTCGGTCGAGGAACCGCACGAGACTCGCGCCGGCCTGGACGGGCCGGACGAAGAGGGTCGTGTACACCGCGTCCAGGTGGAAGCCGGCGGCCGCGTGCCGGTGCAGCGGGCCCAGCAGGAGCCGTCCGGGATCCGACGGGTCGGGGGCGGAGGCGACGTTGCCGTAGGCGGGCTCGTGACTGGCGATGGCCTCGGCCTCCACCCGTGCGGCGTCGCCCTCCGGGTGGGCCGCGACCGCGCCGAGCGGGACTCGCGCCGCGAACGCGGTGGTGTGCCGCCAAGCCGCGTAGGTCACGATGCCGCCGGTCAGGGCCACGCCCGTGCCGAGCACGGAGGTGGTGAGGGTCGGGGTGAGGTCCTGGCCGTCGAACCAGTCGGGCAGCAGACGGAAGGCGAGCCCGCCGAGAGCGAGTGAAGGGATGGCGAGCGCCCAGAGCACGGCGTTCATGACCACCGGCTGCCGGCCGTGGTCGGGGGCTTCGGCGCCCCGCCCGTGGAAGGCCAGCAGCCACAGGCGCGTCGCGTACGCGGCGGTGAGCAGGGCCGTGATCAGCCCGGCGAGGAGGACCGTCCAGCCCGCGGCGCCGGGTGCGTGCTCGGTGTGGCCGGTCGCGACGTGCTCCGCGGCACCGAGGACGGACTCCTTGGAGAAGAAGCCGCTGAAGGGAGGGATCGCGGCGAGGGCGAGCAGCGCCACGCTCATCGTCCAGTACGCGTCGGGGACGCGGTCGCGCAAGCCCCTCATGCGGGACATGGCAGCCAGCGAGTTGGTGCCGGCGGCGTGGATGATCACGCCGGCGGCGAGGAAGAGCAGCGCCTTGAAGGCGCCGTGCGTGAGGAGGTGGAAGACGGCGGCACCTCGGTCGCCGGCGGCGAGGGCTCCGGTCAGGTAGCCGAGCTGTCCGATCGTCGAGTAGGCGAGGACGCGTTTGATGTCGTCCTGGGCGAGCGCGGCGAGCGCCGACCCGACCATCGTGACGGCGGCCATGACGGCGAGGACGACCATCGCGGCCCGTGAGGCCTCGAAGAGAGGGAGGAGCCTGGCGACGAAGTAGACACCGGCGGCGACCATGGTCGCGGCGTGGATCAGCGCGGAGACGGGCGTCGGGCCCGCCATCGCGTCGGGGAGCCAGGTGTGCAGCGGGAACTGCGCCGACTTGCCCGCCACACCGGCCAGGAGCAGCAGGGCGATCAGCGTCGGATTGTCGAGGGAACCGTTCGCGACGGCGCCGAGGATCTTCGTGATGCGGAAGGAACCGGCCTCGGTGGCCAGTGCGAGCAGACCGATCAGGAAGGGGACGTCACCGAGCTTGGTCACCAGGAAGGCCTTGAGGGAGGCGGCGCGCGCCTCCGGGGTCTCCCAGTAGTGGCCGACCAGGAAGTACGAGCAGATGCCCATGATTTCCCAGCCGACCAGCAGCACCATCAGGTCGCCGGAGTAGACGACGAGGAACATGGCGGAGGTGAACAGGGAGACGAGCGCGGCGTACGAGGGGTAGCGCGGGTCGTCGCGCAGGTAGCCCGTCGAGTAGATCTGCACGCAGGTGGCGACGGTGCCGACCAGGACGGCGACGAGGGCGGCGAAGCCGTCGATGTGCAGGGCGAGTTCGACGGGGACGGAACCGGTGGGCGTCAGCTCCGTGGCGGCGTCCACGGCCCGGCCACCGCCCTGGCGGGAGGCGACCAGGACGGCGAGGACGAGGGCGGCCAGGGTCGGCAGGACGGCCAGTGGGCGGACGAAGCCGGGCGCCGTGCGGCCCAGCAGGAGGCCGGCGGCGGCTCCGAGGAAGGGTAGGAGGGGGACGAGTACGGCGAGGGTGGTCGTGGTCACGCGGTGGCCTCAGCCTTCTCGGCGGCCGTCCCGGTCGCGGGGTTGTCGGTGTCGGGGTCGGCCGGCTCGTGGCCCTCGGCGGTGTCGCGCAGTCTGTCGATGTCGGCGGTGCCGCGGTTGCGGTGGACGGCGAGCACGATCGCCAGGCCGATGCCGATCTCGGCGGCCGCGATGGCGATCGTGAACAGGGTCAGGGCCTGGCCGGAGTGCAGGGTCTCCTCGGCGGCCTTGCTGAGCCAGACGTCGAAGGCGACCAGGTTGAGGTTGACGGCGTTGAGCATCAGCTCGACCGACATCAGGACCAGGATCGCGTTGCGGCGGGCCAGGACGCCGTAGAGGCCCGTGCAGAACAGGAGGGCGGAGAGGACGGCGGGATAGGCGAGGTGCATCAGCGGTCACCGCCCTTGGCCGCGGCGTTCGGGGCGGGCGCGTCGGTCTTGGACGCATCGATCTTGGGCCCGCCGGTCCTGGACGCGTGAGTCCTGAGGCCGTCGGCCTCGGGCGCGTCGCTGGCGCGGTCCGCCTTGGCCTTGCGGGACAGGACGATCGCGCCGACCAGCGCGGCGAGGAGAAGGACGGAGAGGGCTTCGAAGGGGAGGACCCAGTTCTGGAAGAGACTCGCTCCGGTGACGGCGGTCGAGCCGGCCGCCGGGCCGTCCAGGTCGATCCAGGTGGCGCGGAAGGCGTCGATGACGACCCACACGAGGGCCGCCGCGGCGGCCACGGCCACGGTGAGGGCCGCCCAGCGGTTGCCGGAGTCGGCGTCCGGAGACCGGCCGATGGGCGCCCTGGTGAGCATCAGCCCGAACAGGATGAGGACGACGACCGCCCCGACGTAGATGAGTACCTGCACCCAGGCGATGAACTCGGCGGTGAGCAACAGGTACTCGACGGCCAGGCCGCCGAGGGCCACCACCAGCCACAGGGCGGCGTGGACGAGCTGCCGGGTGGTGACGGTGAGGACGGCGGCGCCGAATGTGACCAGGCCGACGAGGAGGAAGGCGATCTCGACGCCGGTCGGCGAGAGGAAGCCGTGTGCTTCGGCGGCCGTGGTCGTGGGGTCCGCGGCCAGGTGGCGGACGGTCGCGGCGAGGGTCATTCCCGGCCCTCCTGTTCCGGCTTCGGCTGCTCGGGGGCGGCGGGTGCCTCCTGCAGGGCCGACTCCTGCAGGGCCGACTCCTGCTGGGCCGCCAGTTTGTCGGCGGCCTTGCGGGCGGCGGCGAGTTCCTTCGGTTCCTCGGCGCCGGGGTCGAGGGCCGGCGGGGCCGGGACGGTCCACATCCAGTCGCGGAGCCTGTCGCGCTCGTGGGTGAGGTCACGGATGTCCGTCTCGGCGTACTCGAACTCCGGGGACCAGAACAGGGCGTCGAAAGGACAGACCTCAATGCAGATACCGCAGTACATGCACAGGGAGAAGTCGATGGCGAATCGGTCGAGGACGTTGCGGCTGCGGTCGCGTCCACCGGGGGTGGCCGCCGGGACCGTCTCCTTGTGGGAGTCGATGTAGATGCACCAGTCGGGGCACTCGCGGGCGCACAGCATGCAGACCGTGCAGTTCTCCTCGAACAGGCCGATCACGCCGCGGGTGCGGGGCGGAAGTTCGGGCGGGGCGTCCGGGTACTGCTCGGTGACGGTCTTCTTCGTCATCGTGCGGAGGGTGACGGCCAGGCCCTTGGCCAGGCCCGAGCCGGGGATGGGGGCCATGGTTACTGGATCACCACCTTGACGGTGCCGGTGAGGGCGATCTGGGCGAGGGAGAGGGGGACGAGGAGGGTCCAGGAGAGCTTCTGGAGCTGGTCCTCACGCAGTCGCGGGTAGGTCACGCGCAGCCAGATCACGAGGAAGGCGAGGATGGCCGTCTTCAGCAGGGTCCACACCCAGCCCAGGCCGTCCGCGCCCCAGGGCCCGTGCCAGCCGCCCAAGAAAAGGACCGTGGTCAGGCCGCACAGGACGACGATCCCGGCGTACTCGGCGAGGAGGAACAGGGCGAAGCGCAGGCCGGTGTACTCCGTGTAGGCGCCGAAGATGATCTCCGAGTCGGCGACCGGCATGTCGAACGGAGGGCGTTGCAGCTCGGCCAGCCCGGCGACGAAGAAGACGATCGCGCCGACGATCTGCCAGGGCAGCCACCACCACTCGAAGGCGTTCAGGATGCCGACGAGCGAGACCGTGCCGGCCGCCATGGCCACCGAGGCGGCGGTGAGCAGCATCGGGAGTTCGTACGCGAGGAGCTGGGCGGCGGTGCGCAGGCCGCCGAGGAGGGAGAACTTGTTGGCGGAGGACCACCCGGCCATGAGCGAGCCGAGGACGCCGACGCCCATCACGGCGAGCACGAAGAAGACGCCCGCGTCGACGACCTGGCCGACCGCGCCCTCGCCGGGGCCGATGGGGATGGCGAGGAGCACCAGGAGGTACGGCAGCAGGGCCACGGCGGGGGCGAGCTGGAAGACACGGCGGTCCGCGTCGGCGGGGACCACGTCCTCCTTCTGCGCGAACTTCACACCGTCCGCGACGAGCTGGGCCCAGCCGTGGAAGCCGCCGGCGTACATCGGGCCGAGGCGGCCCTGCATGTGGGCCATCACCTTGTGCTCGGTCTGGCCGACGATCAAGGGGAAGGTGAGGAAGACGACGAACACGATCAGGAGGCGCAGGGTGACGTCGAAGGCGTCGTTCACCGCGGGCCTCCTGTGGGGCTCTCGGGGTTTTCGCTCTCGGGGCTCTCGGGGCTCTCCGAGCTCTCGGGACTCTTCCGGTCCGACTCCCGGGGCTCGTCCGGGTCGACCGGCTCGTCAGGAGTCTGCGGCTCCCTGGAGGCGTCGCCCTCGGCGCGCTTGTCCGCCGGCTCGTCGAACGCCGGGCGGTCGTGATGCCACGGGGCGTCGGGGCTGCGGGGTGCGGAGGCGGGGGCCTCGCCGGACGACCCGGTCTTCTCCGGCTGTCCCGCGTCGGTGGCGGCCCGCTGGCTCGCCGAGCCCTGCGACGCGCTTCGGCTGCGTCGGGGCGCCGGAGCCACCGAAGACTCGTCGGCCGGCGACGTCTGATCGGCCATGGGCGTCTGGCTCGCCGAGCCCTCCGCCGCCGTACGGGAGCGACGCGGAGTGAACGACGCTTCGGTGCCGGTGCCGGTGCCCGTGTCGGTGCCGGTGCCGGTGCCGGGCGGCGATGCCTGACTGGCGGAGCCCTCGCCCGCCGTACGGGTCCGGCGGACCGGCCGGTCACCGGCCGCGCGAGCCGGGCGCTGTGTGGCCGCGCGTCCCGCGCCACGTGCCGGGCGGGCCGGGGCGGGCGGCAGCTGGCCCTTCTGCGGGCCCCACTCGTTGGGGTCGGGGACGCCAGGCGGCAGCATCTGGCGGCGACGGGGTCCGCCGTGGTCGGACTCGCCCGGTTCCTTGGCGCCGGGCCAGGCCTTGGCCACGCGGGCCGCGAGGACGAAGTCCTTCCGCAGCGGGTGGCCCTCGAAGCCCTCCGGCAGGAGCAGGTGGTCCAGCCCGGGATGGTCCGCGAACTCGACGCCGAACATCTCGTGGGTCTCGCGCTCGTGCCAGGCCGCGCCCGCGTACACCGCGACGGCGGTGGGCAGGGCCGGGGACTCGTGCGGGACCGTGGTGCGCAGCAGCAGCCGGCGTACTACGGGGCCGAGGGCGACGACGTGTGCCGCGACGCGGAACCCCGTGCCCGGCTCGTCGACCGCGCTCAGCCAGTCGAAGTACGTGCAGCCCAGCCGGTCACGCGCGGTCTCCAGGGCGGAGATCCAGGAGGTCGGCGGTACGTCGACGGTCAGGACGTCGTACGACTCCTCGGCCGTGGCTTCGGGGCCGAAGAGCTCCTCGGGGCCTGCGGGCAGCCAACCGACCGCCGTCATCGCGCACCCCCCGATGCCGATCCCGATCCCGATTCCGGTCCCGGTCCCGATTCCGGTCCCGGCGGTCGCACCAGTCCGCTCTGCAGCGCGGCCGTCGACGGCCGTCCCGACATGCCGTACCGCTCCCCCAGCGACTCCCGTGCGATCTTCTCCTGGAGCTTGAGGATCCCCTGGAGGAGCGCCTCGGGGCGCGGCGGGCAGCCGGGAACGTAGACGTCGACGGGAATGATCTGGTCGACGCCCTTCGTCACGGAGTAGGAGTCCCAGTACGGGCCGCCGCAGTTGGAGCAGGCGCCGAAGGAGATGACGTACTTGGGCTCGGGCATCTGCTCGTACAGGCGCTTGACGGCGGGCGCCATCTTGTCGGTCACCGTGCCCGAGACGACCATCAGGTCGGCCTGTCGGGGGCCCGGTGCGAAGGGGATGACGCCGAGCCGGATGAAGTCGTGGCGGGCCATCGACGCGGCGATGAACTCGATCGCGCAGCAGGCGAGACCGAAGTTGAAGACCCAGAGGGAGTACCGGCGGCCCCAGTTCAGGACGACCTTCATCGGCTCGGGGGCCAGGCGCGCGAGGGTGCCCAGCCGCTTCGGTTCGGGGAGCGGTACGGGCTCCGGGAGCGGTACGGGTCCGGAGGGGTTCACGTCCACGACAGGACGCCCTTCTTGTATGCGTAGAGCAGGCCCACGGCCAGGAAGCCCAGGAAGATGAACATCTCCACGAGGGTCGTCGCTCCATAACCAGGATCGGCGAAGACCGTCGCCCAGGGGAAGAGGAAGATCGAGTCGACCGCGAAAATGACGTAGAGGAACGCGTAGACGTAGTAGCGGACCTGGGTGTGTGCCCAGCCCTCGCCGACGGGGTCCACGCCGCACTCGTACGTCAGCAGCTTCTCGGGCGTCGGGATTACGGGCCGCAGCAGCCGCCCCGCTCCGAAGGCCACGGCGACGAAGAGCACGCCCACCGCGGCGAGCAGTGCGACGACCGAGTAGGACTGGAAGTAGTCCGCGGCGAGCCCGACGGTCGGTTCCGGCACGTGCGTCCCCTCGATCCCTGTCCTCAACGCCTGCTGCTCGACGATCTGTACGCACGGGAGTCTAGGGCCTGATAAAGAGACGGTAAGCAGCCCGTCGTACGTTGAGACGTGGGCCGGGGCCGAGGTGGGGTTTTCCTCAGTACATCCCGGCGGTCCACCTCATGGCGCGGTGCCGTGCCGCACGGCACGCTGATCCGTATGATCGAACACCTCGCGACTTCGCTCCCCGCCGGGACCGCCGGTGGGGCGGACGGCGACCGCCCGCCGCCGGCCCGTCTCGCCTTCGACCGGCACACCTGGAAAGAGATCGCCCACCTGCTGGCGAACTTCCCGGCGTCGCTGCTCGGCTTCGTCTATGTCTCGACGATGCTGTTCGTCGGGGTCGGGCTGACGGTCACGGTGATCGGGTTGCCGCTGCTGGCGGCCGGACTGCTCGGCGCGCGTCAGCTCGGCAAGCTGGAGCGGGCGCGGGCCCGGGCGCTGCTCGGAGTGCGGGTGGAGGAGCCCAGTCCGCTGCCGTTGCACGGCGGGGGCGGGTTCTTTCCCCAGTTGTGGATGGCGCTGAAGGACCCGGTGGGCTGGCGCGCGGTCCTGTACGACTTCATGCGGCTCCCCTGGGGCGTGGTCACCTTCGTCA
Organism: Streptomyces sp. WAC 04229; assembly: GCF_003947455.1. Classification (GTDB taxonomy): domain Bacteria; phylum Actinomycetota; class Actinomycetes; order Streptomycetales; family Streptomycetaceae; genus Streptomyces. The sequence goes on along the minus strand of NZ_QHJH01000086.1, from coordinate 14,219 downwards.
TCACGCTGACGTCGTTGTTCGTGCTGTGGCCGGTGCTGCCGTTCATCGCGCGGGGCCTGGCCAACGCCGACCGGGCGATGGTGCGCGCGCTGCTGTCCCCGTCCGACGAGCTGGAGCGGCGGATCGCCGAGCTGGAGTCGGACCGGGGGGTCGTGGTGGACACGGCCGCGGCGGACCTGCGGCGCATCGAGCGCGACCTGCACGACGGGGCGCAGGCCCGCCTGGTCAACCTGGCCATGGGGCTGGGTCTGGCCAAGGAGAAGCTCCTCGAGGATCCCGACGCGGCGGCGGCGATGGTCGACGAGGCGCACGGCGAGGTGAAGCTGGCCCTTCAGGAGTTGCGGGACCTGGCGCGGGGCATCCACCCTGCCGTCCTGACCGACCGCGGTCTGGACGCGGCGCTCTCCTCGGTCGCCTCCCGCTGCACCGTGCCGGTCAGGGTGGCCGTGGACCTGGCTGAGCGTCCGGCGCCGGCCATCGAGGGCATCGCGTACTTCACCGTCTCGGAGCTGCTCCAGAACGTCAGCAAGCACAGCGGGGCGCGATCCGCCTCCGTGGAGGTGTGGCGGTCGTCCGACCGTCTGCTCATACAGGTGGGGGACGACGGCCGGGGCGGCGCACGCCTCGACGCCGGTACGGGGATGAAGGGCCTCGCCGACAGGCTCTCCGCGGTCGACGGCCTCTTCGTCGTCGACTCGCCGGAGGGCGGCCCGACGGCGATCACGGCCGAGCTGCCGTGGCGCGACCGCACGGCGGCGGACGCGGCTACCGGCACGTCCGACGCCGGCCACGCGCGGCGCACGTCCGGGACGCGGTGACGGACGACACCGCGCCCCACACGCGGGGCACACGGGCGTGCGCTCCTCCCCGACCGAGGTCTCGGGGCCCGAGGTAGGGAAAACCCCCCTCTCCAGACGCCGACGGGCTCCATGGTCCGTTCAGGCGCGGGCGAGGAGGCTGGAGTTACGACAGCAGAGCCGTAGGACGAGGAGAAGGACGGCACCGATGGCCACGGAATACGGACAGGGTTACGGGTTCGGGAGCGGGCCCGGATTCCCCGGGGACACCGGGGCGCGCCGCCACCGGCTGCCGGCCGGGTTGCGGGCACCGTTCGAGGCTCGCAGCTGGCGGGAGTTCGGCTACGTGCTGGTGGGTCTGCCGGTCAGCATCCTGCTCTTCACCTACGCGGTCACGATGGTGTCGCTGGGAGCGGGCCTGCTGGTGACGTTCCTGGGTGTGCCGGTGCTGGCGGCGGCGCTCGCCGGGTGCCGGGGCTTCGGGGTGATGGAGCGGGCGCGGGCCCGGGCGCTGCTGGGGCTCGACGTGGCCGACCCGGAGCCGCTGCGGGTGCGCAAGCGCGGTGCGATGGGCTGGATGGGCGCCGTGCTCAAGAGCGGCACCTCCTGGCGGAGCCTGCTGTACGCGTTTCTGCAGTTCCCGTGGGCGGTGTTCTCGTTCGTGGTCGCCGTGAACTTCTGGGCGGTCGGGTGGGCGATGCTGACGTACCCGCTCTGGTTCTGGGTGTTCCCGATGTACGCGGGCCAGGACGGGCTCCAGCTCTACGGCGACGAGACGCACCGGATCTACCTGGACAACCCGTTCGAGATCGGCGTGACCGCGCTGGTCGGGCTGCTGTTCACGCTGGCGACGCCGTGGATCGTGCGGGCGCTGACGACGGTGGACCGGGTGATGGTCCACGGGCTGCTCGGACCGTCGCGACTGGCGACGCGGGTCGTGGAGCTGGAGTCGGACCGCGGGGTCGTGGTGGACACGGCCGCCGCCGACCTGCGGCGCATCGAGCGCGACCTGCACGACGGGGCACAGGCCCGCCTGGTCAACCTGGCCATGGATCTCGGCCTGGCGAAGGAGAAGCTGCAGGAGGATCCGCGGGCGGCGGCGATCATGGTGGAGGAGGCGCACGGCGAGGTGAAGACGGCCCTTCAGGAGCTGCGGGACCTGGCCCGGGGCATCCACCCCGCGGTACTCACCGACCGCGGTCTGGACGCGGCGCTCTCCTCGGTCGCCTCCCGCTGCACCGTGCCGGTGCGGGTGGAGGTCGACCTCACCGAGCGGCCGGCATCGGCGATCGAGGGCATCGCGTACTTCACGGTGTCGGAGCTGCTGCAGAACATCAGCAAGCACGCGCGGGCCACGGCGGCGGCCGTGGAGGTGTGGCGGGTGGAGGACCGGCTGCTGCTCCAGGTCGTGGACAACGGCGTCGGCGGGGCGGACGTGACGGCCGGCTCGGGACTCGCCGGACTGGCGGAGCGGCTCGACGCGGTGGACGGGATCCTGGTGGTGGACTCTCCGGCCGGGGGGCCGACGCGGGTGACCGCCGAGCTGCCGTGGCGGACCGAGCCGATATCAGGCTGAGGCGCGGCGGCGCCCCCCCCCAGGCTCTCCCCCACGCCACTCCGGGCGGCCGGGGGCTGGGGTGACCCGTTCGTCCCCGGGTCGAAATCCGGCCATCGTGAAGCCGAAGCCGGACTGTACGGCCGGGACTTGCCGTCCTCTTCCCGTCGCCCCGGGGCATCCGGCCTCCGATGCTGGAATGCTGGACCTGTCGTACGAACGGTTCGTGGACGCGGCGTGGGCCGCGGGGACCGTGAGGCGGACGGGCTGTGGGGGGCCGAAAAATCGTGGAGGACAGGGTGCGGGTGGTCATCGCCGAGGATTCAGTGCTGCTCCGGGAGGGGCTGACCCGGTTGCTGACCGACCGCGGGCACGAGGTCGTGGCCGGTGTCGGCGACGGTGAGGCACTGATCAAGACCATCACCGAGCTGGACGCGCAGGGCGAGCTGCCGGACGTCGTGGTCGCGGACGTGCGGATGCCTCCGACGCACACGGACGAGGGAGTGCGCGCGTCGGTGCGGCTGCGCAAGGCGCATCCGGGCCTCGGGGTGCTGGTGCTGTCGCAGTACGTGGAGGAGCGCTACGCCACGGAACTGCTGGCCGGTTCCAGCCGGGGCGTCGGTTATCTGCTCAAGGACCGGGTGGCCGATGTGCGGGAGTTCGTGGACGCCGTGGTGCGCGTGGCGGACGGGGGGACCGCGCTGGACCCGGAGGTGGTCGCGCAGTTGCTCGGGCGCAGCCGCAAGCAGGACGTGCTGGCGGGGCTGACCCCGCGGGAGCGGGAGGTGCTGGGGCTGATGGCCGAGGGCCGGACGAACTCGGCGATCGCCCGGCAGCTCGTCGTGAGCGACGGGGCGGTCGAGAAGCACGTCAGCAACATCTTCATGAAGCTGGGTCTGTCCCCGAGCGACGGTGATCACCGACGGGTGCTGGCCGTGCTCACGTACCTCAATTCGTGACTCCCGGTTCCTGCCCCCCAGGGGCCTCACACCGGGCCCGGCGGGCCTCTCATTCGTCCGGCTCATCCGGACGAATGAGAAACCGGAGCGCGGGCGGGGGACGTCCTCATCGGTGTCGAGGGGCGGGGTTTTCGCGGATTCACGGGGCTGTGGGCGATCTCGAAGTCGTGTCCATCATGCGAATCTCCACCGGAAGTCAGCATCCGCGGACGTAGGGTTGATCCCGGGACGGTCGTGGGAGACCTGTCCCCGGACAGCCGTCTCGAGGGAGGTCCAGTTCAGTGACCAGCCAGGTCAGCAGCCCAGCGGAGCAGGCCGACGGAACCGACGAGACCGTCGTGGGAGCGCAGCGCAAACCGGTCGGGGCGAAGGACGTCCGCCGGCTGGACCGGGTGATCATCAGGTTCGCCGGGGACTCGGGCGACGGGATGCAGCTCACCGGCGACCGTTTCACCTCGGAGACCGCGTCGTTCGGCAACGACCTGTCGACGCTGCCGAACTTCCCGGCCGAGATCCGGGCGCCCGCCGGCACCCTGCCCGGCGTCTCGTCCTTCCAGCTGCACTTCGCCGACCACGACATCCTCACCCCGGGCGACGCCCCCAACGTGCTGGTCGCGATGAACCCGGCCGCGCTGAAGGCGAACGTCGGCGACCTGCCGCGGGGCGCGGAGATCATCGTCAACACGGACGAGTTCACCCGGCGGACGATGCAGAAGGTCGGCTACGACACGTCGCCGCTGGAGGACGGTTCCCTCGACGGCTACCACCTGCATCCGGTGCCGCTGACGACGCTGACCGTCGAGGCCCTCAAGGATTTCGACCTCAGCCGCAAGGAGGCCGAGCGCAGCAAGAACATGTTCGCGCTCGGGCTGCTGAGCTGGATGTACCACCGGCCCACCGAGGGCACGGAGAAGTTCCTGAACACGAAGTTCGCGAAGAAGCCGGACATCGCCGCGGCCAACATCGCGGCGTACCGCGCGGGCTGGAACTTCGGGGAGACCACGGAGGACTTCGCGGTCTCCTACGAGGTGGCGCCGGCGGCGACGGCGTTCCCGCCGGGGGTGTACCGCAACATCTCCGGGAACCTCGCCCTGTCCTACGGTCTGATCGCGGCCTCCCGCCAGGCGGACCTGCCGCTCTTCCTGGGCTCGTACCCGATCACCCCGGCCTCGGACATCCTGCACGAGCTGAGCCGGCACAAGAACTTCGGGGTGCGGACCTTCCAGGCCGAGGACGAGATCGCGGGCATCGGCGCCGCGCTGGGCGCCGCGTTCGGCGGCTCACTGGCGGTGACCACCACCTCCGGTCCCGGCGTGGCGCTCAAGAGCGAGACGATCGGACTCGCGGTCTCCCTCGAACTGCCGCTGCTGGTCGTGGACATCCAGCGCGGCGGGCCGTCCACCGGTCTGCCGACCAAGACGGAGCAGGCCGACCTGTTGCAGGCGATGTACGGGCGCAACGGCGAGGCGCCGGTCCCGATCGTCGCACCGCGCACCCCGGCGGACTGCTTCAGTGCGGCGCTGGAGGCGGCCCGGATCGCGCTGGCGTACCGGACCCCGGTCTTCCTGCTGTCCGACGGCTACCTGGCCAACGGCAGCGAGCCCTGGCGGGTCCCGGAGCCGGACGAGCTGCCGGACCTGGCGGTCCAGTTCGCGCAGGGCCCCAACCACACGCTGGACGACGGCACCGAGGTCTTCTGGCCGTACCAACGCGATCCGCAGACCCTGGCCCGCCCCTGGGCCGTGCCGGGCACCCCCGGTCTGGAGCACCGGATCGGCGGCATCGAGAAGCAGGACGGTTCCGGGAACATCTCGTACGACCCGGCCAACCACGACTTCATGGTCCGCACCCGGCAGGCCAAGATCGACGGCATCGACGTCCCCGACCTGGCGGTCGACGACCCGGGCGGGGCGCGGACCCTGGTGCTGGGCTGGGGCTCGACGTACGGACCCATCACCGCGGCCGTGCGCCGGCTGCGCACGGCCGGGGTGCCGATCGCGCAGGCCCACCTCCGCCACCTCAACCCCTTCCCGCCCAACCTGGGCGAGGTGCTGAAGCGGTACGACAAGGTGGTGGTCCCCGAGATGAACCTCGGTCAGCTCGCCGCCCTCATCCGGGCGAAGTACCTGGTCGACGCCCAGTCGTACAACCAGGTCAACGGCATGCCGTTCAAGGCGGAGCAGCTCGCCGCGGTGCTGAAGGAGGCCATCGATGACTGACGCCAACGCGCTGCTCCACCTCGTCCCCAAGGCCGAGGGCAAGCAGTCCATGAAGGACTTCAAGTCCGACCAGGAAGTGCGCTGGTGCCCCGGCTGCGGCGACTACGCCATCCTCGCCGCCGTGCAGGGCTTCATGCCCCAGCTCGGCCTGGCGAAGGAGAACATCGTCTTCGTCTCCGGCATCGGCTGCTCCTCCCGGTTCCCGTACTACATGAACACGTACGGGATGCACTCCATCCACGGCCGCGCCCCTGCCATCGCGACCGGGCTCGCCGCCTCCCGCCGCGACCTGTCCGTCTGGGTCGTCACCGGTGACGGCGACGCGCTCTCCATCGGCGGCAACCACCTCATCCACGCGCTGCGTCGCAACGTCAACCTCAAGATCCTGCTGTTCAACAACCGGATCTACGGGCTGACCAAGGGCCAGTACTCCCCCACCTCCGAGGTCGGGAAGATCACCAAGTCGACCCCGATGGGGTCGCTGGACGCGCCCTTCAACCCGGTCTCGCTGGCGATCGGCGCGGAGGCGTCCTTCGTCGCCCGGACCGTCGACTCGGACCGCAAGCACCTCACCGAGGTGCTGCGCCAGGCGGCCGAGCACCCGGGCACGGCGCTGATCGAGATCTACCAGAACTGCAACATCTTCAACGACGGCGCGTTCGACGCCCTCAAGGACCGGGAGCGGGCCGAGGAGGCGGTGATCCGGCTGGAGCACGGGCAGCCGATCCGTTTCGGCACCGACGACGCAAAGGGCGTGGTGCGCGATCCGGGGACCGGCGACCTGAAGGTCGTCACCGTCACCGCGGACAACGAGGCGGACGTCCTGGTCCACGACGCCCACGCCACCTCGCCGACCACGGCCTTCGCCCTCTCCCGGCTGGCCGACCCGGACACCCTGCACCACACGCCCATCGGTGTGCTGCGCTCGGTGGAGCGACCGGTCTACGACACGCTCATGTCCGACCAGCTCGACGCCGCCATCGAGCGGGACGGCAAGGGCGACCTCGCGGCGCTGCTCGCGGGCAACGACACCTGGACGGTCGTCGGCTGAGAGCGACCACTGGCGAGTACCGACGAGAACCGAGGGGCCCGGGCGGAGAACGCCCGGGCCCTGACGCTTACCCAAACGTAAGTACCTTACTTCAAGGTGGGCACTGTCCAGAAGTTAGCGCAGCTCCTATGGTTGGTGGCATCGCACCCCACAAGGAGTACTGAACCCATGAGCATCGTCGTCACCGGAGCCACCGGACACCTCGGCCGCCACGTCGTGCGGCAGCTACTGGAGAAGGTGCCGGCCGACCAGCTCACCGCGGTCGTCCGGGACCGCGACAAGGCCGCAGACCTCGCCGCCGCCGGCGTACGGCTCGCGGTCGCCGACTACAACGCGCCGGAAACCTTCGACGGCCTGTTCGCACCCGGCGACCGAGTGCTGCTGATCTCCGGCAACGAGTTCGACAAGGGCCGCGTCCAACAGCACACGGTGGTGATCGACGCGGCGAAGAAGGCCGGCGTCGCCCTGCTCGCCTACACCAGCGCGCCCAGCAGCCTCAAGGCCGCGCTCGCGGACGACCACCGCGCCACCGAGGACGTCCTCGTCGGCTCGGGCGTGCCCTACGTGCTACTGCGCAACGGCTGGTACCACGAGAACTACACCGAGCAGCTCGCCCCGGTCCTGGAGCACGGCGCCGTCGTGCAGGCGGCCGGCGAGGGCCGGATCTCCTCCGCCTCCCGCGCCGACTACGCGGCCGCCGCCGTCGCCGTACTGACCGGCGAGGGCCACGAGAACAAGGCGTACGAGCTGGGCGGCGACGAGGCGTGGGGCTACGCCGAGTACGCCGCCGAGCTGAGCCGGCAGACCGGGAAGGAGATCGCCTACACCCCCGTCTCCGCCGAGACCTACACCGGCATCCTGACCGGCGCCGGACTGCCCGCGCCGCTGGCCGCCATCCTCGCGGGGGTGGAGGACTCGATCGAGAAGGGCGAGCTGATCGTCACCAGCGGCGACCTGTCCCGGCTGACCGGCCGCCCCACCACGCCGCTCGCCGAGGCGGTCTCCGCCGCGGTCAGGAGCTGACGCCCGCGCGGGCCCGCCCCCACCGCTGACACCCGCGCGGGTCCGCCCCGCCTCCTCCCGGCACACACCCCGCCTGTCATGACCGTATGGCGATACGGGCATGACAGGCGGCCGGGTGCGGCGCTACCTTTCGTCGTGGCATGCGTCCGTCCCGGCATGCCGTGTGCGAAAAGGAGGTGCCCGTGGCCGGGTCGTCCAGGAGTGAGCAGCGCATAGGTCTGCTGAACGGCTTCGCGGCTTACGGGCTGTGGGGGCTCGTCCCGCTGTTCTGGCCGTTGCTCAAGCCCGCCGGGGCCGGGGAGATCCTCGCCCACCGCATGGCGTGGTCCCTCGTCTTCGTCGCCGTCGCGCTGTTCTTCGTACGGCGCTGGGCCTGGGCCGGTGAGCTGCTGCGGCAGCCGCGCAGGCTCGGCCTGGTCACCGTGGCCGCCGCGGTCATCACCGTCAACTGGGGCGTGTACATCTGGGCCGTGAACAGCGGCCACGTCGTCGAGGCCTCGCTCGGGTACTTCATCAACCCGCTGGTCACCATCGCGATGGGCGTGCTGCTGCTCAAGGAGCGGCTGCGGCCGGCGCAGTGGGCGGCGGTCGGCACCGGCTTCGCCGCCGTCCTGGTCCTCGCCGTCGGCTACGGACAGCCGCCGTGGATCTCCCTCTGCCTCGCCTTCTCCTTCGCCACGTACGGCCTGGTGAAGAAGAAGGTCAACCTCGGGGGCGTGGAGTCGCTGGCCGCCGAGACGGCGATCCAGTTCCTGCCCGCGCTCGGCTATCTGGTGTGGCTGTCGACGCAGGGCGGATCGACCTTCACCACCGAGGGCGTCGGGCACTCGGCGCTGCTGGCCGCGACCGGCCTGGTCACCGCGATCCCGCTGGTCTGCTTCGGCGCGGCCGCGATCCGCGTGCCGCTGTCCACGCTGGGGCTGCTGCAGTACCTGGCGCCGGTCTTCCAGTTCGCCCTCGGGGTCCTCTACTTCCACGAGGCCATGCCTCCCGAGCGCTGGGCCGGTTTCGCCCTGGTCTGGCTGGCCCTGACGCTGCTCACCTGGGACGCGCTGCGCACGGCCCGCCGGACCGCGCGGGCGCTCAGGGAGCAGCTGGACCGGACGGGCGCGGGCATGCCGCCGGTCAAGGAGAGCGAAGCGGCGCGGGACTCCGGCGATTCCGTTGCCCGCTCGGTCACGTGACCCATATGACTGGTCCATGACCTCGACACCACGACCCGCTCCCCTGCATTTCAAGATCGTCATCGACGCCGCCGCCCCGCACGCGCAGGCGGACTTCTGGGCCGCCGCCCTGCACTACGAGGTGGAGGACAACAGCGCGCTCATCGGGAGACTGCTGGGCCTCGGGGCCGTACCGGAGGAGCTGACCCTGGAGTCCCACGGGCGCCGCGCATGGCGGGACCTGGTGGCCGTACGGCACCCCGACGACCCCTACGACGAGGAGAGCGGGACGGGGCTGGGGCGGCGGCTGCTGTTCCAGCGCGTACCGGAGGCGAAGACCGGCAAGAACCGCGTCCACCTCGACGTGCACTCCCGGGAAGGGGAACGCGGGGCGGAGGTCGGCCGGCTGGAGGCGCTGGGGGCGAGCGTGCTGCGGCGGGTGAGGGAGCAGGGCGGGGAGTGGGTGGTGATGGCGGACCCCGAGGGGAACGAGTTCTGCGTTCACTAGGGATCGTCCGTGCCGCTCGGGTTGCCCGGGCCGTCCTGCCGTCCGCGCCGTCCCACAAGGGGCCGCCCACTGGCGGGGTGCAGCTTCCGATATCCGCGATGTCATGGCCGAATAGCGGTCTTGACGGGCGGTCAGTCCCGGCCACACCATCCAGGCACCCCATTCACTGTGGAGTTCCCTCCCCAGGGACTCCCTAGGAATCCGGAGCCCCCCACATGAAGCTCCCCTACCCGAAGCTCCCCCTGTCCGGACGTGCGCTGACGGCCGGTGCCGTCGCCGTCGTCACACTGGCGGCCGGCGGTGCCGTGACCGGCGTGGCCTCCGCCACCGAGCGGTCCGGCCCCGCCCAGGGTCCGGCGGCCGTCGCCGCCGCACCCGACCTGCCGATAGCCAACGTCAAGGCCCACCTCGCCCAGTTCCAGTCGATAGCCGCGGCGAACGGCGGCAACCGCGCCCACGGCCGCCCCGGCTACAAGGCCTCGCTCGACTACGTGAAGGCCAAGCTGGACGCCGCCGGATTCACCACCAGCATCCAGCAGTTCACCTCCTCCGGCCGCACCGGGTACAACCTGATAGCCGACTGGCCCGGCGGTGACGCGAATGAGGTTGTCATGGCCGGGTCACACCTGGACAGCGTCGCCTCCGGTCCCGGCATCAACGACAACGCCTCCGGCTCCGCGGCCGTCCTGGAGACCGCGCTCACCGTGGCCCGGTCCGGCTACCAGCCCGCCAAACACCTGCGCTTCGCCTGGTGGGGAGCGGAGGAGCTGGGACTGGTCGGGTCCCGCTACTACGTCAACCGTCTCTCCTCCGCCGACCGCGCGAAGATCAGCGGCTACCTGAACTTCGACATGATCGGCTCGCCCAACCCCGGCTACTTCGTCTACGACGACGACCCCACCATCGAGCAGACCTTCAAGGACTACTTCGCGGGGATCGGCGTCTCCACCGAGATCGAGACCGAGGGCGACGGCCGCTCCGACCACGCGCCCTTCAAGAACGTGGGCGTCCCCGTCGGCGGCCTCTTCAGCGGCGCCGACTACCGCAAGACGTCCGCCCAGGCGGCCAAGTGGGGCGGCACCGCGGGCCAGCCCTTCGACCGCTGCTACCACTCGTCCTGCGACACGACCGCCAACATCAACGACACGGCCCTGAACCGCAACGGCGACGCCATCGCGTACGCGATCTGGGAACTGTCGCAGTAGGACGGCCCTCCTGGGCGGGGCAGCCCGGTCAGCCGGCCTGGGCCCGGGCTCGGTCGGCGAGGCGGCCCATGCGGGTGCGGGCGGACTCCAGTTGCTCGGCGTCCTCGGCGGCCGGGCCCTCCTCGGCGGCGAGTTCGTCCCACAGGCGGACCAGGTCCTGCCCCAGCTCCATGCCCCGTTCGGGGTCGCGTACGGCACGCCAGGCGGTGGCCGCGCTCTGGACGTTGCCGTACGCGGCCTCGGCGTCGCCCGCGCGGCGGTGTATCCGGGCCAGGTCCAGGGAGAGGCGGAAGGCACGGTCGGGATCGCCGGACAAGTAGGCGATGTACGCCGTGAGTTCACGGAGCCGGAGTACCTCGGGGTGCTCCGGCCCCAGCGTCTGCGAGGCCTCCGCCACGGCCTGCTCCGCCAGCAGCGCCGCGTCCTGCGTACGCCCCTCCTTGACGGCCTCGTTGACCCGCGCGGTCGGCTGCGCGAGCAGCGCGGGGGCGGTCGAGTCACCGGGCGCGGTGAGCGGCCCGTCCCCGAGTACGGCCTCGGCCACGGCGTCGAACCCGCGGGCGGGGGTCGGCTTGGGGTCGGGGTCGAAGAACGGGCCCGGGTCGGCGAGCGGCTTGGCAACGGCGATCGGCTCGGTCTGGGCGAGCGGCTTGGCAACGGCGATCGGCTCGGTCCCGGCGAGCGGCTGTGCGTCAGCGGCCGGCTGTGCGTCAGCGAGCGGCTGCACGTCAGCGACCGGCTCGTGCCCGGCGAACGGGCGGGGGCCGCCGGCGGGGCGGGCCGCGGGCTCGGACACGTACGGCTCGCTCACGGGCACGCCACTCGCGGGCGCCTCGGCCTCCGACGCGGCCCCGGGCACCGGCGCAGCCCCCGACGGCACACCCCCCGACGCGTACCCGGCGCCGGCGAACGGCCCCGCGGCCTCCGACGGAGCCGCCCCCTTCGCGCCCCCGGCACCCTCCATCCGCGGCGGCGGCCCGAACTCCCCCGTCGGCGGCGCCACCGTGCCCGGCGCCGTACCGCCGGAGGATCCCGGCAGCGGACCGAAGGTGAACGTCGGCGGGGAGTCGCCGGACGGCGTCCGTTCGGCTTCGGGCACCGCCGGGAGCGGGAACGTCGGGGCGCTGTCCCGTACGGCCTCCAGCGACCGGAGGACGTGTGTGGGCCGGTCCCACCCGGCCGCCGCCTGCTCCTCCTCCTCGGGGGCCGTCGGCACCGGGTCGGCGGCGAGGTGGCTGGAGCCGTCCGGGTCGACGCGGAGCGGGACGGAGTAGCCGATGCGCCGGTCGTGGATCGTGGCGAGGACGGGGTGGCCGACGGCCAGGGCGAGGCGGTGGAGGCGGTTCAGGACGGCGTTCTGGATCTCCTCGCCGGGCGCCGCGACGACCGTCGCACCGTCGAGCGTGGCGGTCCGCGCGCCGGAACCGGCCTCCGGCACGCGCACGTCGACCGGCGTCGCCGCGGAGTCCGGCGGGCGCTGGGCGCGCTCGTGTTCCCGCTGCTCGTCGCGACCGAGTCGAGACATCGTTCCCCCACTCATCGGCGGCTTCCGTCGGCGGTCCCGTGTTCCCTGCCGTCCAGAGCCTGTCATGCCAGTCCTGCACCTGCTGTCGAGTCTCTCCGCTCGCTCGCGATTCTCACGTCACCGGGGTGTCACAGGCTCGTTCCAGGAGGTCACGCGCGTATCGGCGGGTCGGTGCCGGGCCGGTGGGCGGGGTGCGTGAGCCGAGGGGCGAGCGGGCAGGCGGTCAGGCATGCGACAGGGACCGGAGATATGGATCCGCGGGCCGGTGACGGCGCCCGAGCCGCCCGACCGGGGGCCGACCGCCCCCGAAGTGCCGCTCACCCCCGCCCCCGCCGAAGCGCCGGGCTTCTCCTGGATCGGCGTCCACGGCGGTGCCGGGGTGACGACGCTCGCCGGAGTGTTCGGCGGGCAGGACTGCGGGCGGGGCTGGCCCGGCCCCGGCGACCCGTCGTCGGTGCTGCTGGTGGCCCGCACGCACGCGGCCGGTCTCACGGCCGTCGGCCGGGCCGTGGAGGAGTTCCGGCTCGGACGGGTGCCGGCGGGGGTCGGGCTCGACTCCGTCGTCCTCGTCGCGGACGCGCCCGGGCGGCTTCCCCGGCCGCTCGCCCAGCGGGTGCGGCTGCTCGAGTCGGCCGTGGACGTGCACCGCGTCCCGTGGGTGCCCTCCTGGCGCCTGGACGGGACGCCGGAGGGCCCGCCCCGGGGGACGGAGTCGCTGGTCCGCCGCACGCGGCTGGTGCGCTGAGCCCGGCCGCTCCCCCCGAATGGCGATAGATAGATGCGTACGCATGGACAAGTGAATGCGTACGCATATAATGCATGTGCTGGTATCCACTCATCGCCGATCACTCCGGGGGACACCATGACGCGCCGTTTTCTCTTCCTGCTGGGCAGCAGCCGCCCCGACGGCAACACCGAGCTGCTCGCCCGCCGGGCCGCCGAACAGCTCCCCGCGGACGTCGAGCAGCGCTGGATCGACCTGGCCCGGCACCCGTTGCCCGAGTTCGAGGACCTGCGGCACGACAGCGACCACACGCGCCCCACCGAGGGCAACGCCGGTCTGCTGCTCGACGCCACGCTCGCCGCGACCGACCTCGTGATCGCGTCGCCGCTGTACTGGTACTCGGTGTCCACGCCGGTCAAGCGCTACCTCGACCACTGGTCGGGCTGGCTGCGCACGCCCGGCCTCGACCTCAAGGCGACCCTGGCCGGCCGCACCCTGTGGGGGGTCACCGCGCTGGCGCACCAGGAGCAGGAGGTCGCCGATCCGCTGGTCGGCACGCTCAGCAACTCCGCGGCCTACATGGGCATGCGCTTCGGCGGAGTACTGCTCGGCAACGGCAGCCGGCCCGGTGACGTGCTGCGGGACACGGACGCGCTGTCGCGCGCCAAGACGTTCTTCGCGCGGGAGGCGCCGCTCGCCCGGTTCCCGTACGAGGAGCCGGTGGCCGTGCCTACGCCGTGATGTCCTTCGACGTGAACCGCGCCCACGCCGCCGAGCCGAAGACCGCCGCGTAGAGGGCCTGGAGGCCCAGGTTCTTCAGCAGGTCGTCCCAGTAGACCGGTTCGCGCATCAGGTCGGCGAAGGACAGCCAGTAGTGCGAGAAGAAGTACGGCTGGAGCGCGTGCAGCTGGGGGATCTGGTCGAGGATCTGGACCGTGATCAGCAGCCCGACGGTGGTCGCCATCGCCGCGATGCCGCTGCCCGTCAGCGTCGAGACGAACAGGCCGAGGGCCGCGACACCGACCAGTGAGGCGGCCACCACCAGGGCGATCAGCAGGGCGCGCCCCAGGCCCTCGGCGTAGCCGATCCGGGTGCCGGAGATCGTGACCAGGTCGCCCAGCGGGAAGAGCAGCGCCCCGACCGCGAGCGCCGAGACCGCGACCACCAGGGTGGCGGCGAGGCAGAAGGCGATCACCGTCGCGTACTTGGTCAGCAGCAGCCGGGTACGCCCGGCCGGGGCGACCAGGAGGTACCGCAGCGTGCCCGCACTGGACTCGCCGGCGATCGCGTCGCCCGCGACGACGCCGACGGCCATCGGCAGGAAGAACGGCAGGGTCGCGGCGAGCGCGGTGAAGACCAGGAACAGGGCCTGCCCACGGGCGCCGCGGGCGGCGGCGACCTCGGCGGCTTCCTCGGCTCCCTCGGCGACCAGGTCAAGGGCGACTTCGGCTCGGGCACGGTCTTCAAGACCCGCCTGGTCAACGCCCTGA
>NZ_QHJH01000085.1 GCF_003947455.1 Streptomyces sp. WAC 04229 | reverse complement strand
GTGGAGGAGTGGGTTTCGGGGGCGGAGGCTCGGGCGTCGGCGTCGGCGTCGGCGTCGGCGTCGGAGTCGGAGTCGGAGTGGGTGTCGGCGTCGGCGTCGGCGTCGGCTTCTGACACGGCGGGAAGGTCGGCCAGGAGGCGCTGCTCCCGGCCACCGCCACCGCGTGCGTACCGTCCGGTCCGGTCGACGCGTAGGCGCAGGCGTCCGCCTGCGCGGTGCCGACGGGCACGCCGACGAGCGTGAACGTCAGCGTCACCAGGGCCAACACCCGTCCGCCGGCGGCGGATCGGGTCGGTTCGGGTCCATGCACGACGCAGATCATGGAGCCTGGCGCGCCGGGCCACGCCCGAGTGCCCGGTGATTGCCCCGAAGGAGGGACACGGGCCGACCAGCGGTTTGACCTCCGCAGGCCCGCCCGCGCCGGACCCCGCACCTGTGTACGAATCCGGCGTGCGGTGGCCGCCGGAAAGAATCCCGCCCTCCGTTGAACACAACCGGCACTCCCGTGCGTACCCAGTGTCGTGCGGCGGCCCGGACGGGAGCCGCAACACCTTCACCATGATCGGGGATTGACGATGAAGACCTCCTGGCGGAGCGCCTCACTCGTGGCGAGCGCTGCGGTGCTGCTGGCGCTGACGACGGCGTGCGGCCAGGACGGCGGCGCCCCCACCGGCAGCCAGAACGTGGGCGCCACGGCCGCGCCCGGCGACGTCGGCGACATCGGAGCGGGGGCCGGCGACGGAATCGGCAACGGCTCGGCCAAGCCCCAGGGTTCGGCGAGCGCGCCGGAGCCCGCGGGCAAGCTGTCCGTGTCCACGAACGCCGAGATCGGCGAGGTGGTGACCGACGGAGCGGGCCACACCCTCTACCGCTTCGACGCCGACACCGCCAAGCCTCCCAAGACGACCTGCGAGAACGACTGCGCCACCGCCTGGCCGCCGGTGGCCGCGGACGACGCCCTCGCCGGGGAGGGCATCGACGAGGACCTGCTCGGCGAGGTCACCCGCCCCGACGGCACCAAGCAGCTGACCATCGGCGGCTGGCCCGCGTACCGCTACGCCAAGGACGCCGCCGCCGGGGACGCCAAGGGCCAGGGGGTCGGCGGCAAGTGGTTCGCGCTGGCCGCCGACGGCAAGAAGGCCAAGGCCGCCGACCTGGCCGGGCTCTCCACCCGCGAGGATCCGAAGCTCGGCGAGATCGTCGTCGACAAGAACGGCATGACCGTGTACCGCTTCATGAAGGACGAGGCCTGGCCGAAGCCCGTCTCGGCGTGCACCGGCGCCTGCCTGGAGAAGTGGCCGGTCGTCGCCCCCGTCGAGGCCGACGACACCAAGGGTGTGGAGAAGAAGGGCCTGATGAGCTTCACCCGGCCCGACGGCGCCGCCCAGCAGACGATCGACTGCTGGCCGATCTACACCTTCGCCGGCGACAAGAAGGCCGGTGACACCAACGGGCAGGGTGTCGGCGGCACCTGGTACGCCGTCAAGCCCGACGGGAAGCCGGTCGGCGCGCCGAAGAAGTAGCCGCCCCCGCCCTCGGCGCGCGCAGCGGGCCGTCCCCTCCGTACCCAGACGGAGGGGACGGCCCCGTTCGTGCGCTTTGATGCGCCTTGGGGCCCCGCATGTGCCGCAGGCAGTGACCGGGAACGGACGGTCAATTTCCGTTTGGGGTCGCTCCTTTGGCGAGCGATCAGTAGCCTCAGCTCGAACACCGGACCGGCTACGCCTTGGAGAACTGGATGGAGCGTCCCGCCTGGGCCCCCCGCAGCATCGACATCTCGGTGCCCAGCGTGTCCCGGATCTACGACTTCTACCTGGGCGGTTCGCACAACTTCGAGGTCGACCGGGAAGCCGCCCGCCGCGCCATGGAGTTCCTGCCGGGGCTCCCCAAGATCATGCAGGCGAACCGGGCGTTCATGCGCCGTGCCGTGCGCTTCGCGGCCGAAGAGGGCATCGACCAGTTCCTGGACATCGGCTCCGGCATCCCCACCTTCGGCAACGTCCACGAGGTGGCCGGACGCGCCCGCCCCGGCGCCCGCGTCGTGTACGTCGACCACGACCCGGTGGCGGTCGCCCACAGCGAGGCCGTCCTGGCGGGCAACGACGACGCCGGAGTCGTGGCGGCGGACCTCCTCAAACCGCGGGAGATCCTCAGCAGCCCCCAGGTGCGGGGGCTGATCGACCTGAATCGACCGGTCGCCCTCCTGCTGGTTGCCATACTGCACTTCGTGGAAGACGCGGACGACCCGTACGCGGCGGTGGCCGAGCTGAGCGACGCGCTCGCGCCCGGCAGCCTGCTCGTGCTCACGCACGCCTCGTACGAGGGAATCCCGCTGCCCGCCGAGCGGGCCGGGGGAGCGGTGGACGTGTACCGGGACATCCGCAATCCGCTGATCATGCGTTCGCGCGACGACATCGCGCGGTTCTTCAAGGGGTACGACATGGTGGAACCCGGACTGGTTCCGATGCCGCGCTGGCGGCCCGAGGGGTCGCCGGAGGACGAGGACCCGTACGCGTTCTCCGGGTTCGCCGGCGTGGGGCGTACGGCGTGAAGGCGGAGCCGGACGGGCCGGAGGACAGACTGCGCAGGTTCGCGACGATCTGGAGCCGGGCCGTGTTCCCGGTGACCTCGACGTCGTCCACCCGGCCCGAGTTCGAGGACCAACTGCTGCCGCTGGCCCGCCGGCTGAGCGAGGTGCTGCGCGCCCGCGGCTTCGACGCCGCCGAGGCCCGGGCGGTCGGCGCCGCACTCGTCGACGCCCACTGCACCGACCCCGAGGCGCTCGCCCGGACGCTCGACTGCGTCGACGCCTACCTGGTGCTCTACTGCGGCGAGGACGGCGACCCCGAGGACCTGCGGGCCCGTTCGGCGCGGCTCCAGCACGCCATGGCCGCCGGGTTCGCCGGGGCGCTGCGGGCCAGGACCCTGGCCGAGCAGGAGGCCATCGCGCAGGCCGCCCTGAAGGCGCAGGGCGTGGTGGCCGAGGCGCTGCACGCCAGCGAGGCCCGCTTCCGCGCGGTCTTCGAGGGTGCCGCCATAGGCATCGGCATCGCCGACCTGGACGGCAACGTCCTCCAGGTCAACGACGCGCTGATGCGCATGTTCGGCATCGCCGACCCGACGCTCGGCGGCCGCAGGGCGACCGAGTGGACGCACCCCGACGACGCGCCGCAGACCTGGCGGCTCTACGACGAGCTGGTGCGCGGCAAGCGCGAGCACTACCACGTGGAGAAGGCCTTCTACCGGCCCGACGGCACGGTCCTGTGGACCAACCTGACCGTCTCCCTGCTGCGGGACGCCGACGGCACCCCGCAGTACCAGCTGGCGCTGATGGAGGACACCACCGAGCGGCGGCTGCTCAACCTGCGGCTGCGCTACGAGGCCACGCACGACGCGCTCACCGGGCTGCCCAACCGGAGCTTCTTCTTCGAACGCCTGGAGAAGGCCCTGAACGCGGGCCCGGGCCAGCGCTTCGGCCTGTGCTACCTCGACCTCGACGGCTTCAAGACCGTCAACGACAGCCTCGGCCACGCGGCCGGCGACCGGCTGCTGGTGGAGGTCGCCGACCGGCTCCAGGCCTGCGCCACGGCGCCCGGCGAGATGGTCGCCCGGCTCGGCGGCGACGAGTTCGTCGCCCTGACCACCGGCCGCGACACCCGGCACGAGGTCGACGAGCTGGCCGGCCGCATCATGAACGCGCTGCTCGCCCCGATCAGCGTCGACGGCCGCGAACTGACCGTGCGCGGCAGCATCGGCATCGTCGAGGGCCCCGCGGGCGAACGCAGCCCGGCGGAGGTGCTGCGCAGCGCCGACATCACCATGTACCGGGCCAAGTCGGCGGGCGGCAACCGCTTCGAGCTGGCCGACCCGGAGGCCGACGCGCGCGTCATCACCCGGCACGGGCTCACCACCGCGCTGCCGGCCGCCCTGGAGCGCGGCGAGTTCTTCATCGAGTACCAGCCGCTGGTCCACCTCGGCGACGGCAGTGTGCGCGGCGCCGAGGCGCTGGTGCGCTGGCTGCACCCGCAGCACGGGGTGCTCGGACCGGACCGGTTCATCCCGCTCGCCGAGCACACGGGGCTCATCGT
Source organism: Streptomyces sp. WAC 04229 (assembly GCF_003947455.1). GTDB lineage: Bacteria > Actinomycetota > Actinomycetes > Streptomycetales > Streptomycetaceae > Streptomyces. The sequence continues at coordinate 23,613 of NZ_QHJH01000085.1, read as the reverse complement.
GCCGCTGGGCCGCTGGGTCCTGGAGCAGTCCGTGCGGCAGGCCCGCGCCTGGCGGGAACGGTACGGCGAGACGACCGCGGCGGGCCCGCTGCGCATCAACGTCAACCTCTCGCCCTGCCAGCTCACCCACCCGGGCCTGGTCCAGGACACCGTCGAGATCCTGGAACGGACCGGGGTCGCGCCCGACGCCCTGTGCCTGGAGGTGACGGAGTCGGCGCTGATCGGTGCGGACGACGACCTGCTCAAGCCGCTGCGCCGGCTGGCCGAGATGGGTGTCGACATCGCCCTGGACGACTTCGGCACCGGCTACTCCAACCTCGCCAACCTGCGCAGGCTGCCGGTCAGCGTCCTCAAGCTGGACCGTTCCTTCACGCAGAGCATGCAGCGGTTCCCCGCCGACCCCGTGGACCTCAAGATCGTCGAGGGCATCGTCGCCCTGGCCCACAGCCTCGACCTCTCGGTCACCGTCGAGGGCGTGGAGACCGGCGCCCAGGCGGAACAGCTGCGCATACTGGGCTGCGACACGGCCCAGGGCTGGTACTACGCCCGCCCCGGCCCACCGGACCGGCTGCACGAACTGGCCCTGGTGGACGCGACGGCCTAGCGCCCGCGCCCCTAGGGGCGCGGGGAACTGCGCGACCAGCCACAACGCACCCGCGGCCCCGGACGGCGCTGAACGACAACGGCGCCCCCGGGGCTCGGCAGAAGGAACCGTCACCGCTCCAGCAGCATCCGCTGCAACTCCCGAGCCGCCCGCGGCGGAGCCACATCGCTGCGGTGCGCCAGCGCGATGGTCCGGTGCAACCCGGGCCGGGCCAGCGGTGTCACCCGGAGTCCGCGGCCGGAGCGGGCCGCGACCATGCGGGGGACGACCGCCATCCCCAGCCCCGCCCGGACGAATCCCAGCACCGCGTCCATCTCCCCGCCCTCCACCGCGAAGTCCGGCTCGAACCCCGCGGAGCGGCACGCGGCGACGGTCAGCTCCCGCAGGTCGTAGCCGTGCCGGAACATCACCAGGCGTTCGCCCTCCAGGTCCGCGATGTCCACGGCCCGGCGTCCCCCGCCCGGCCGGGCCGACTCCGGGGACGACACCACGACCAGGTCCTCCCGCAGCAGCTCCACCGTGGTCAGCGCGGGCGAGGCGGTGGGCAGGGGGAGCACGACCAGCGCGAGGTCGAGCGCGCCGCGCGCCAGCTCCCGGACCAGGTCGAGCGAACCGCCCTCCTCGATCAGCAGCTGGATGCCGGGGTACCGGTCGTGGAACGCGCGCAGCACGTCGGGGAGCAGGCCCGTGCACAGGCTCGGCGTCGCGCCCAGCCGGACCCGGCCGCGACGCAGTTGCACCAGCTCCAGCACCTCGTGCCGCGCGGTGTCCGCGTCGGCCAGGATGCGCCGGGCCAGCGGCAGCAGCGCCTCCCCGGCGTCGGTGAGGGTGATGTTGCCGCGGGCCCGCAGGAACAGGTCCGCGCCCAGCTCCCGCTCCAGCGACTTGATCTGCTGGGACAGCGACGGCTGCGCCACGTGGACCGCCTCCGCGGCGCGCGTGAAGTGCCGCGTCTCGGCGACCGCCACGAAGTACTGAAGCTGTTGCAACTGCATACGGCGAGCATACGCCGTCGATAGAGAGTTCCTATGGAATCCAGGCGGACCATGTCTTGGACCGATGGGGCACCCTCCCCGTAACGTCCTGTGACATGGCTCTGGCAACGCGGACGGACCGACGGCCGTCCATGGCGCGCACCGTGTGGGACTCGACCGTCGGCAAGAAGACAGTGATGGCGGTCAGCGGTCTCGTCATGCTGCTCTACCTGGTCGCCCACATGATCGGGAACCTGAAGATCTTCTTCGGGCCGGAGGAGATCAATCACTACGCCCACTGGCTGCGTACCGTCGGCGAGCCGTTCATGCACTACGAGTGGACGCTCTGGCTGATCCGTGTCGTCCTGGTGGCCGCCGTGGTCGCGCACGCCACCTCCGCGTACCAGCTGAGCCGCCGCGACATCAAGGCACGCCCCACCAAGTACGCGAACAAGAAGGCGGGCAAGAGCTTCGCCACCCGCACGATGCGCTGGGGCGGGGTCATCCTCGGCCTGTTCATCGTCTGGCACATCCTCGACCTGACGACCGGCACCGTGCACCCGGGCGGCTACGAGCACCTGCGCCCGTACCAGAACATCATCGACACGTTCTCCACGTGGTACGGGAACGTCGTCTACATCGCGGCCGTGATCGCCCTCGGCTTCCACGTCCGGCACGGCCTCTGGAGCGCCGCCCAGACCCTCGGCGTCGGCAGCCGCACCCGCGACCGCGCCCTGAAGACCATCGCGAACGTCCTCGCGCTGCTGCTCACGGTCGGCTTCGTCGCCGTACCCGTGGGCGTCATGACCGGAGTGGTGAGCTGACATGACAACCTACGCCGACTACACGACCGGTGAGCCGGTCGCCGACACCAAGGCCCCCGAGGGCCCGGTCAACGAGCGCTGGGACACGCGCCGCTTCGAGGCGAAGCTGGTCAACCCCGCCAACCGGCGCAAGCAGACCGTCATCGTCGTCGGCACCGGCCTCGCGGGCGGCTCCGCCGGCGCCACCCTCGCCGAACAGGGCTACCACGTCGTCCAGTTCTGCTACCAGGACTCCCCCCGCCGGGCACACTCCATCGCCGCGCAGGGCGGCATCAACGCCGCGAAGAACTACCGCAACGACGGCGACTCGATCCACCGCCTGTTCTACGACACGGTCAAGGGCGGCGACTTCCGCTCCCGCGAGTCCAACGTGCACCGGCTGGCGCAGATCTCGGTCGAGATCATCGACCAGTGCGTCGCCCAGGGCGTGCCCTTCGCCCGCGAGTACGGCGGCCTCCTCGACACCCGCTCCTTCGGCGGCGTCCAGGTTTCCCGCACCTTCTACGCGCGGGGCCAGACGGGCCAGCAGCTGCTCCTGGGCGCCTACCAGGCGCTCAGCAGGCAGATCGCGGCCGGCAACATCGAGATGCACCCGCGCACCGAGATGCTCGACCTGGTCGTCGTGGACGGGCGGGCGCGCGGCATCGTCGCCCGGGACCTGATCACCGGGAAGATCGACACCTACTTCGCGGACGCCGTCGTGCTGGCCAGCGGCGGCTACGGCAACGTCTTCTACCTGTCGACCAACGCCATGAACTCCAACGCGACCGCCGTCTGGCGGGCGCACCGGCGCGGCGCCTGGTTCGCCAACCCCTGCTTCACGCAGATCCACCCCACGTGCATCCCGCGCACCGGCGACCACCAGTCCAAGCTCACGCTGATGAGCGAGTCGCTGCGCAACGACGGCCGGATCTGGGTGCCGAAGGCCAAGGGCGACGACCGGCAGCCGAACAGGATCCCCGAGGACGAGCGCGACTACTACCTGGAGCGCATCTACCCGTCCTTCGGCAACCTCGTCCCCCGCGACATCGCCTCCCGCGCCGCGAAGAACGTCTGCGACGAGGGCAGGGGCGTCGGCCCCGGCGGCCAGGGGGTGTACCTGGACTTCGCCGACGCGATCGAGCGCATGGGCCGCAAGGCGGTCGAGGCCAAGTACGGGAACCTCTTCGACATGTACCAGCGGATCACCGACGAGGACCCGTACCGGGTGCCGATGCGGATCTACCCCGCGGTGCACTACACGATGGGCGGTCTGTGGGTCGACTACGACCTCCAGACCACCGTCCCCGGCCTGTTCGCGATCGGCGAGGCGAACTTCTCCGACCACGGGGCCAACCGGCTCGGCGCCTCCGCGCTCATGCAGGGCCTGGCGGACGGCTACTTCGTCCTCCCGGCCACCATCAACGACTACCTCGCCCGCAACCCGCACAAGGACGAGGTGAACGACGACCACCCCGCGGTGCAGGAGGTGGTCGCCGAGACCGAGGACCGGCTCAACCTGCTGCTCTCCGTGGACGGCGACCGCACCCCGGACTCCTTCCACCGCGAACTGGGCGAGCTGATGTGGGAGTTCTGCGGCATGGCCCGCACCGACTCCGGCCTGCGCAAGGCGCTGGAGCGCATCCCGCAGATCCGCGAGGAGTTCTGGCGGCGCATCAAGGTCCCGGGCACCGGCGAGGAGTTCAACCAGTCCCTGGAGAAGGCCAACCGCGTCGTCGACTACCTGGAGCTCGCCGAGCTGATGTGCCTCGACGCGCTGCACCGCGCCGAGTCCTGCGGCGGCCACTTCCGCGAGGAGTCCCAGACCCCCGACGGCGAGGCGGCCCGCAGGGACGACGAGTTCGGCTACGCCGCCGCCTGGGAGTTCACCGGCACCGGCGACGCGCCCACCCTGCACAAGGAAGACCTGGTCTTCGAGTACGTCCACCCCACCCAGCGGAGCTACGCATGAAGCTCACCCTGCGCGTCTGGCGGCAGAAGAACGCCGACGCCGACGGCGCCATGTCCACGTACGAGGTGGACGGGATCTCCCGCGACATGTCCTTCCTGGAGATGCTCGACACCCTCAACGAGGAACTCATCCTCAAGGGCGAGGACCCCGTCGCCTTCGACCACGACTGCCGCGAGGGCATCTGCGGCGCCTGCTCGCTGGTCATCAACGGTGACGCGCACGGACCCGAGCGCACCACCACCTGCCAGCTGCACATGCGGTCCTTCCAGGACGGCGACACGATCGACATCGAGCCGTGGCGGGCGTCGGCCTTTCCGGTCGTGAAGGACCTGGTCGTCGACCGGTCCGCCTTCGACCGGATCATCCAGGCCGGGGGCTACATCACCGCGCCGACCGGCGCCGCCCCGGAGGCCCACGCCGCGCCGGTGCCCAAGCCGGACGCCGACTTCGCCTTCGAGCACGCCGAGTGCATCGGGTGCGGGGCGTGTGTCGCGGCGTGCCCGAACGGAGCGGCGATGCTGTTCACCTCCGCGAAGGTGAACCATCTCAACGTCCTTCCGCAGGGCGCGCCCGAGCGGGAGACGCGGGTGCTGGACATGGTGGGGCAGATGGACGAGGAGGGGTTCGGCGGGTGCACGCTGACGGGTGAGTGCGCGACCGCCTGCCCCAAGGGGATTCCGCTCATGTCCATCACCAGCATGAACAAGGAGTGGCTGCGGGCTGCGCGGAAGGTGCAGCGGTAGCGCCGTGGGGGTGCTGTCGTCGGGCGGCTGCGGGTACGTCGTGGTTGCTCGCGCAGTTCCCCGCGCCCCTTCGGGGCGCGTGCAGTGAGCGTTCGCCGTCACGTGCGGACGGGCGGGGCCGGGGGAGGTGCTCCCCCCGGCCCCGTTTCGCTGGTGCGCCCGGCATTCAGCAAGCGCACATCCGCTCTCCCGGCACTGGTCACGCGCAGTACAGCCGGCGTCGGAAGAACTGTGGCGGACCCGCACCGCGACCAGGGGAGCACCCATGACCGGCGTACTGACCGCAGACCGTCCTTCCAGGCCCGCCGCACCCCACCGCTACACCGTCGCCCTCGCCCGCGACGAGGAGGACGTACGGGCCGCGCAGCGGCTGCGGCACGACGTCTTCGCCGGGGAGATGGGCGCGCTGCTGGCGAGCGCGCAGCCCGGGTACGACGTCGACCCCTTCGACGCGTACTGCGACCACCTGCTCGTGCGCGAGGAGACGACCGGGCAGGTCGTCGGCACCTACCGGCTGCTGCCCCCGGAGCGCGCGGCGGTCGCCGGACGGCTGTACGCGGAGGGCGAGTTCGACCTCGCGGCGCTCGACGCGATCCGGCCCGGCCTGGTCGAGGTCGGCCGCTCCTGCGTGCACCCGGCCCACCGCGACGGCGCCGTCATCGGGCTCATCTGGGCCGGCATAGCCCGCTACATGACCGACCGGGGCCACGAGTGGCTGGCGGGCTGCTGCTCGCTCCCGCTCGCCGACGGCGGATCGCTCGCCGCCGCCACCTGGGACCGGGTGCGGGCCAAGAACCTGGCGCCCGAGGAGTACCGGGTCCGGCCGCTGCTGCCGTGGATCCCGCGCCCGGCCGCGCCCGCCGCCCGCACCGAACTGCCCGCCCTGCTGCGCGGCTACCTCCGCCTCGGCGCCTGGGTCTGCGGGGAACCCGCGCACGACGTGGACTTCGGCGTCGCCGACCTGTACGTGCTGCTGCCGATGAGCCGGGTCGACCCGCGCTACCTGCGGCACTTCCTCTCGCTCGTCCCGGCCCGGTGAGCGCCTGGCTGCCGGTCGCCCCCTGCACCCCGGCGACCTGCGTGGACCCGTCCCGGGCCGCGGTGGCCGCACCGCGCGCCGTGCTGCGGCTCGCCGCGGTCGCCGCGCTGGTCCTCGCCGCGGTCGCGGTCGTGCTGACGCCGGTCCGGCGGTGGGTGCCGTCCCCCGTGGTGGCGTGCTGGTCCCGGTGGGTGGTGCGGGCCGCGGGTGTGCGGGTCCGCGTCACCGGTGCCGCCGCGCCCGCGGGCGGGCTGCTCCTGGTCGCCAACCACGTCTCGTGGCTCGACATCCCGCTGCTGGCCGCCGTACGCCCCGCCAGGATGCTGGCCAAGAGCGAGATCCGGGGCTGGCCGGTGGCGGGCGCGCTGGCCGCGCGCGGCGGAGTGCTGTTCATCGAACGCGACCGGCTGCGGGCGCTGCCGGACACGGTCGCCGCGCTGGCGCTGGCCCTGCGCGCGGGCACCGCCGTCGCCGCCTTCCCCGAGGGCAGCACCTGGTGCGGGCGCGCCGGGGGTGCCTACCGCCGGGCCGTGTTCCAGGCCGCGCTGGACGCCGGGGTGCCGGTCCAGCCGGTGCGTCTCCGGTACCGGGCCGGGGAGCGGGGGGTGAGCACGGCACCGGCGTTCGTCGGCGCGGACACCCTGTTCGCCTCGATGTGGCGGGTGGCGTCGGCCCGCGGGCTGACCGCCGAGGTGGAGGTGTGCCCCGTCGTACCGCCGGGCCGCCACCACGACCGCCGCTCCCTGGCGGAGGCGGCCCAGCGGATGGCTCCGCCCGCCGACCCGCACGGTCACCTGGGGAAAGCACCTTCGAAAAGTATGTGTGTTTTATGAGGTATGTGCCGTTTCCGTAGCGCTGGATGCGGACAACCGGAAGGCAGGCACTCGAAAGGAGGGTGATGGCAGATGATCACCCGTGAAGAGATCGCCAACGTCCTGGACCAACCGGTCTACGACGGGGACGGCAACAAGATCGGCGACGCCAAGCATGTCTTCTTCGACGACATGACCGGGCGCCCCGAGTGGGTGAGCGTCAAGACGGGCATGTTCGGCTCCAGCGAGTCCTTCGTGCCCATTCGCGACGCCGCGCTGGTGCAGGACCACCTAGAGGTTCCCTACGGCAAGGACCAGGTCAAGGGCGCGCCCAGTGTCGACGTCGACGCGGGCGGCCATCTGTCGGAGACCGAGGAGCACCGGCTCTACGACTACTACGGCATCAACTGGGACAGCGTGCTGTCCGAGGCCGAGCGGACCGACGACGGCCGCTGGGCCGCCGGTCCCGGACCGGCGGGCACGGCGGGAGCCGCCGGCGCGGCGGGTGCCGCGGGTCTGGCGGGCACGACCCGTGGGACCGGCGACACGGACATGGGCCGTGACACGGGCATGGACCCCGACACCAGCATCGGCACCGGTACGGACATGGGTACCGGCAGTGCGGCCGGAATGGCCGGACGCCGGGACGCCCCCGACCGTACGGGCCTGCGCGAGGACGAGGCCATGACCCGCTCCGAGGAGCAGATGCACGTCGGCGTCGAACGACGTGAGACGGGCCGCGCCAGGCTGCGCAAGTACGTGGTCACCGAAGAGGTGCAGCAGACCGTGCCCCTGAAGCACGAGGAAGTGCGTGTGGTGCGCGAGCCGATCACGGACGCCAACCGCGGCGACGCGCTGTCCGGGCCGGAGATCAGCGAGGCCGAGCACGAGGTCACGCTGCACGCGGAACGCCCCGTCGTGGAGACCGAGGCGGTTCCGGTGGAGCGCGTGCGCATGACCATGGAGGAGCACACCGAGAACGAGACGGTGCGCGGCCAGGTCCGCAAGGAGCGGATCGAGGCCGAGACCGAGTCCTTCGACGAGGACGACATCCCGCGGGGCCGCGAGTGACCGTGCCCCGCCCTCACCGCGAGAACGAGCGCCGGTGAACCGGCTTCACCGGCGCGTTCCGCCGTCCAGGGCCCGGTCCAGATAGGGCGCGGTGGCACTGCCCACGGCACGCGCCACCTCGACGGGCGTACCCGCGGCGACGATCCGCCCGCCCGCGTCACCGCCGCCCGGCCCGAGGTCGATCACGTGGTCGGCGCCCGCCACCACGGTCATGTCGTGCTCCACGACGACCACGGTGTGTCCGGCGTCCACGAGACCGTGCAACTGGCGCATCAGCACCTCCACATCCGCTGGATGCAGGCCGGTCGTCGGCTCGTCGAGCAGGTACAGGGTGTGGCTGCGGCGGCCCCGTTGGAGTTCGCTCGCCAGCTTGATGCGCTGCGCCTCCCCGCCGGACAGCTCGGTGGCGGGCTGACCGAGCCGCAGATAGCCGAGCCCGACGTCGAGCAGCGCGGCCAGGCTCCGCGCCACCGGCGCGGTGTCCGCGAAGAACTCCGCCGCGTCCTCCACCGTGAGGTCGAGGACCTCGGCGATGTTCCGTCCCCGGTACGCCACTTCGAGCGTCCCGGGGTTGTAGCGCGCCCCGCCGCAGTCGGGGCACGGCGCGTACGTGCTCGGCAGGAACAGCAGTTCGACGCTGACGAACCCCTCGCCCTGGCAGGTCTCGCAGCGCCCGCCGGGCACGTTGAAGGAGAAGCGGCCCACACCGTAGCCGCGCTCCCGGGCCTGGCCGGTGGCGGCGAACACCTTGCGCACCACGTCGAACAGGCCCGTGTACGTGGCCAGATTGGAGCGCGGGGTGCGTCCGATCGGCCGCTGGTCGACCGAGACCAGCCGCCCCACCCCCGGCAGGTCCTCGGTGATCTCGCCGACGAGCGTCGACTTGCCCGAGCCGGACACGCCGGTCACCGCGGTGAGCACACCGAGGGGGAAGTCCGCGGTCACCCCGCGCAGGTTGTGCCGGGTGACCGGACCGACCGTCACGGAGCCAAGGGAGGCTCGCGCCCGGCGTACGGGGGCGGGGGAGCGGTCGAAGAGATGACGGGCGGTCGCGGACCCGGTGACCTCCGCCAGTCCGGTGACCGGGCCGCTGTACAGCACCCGCCCGCCGTGCTCGCCCGCCAGCGGGCCCACGTCCACGATCCAGTCGGCGCCGCGCATCACGCCGAGGTGGTGTTCCACCACGAACACCGAGTTGCCGGCCGCCTTCAGCCGCTCCAGCACCGTCAGCAGCGCCTCGGTGTCCGCCGGGTGCAGCCCCGCCGACGGCTCGTCGAGGACGTACACCACCCCGAACAGCCCGGAGCGCAGCTGCGTCGCCAGCCGCAGCCGCTGCAGCTCGCCCGCCGACAGGGTGGGCGCCGGGCGGTCCAGGCTCAGATAGCCGAGGCCCAGCTCGACGACGGGCGTGATGCGGGAGACCAGGTCTCCGGTGAGGACCTTCGCCGTCTCGCCCTCGGTCGGCAGCACCCCGGCCAGCTCCGCGAGCGGCAGCGCGGCCAGTTCGGCGATGGTCCGGCCGCCGACGGTCACCGCCAGCGACTCGGCCCGCAGCCGCCCGCCGCCGCAGACCGGACAGGGCGCACTGGTGAGGAAGCGCTCGGCCTTCGCCCGCAGCGAGGCGCTCCTGGAGTCCGAGAAGGTCTTCATCACGTACCGCCGGGCGCTCATGTACGTGCCCTGGTACGGCCGCTGGATGCGGCCCGCGTCGCGCACCGGGTGCACCGTGACGACGGGCTGCTCGTCCGTGAACAGGATCCACTCGCGCTCGGCGGCGGGCAGCTCGCGCCAGGGCCGGTCCACGTCGTACCCGAGGGCGTCGAGGACGTCCCGCAGGTTCTTGCCCTGCCAGGCGCCCGGCCACGCGGCGATCGCGCCGTCCCGGATCGACAGCGCCGGGTCCGGGACCAGCAGTTCCTCGGTCGTGCGGTGCACCCGGCCGAGCCCGTGGCACTCGGGGCAGGCCCCGGCCGCCGTGTTCGGCGAGAAGGCGTCGGAGTCCATCCGCTCGGCGCCCGGCGGGTAGTCGCCGGCGCGCGAGAAGAGCATCCGCAGGGAGTTGGAGAGGTTCGTGACGGTGCCCACCGAGGACCGGGACGTCGGAGCCGCGCGGCGCTGCTGGAGCGACACGGCGGGCGGCAGCCCGGTGATCTCGCCCACCTTCGGCGCGCCGACCTGGTGGATCAGCCGGCGGGCGTACGGCGCGACCGACTCGAAGTAGCGCCGCTGCGCCTCCGCGTAGACCGTCCCGAAGGCCAGCGACGACTTCCCGGAGCCGGAGACACCGGTGAAGACCGCGACCACGTCCCGGGGGACGTCCACGTCCACGCCCTTGAGGTTGTGCTCGCGGGCGTCGCGAACCCGGACGTACGGGTCGTGGGGGCTGTGCATCGCGGGGAACTCCGTACGGTCTTCGGTCTCGGGGGGAGCGAGCGGGGAGAGCGGGGGACAAACCCCGCGATTCTACGCCGGGGCGGCGGACGTCCCCGCGCCGACGACGCGGGCGAGCCGCCGGTAGGAGTCCAGCAGCGCCGCGCGGTCGTACGTGCTGGTGGTCACCAGCACCTCCTGGGCGCCGGTCTCCTTCACCAGCGTCTCCAGCGCGTCGGCGACCTGCTCCTCGGTGCCGGCGACGTGCCCGGCGAGCCCGGACTCGTACAGGTCGCGTTCCTTGGCGGTCATCGTCCGCGCCTCGACCTCCTCGGCCGGGGGCAGCGGCGGGAAGGTGCCCCGGGTGCGTGCGTGGGCCATGGACCAGGCCTCCGGGACCAGCAGCCGCCGGGCCGCCTCGGAGCTGCCGGCCACGGCGACGGTGCCGGACACGACGACGTACGGCTCCGGGCTCCACTCGGAGGGACGGAACCCGGCGCGGTAGCGGTCGATGCCCCGGCGCATGCGGTCGCGGTCGCGCAGGTCGCCGATGACCATGGGCAGACCCGCGCGGGCCGCCACGGCCGCGCCCTCGCCCATCGCCAGGACGAAGGGCGGAACGGTCAGCCCCTCGGCGGGGCGGGCGTGCGCGCCGGTCGGGGAGGTGCCGCGGAACCAGCCCAGCAGCTCGGCCAGTTGTCCCTCGAAGTCGTCGGCGTCGTCCTTGTCGCGGCCCAGCGCCCGGCGGACCCCGTCGGTGAAGCCCACCGAGCGGCCGAGACCCATGTCGATCCGGCCTGGGAAGAGCGACTCCAGCACGCCGAACTGCTCGGCCACCACCAGCGGCCGGTGGTTGGGCAGCATCACGCCCCCGGTGCCGACGCGTACGCGGCTGGTGGCGCCGGCCACCGCGGCCGCGAGCACGGTCGGCGCCGAACCCGCCACCCCGGGCACGCCGTGGTGCTCCGACACCCAGAACCGGTGGTAGCCGAGCCGCTCCGCCTCCCGCGCCAGCTCCACCGTGTCCCGCAGCGCCTCCGCCGCGGTCCGGCCGGCCCGGATGCGGGAGCGGTCGAGGACGGAGAAGCGCGTGGTGGCGATCGTCGAGGTCACATCCGGTTCAACGTCCGGGGCCCGCACAGATTCCCGGTGCCGCGTTCTAGTGTGGTCGGGTGACCGACAGCAGCAGGCCCCCGGTGGCCGTGTTCGACCTGGACAACACCCTCGCCGACACCGCGCACCGGCAGCGCTTCCTGGAGCGCCGGCCGCGCGACTGGGACGCGTTCTTCGCCGCCGCCCCGCACGATCCGCCGCTCGCGGAGGGCGTCGCGCTGGTGCGGGAGCGCGCCGAGGAGTGCGAGATCGTCTATCTGACCGGGCGGCCCGAGCGCTGCCGCCGCGACACGCTCGACTGGCTGGCCGCGCACGGCCTGCCCGAGGGGCCCGTGCACATGCGGGGCAACGCCGACCGGCGGCCCGCCCGGCGCACCAAGCTGGAGATCCTGCGGCGGCTCGCCCGCACCCGCGAGGTCCGGGTCCTCGTCGACGACGACGAGCTGGTCTGCGACGACGCCGCGCGGGCCGGTTTCGCCGTCGTCCGGGCGCGCTGGGCGGAGCGTTCGCCCGAGCTGCGGGTGGCGCAGGAGCGCGAGGGGCGCACCTGACCCGTCCGGTGAGGCGCCGAGGGCTCAGTCCGACTCCTCCAGGCGGAAACCGACCTTGAGGCCGACCTGCCAGTGCGCGACCTCGCCGTCCTCGATCTGGCCGCGCACCTGGGTCACCTCGAACCAGTCCAGGTTGCGCAGCGTTTGCTGGGCGCGCCTGACGCCGTTGCGGACGGCCTGGTCGACGCCGTCCGGCGAGGTGCCGACGATCTCGGTGACCCGGTAGGTGTGGTTCGACATGCGGGTGCTCCCTTCCGCGCGGGCGGCGGTGTGTCATGCGTCACTCCACCGTGCCGCAAGTCGCGGCGGAGCGCGAGGCATCGCTCTCCCGGGCGGGTGACTCTGCGTCACCCCCTTGACCCCTCCTATTGGTACATACCAAAATTCCAGACACCCGTTCGAGCCTCGGGCTCGCCCCCCATGTCGGGTCTCCCTTCGCGTGCGCAGGACACCCCTGTCCGCCTCCGCCCCCTGTCCGTCAGACAGAAGGACCCCTCGTGAGACGTCGCCCCCTCGCCCTTGTCTGTGTGTCCGCCTCCCTGCTCAGCGGCTGCGGACTGATCTCGCAGGACGGCGGGAGCGAGCGGCGCACCGTCACCGTGTGGCTGATGAAGGACAGCGCCTCGCAGGACTTCCTGCGGCGCTTCACCGAGGACTTCGAGAAGAGCAACCCCGAACTCGACCTCGACATCCGCATCCAGGAGTGGACCGGCATCGGCGACAAGGTGCAGACCGCGCTGAAGGGCGACGGCACCGACGGGCCGGACGTCATCGAGGTCGGCAACACCCAGGTGCCGCAGTACGCGGAGGGCGGCCGGCTCCAGGACCTGACCCTGGAGTCGATGCGCGACTGGGGCATCCGCGACTGGCTGCCGGGCCTCGCCGAGCCCGGGCAGTACATGTCCCAGCAGTTCGGCGTCCCCTGGTACGCCGCCAACCGCGTCGTCATCTACCGCAAGGACCTCTTCGAGCAGGCCGGCGTCGCCGAGCCGCCCCGCAGCCGCGAGGAGTGGATCACCGCCACCGAGAAGCTCGACGCCGACGGCCGGCAGGGCATCTACCTCGCCGGACAGGACTGGTACACACTCTCCGGCTTCATCTGGGACGAGGGCGGCGAGCTGGCCACCCAGGCCGGTGACGGCGGCACCTGGACGGGCGCCCTGGACTCCGCGGCCGCCCTGCGCGGCATGGACTTCTACCGGGAACTGCAGGCCCTCGGCGACGGGCCGGTCGACGCCGACGAGGAACACCCCCCGCAGGGCGACGTGTTCGCCAAGGGGCAGGTCGCGCAGATCGTCGCGGTGCCCGGCCTCGCCCAGTCCATCGTCCGCGCGAACCCCGGACTCAAGGGCGAGCTGGGCTTCTTCCCGGTGCCCGGCAAGACGGCCGACGAGCCCGGCGCCGTCTTCACCGGCGGCTCCGACCTGGTCGTCCCGAAGAACGCCGACGAACACGAGGGCGCCCTCGCCGTGGTCGACGCGCTGGCCGGCGCCAAGTGGAACACCGACCTCGCCCGCACCATGAACTACGTCCCCAACAAGACGTCCCTCGCCAAGGCCGTCGCCGGTGAGGAGGGCGCGGAGGCCATGGCGGCCGGCGCGGCCCAGGGCCGGGCCACCCCCGGGACGCCCCGCTGGGGCGCCGTGGAGGCGGACAACCCGATCAAGGACTACATGACGAAGGTGCTCTCGGGATCCGACGCGAAGTCGGAGGCCCGCCGGGCCTCCGACCGCGTCACGGAACTGCTGGACGTCAACGCCCGCTGAACCTGAGCGGGTTCAGCGCACCACGCTCAGCGACAGCGCGAACCGGTCCTCGCCGTCGGTCCACCAGTGGGTCAGATCCAGCCCGGCCGCGGCGAGTTCGGCCCGCACGCCCTCCCGCCGGAACTTCGCGGACACCTCGGTGCGCAGTTCCTCCCCGTCCGCGAAGTCCACGGCCAGGTCGAGCGCCTGGACCTTGACCGTCTGCGCGGCGCGCGAACGCAGCCGCATCTCGATCCACTCCCGCTCGGCGTTCCACCGCGCCACGTGCTCGAAGGCGGTGGGCTCGAAGTCGGCCTCCAGCTCCCGGTTGATCACGGACAGCACGTTCTTGTTGAACTCGGCGGTCACCCCGGCCGCGTCGTCGTACGCCCGGACCAGCACCCCCTCGTCCTTGACCAGGTCGGTGCCCAGCAGCAGGGCGTCCCCGGGGGAGAACAGGGCTCGTACGGCGGACAGGAACGCGGCACGTTCCTCCGGCAGCAGGTTGCCGATCGTGCCGCCGAGGAACGCCACCAGCCGGGGCCCCGGCGTGTCCGGCAGCGTCAGCCCGCCGGTGAAGTCGGCGATCAGCGCGTGCACCCGGAGGTCCGGCCGCTCGGCGACGATCGCCTCCCCGGCCTGGGTGAGGGCGCTCTCGCTGACGTCGACCGGCACGTAGCCGCGCAGGCCGGTCAGCGCGTCGAGCAGGAAACGGGTCTTCTCCGAGGAGCCGGAACCCAGCTCCACCAGGGTCCGGGCGCCGGTCGCCGCGGCGATCTCGCCGGCCCGGTCGACGAGGATCTCCCGCTCCGCCCGGGTCGGGTAGTACTCGGGCAGCGCGGTGATCTCCTCGAACAGCTCGCTGCCCCGCGCGTCGTAGAACCACTTGGGCGGCAGCCACTTGGGCGTGCTCGTCAGGCCCGCCAGGACGTCGGCGCGCAGGGCGGCGCCCGTGGCGTCCTCGGGCAGGGTGCGGGTCAGTCGGAACTGGCTCACGTGCGGGACTCCTTGGGAGAGGCGAAAGCGTCTGCGGGGGCGGGATCGCCCGGTTCCTTCAGCGGGGAGAGCTGCACCTCCGTGCGGCCCGCCACGAGCAGCGTGCGGTCGGGGACCTCCTGCCAGTGCGGGTCGTCGTCGTACGGCTCCGAGGCGACGACCGTGCCGCCGCCGGGGCGGGTCAGGTACCACAGGGTGTCGCCCCAGGTGGTCGCCGTGATCGCGGCGCCGTCGGTGAGCAGCAGGTTGAGCCGTGAACCGGGGGCCGCCGCGGCGACCTCCAGCACCGTCTCGGCCAGCGCCCGGCCCTCGTCGTCCCCGGCCCGCAGCCGGGCCAGCACCAGCGCCCACACGAGCGCCGAGTCGTTGCGGGCCTCCAGCGACAGCAGCTCCCCGGCCGGCAGCGTCCCGGCCGCCCCCGCCAGCGAGCCCGGCCAGCCGGTCACGGCACCGTTGTGGCTGAACAGCCAGGTGTCCGCCGCGAAGGGCGCCGCCGCGGCCTCCGCGTCCGAGCCCGCCAGCGTGGCGTCCCGTACGGCGGCCAGCAGCGTCCCGGTGCGCACCACCCGGGCCAGGTCGGCGAAGGACTGGTCCGCCCAGATCGGCCCGGCCCGCCGGTACCGGGCCGGCACCGGGTCGCCCGCGGCGTACCAGCCGACGCCGAACCCGTCGGCGTTGACCGTGCCGTACCGCTGGTGCCGGGGCGCCCACGACTGGCGGTACAGGCCGTGCGGCGGCGCCACCAGGAGCCGCCCGAGCGGCTCCTCGGGGCCGACGTAGGCGAGGTGCCGGCACATCAGGCGACCTCCGCCGACCGCGCGGTGCGGAACCCGGAGAAGATCTGCCGCCGGATCGGATAGTCCCAGTTGCGGAACGTGCCCCGGCAGGCCACCGCGTCCACGGCGAACGAACCACCGCGCAGCACCTTGTACTCGGGACCGAAGAACACCTCCGAGTACTCCTTGTACGGGAACGCCCGGAAACCCGGGTACGGGGCGAAGTCGCTCAACGTCCACTCCCACACGTCGCCGATCAGCTGCCGGACGCCGAGCGGCGACTCCCCGGCCGGGTAGCTGCCCGCGGGCGCCGGGCGCAGATGGCGCTGGCCGAGATTGGCGTGCTCCGGGCCCGGATCGGCGTCGCCCCACGGGTAGCGGGCGGTGCGGTCGCCGGCCGGGTCGTGCCGGGCCGCCTTCTCCCACTCGGCCTCGGTGGGCAGCCGGCGGCCGGCCCAGCGGGCGTACGCGTCGGCCTCGTACCAGCTCACGTGCACCACCGGCTCGTCGGCCGGCACCACCTCGGTGACCCCGAAGCGGCGCCGCAGCCACTGCCCGCCGTCCCGGCGCCAGAACAGCGGGGCGGTGATGGAGTGCCGGCGGATGTGGTCCCAGCCCTCCGGCGCCCACCAGCGCGGATCGTCGTAGCCGCCGTCGTCGATGAACGCCCGGTACGCGCCGTTGGTCACCGGCGTGGTGTCGAGGAAGTACGGCGCCACCTCCCGCCGGTGCGCGGGGCGTTCGTTGTCCAGCGCCCACGGCTCGGTCGAGGTGCCCATCGTGAACGGACCCCCGGGCACCAGGACCTCCGACGGGCCGGTGAACAGCGGCACCGGGTCCGGGTCCGGGTCCGGGGCGTTCAGCGCCTGCGGGCCCCTGCGGAGCTGGTGGGTGATCAGCATCGTCTCGTCGTGCTGCTGCTCGTGCTGGGCGATCATCCCGAAGGCGAAGCCCGCCTCGGTGAGCCGGGTCCCGTGGAACGCGGACCCCTCCAGCACGTCCAGCGCCCGTCCGCGCACGTCGGCGGCGTACCCGCGGGCCTCGGCGGGCGACAGCAGCGGCAGCCGGGGCCGTTCGGCGCGCGGATGCTCGAAGGCGTCGTACAGGCTGTCGATCTCGGGCCGTATCGCCTCCTGCCCGCCGACGGCGCGCAGCAGCCACTGCTCCTCCTGGTTGCCGATGTGCGCCAGGTCCCAGACCAGCGGGGACATCAGCGGCGACACCTGGCCGGTCAGGTCGGGGCCCTCCACGCAGCTGGTCAGCAGGGTGGTGCGGGCGCGGGCGCGGACCAGCGCGGACAGGGCCCGCTCGCGCAGCGCGTCGCCGTCGCCGGGGTCGGCGGCGGTGGGGGTGTCGGTGGCGGTGTCCATGGCGGGATCGGTCATGAGCGGGTCTCCCTCCCGTGCGGGCCACGGCTCGCGCCGTCCGGCGGTTCCAGCAGGTCGTCGGCGGGGCAGCGGCCCCTGCGTACGTAACGCTCCAGGTACCCGGCGACGGCGTCGGTGACCTCGGTCGCGGCGCCTAGCCGGGGCAGCGCGTCGAGCGCGGCCGTGAAGCAGGTGACGGCCGCCTCCCGCAGCTCCGGATCGGTGAGGGCGTCACGCGCGGCGTCCTCGTACAGCGGGTTGTGCGGGCCGGGCAGGCCGAGGGTGCGCTCGGCGAGCGGCTTGACCGCCCGGTAGGCGGTCTCGGCGGCCTCCGGATCGTCGAACAGCGCCGCCGTCACGGCCAGCGGCACGATCCAGCCGTCGTCCCCCGGCTGCGCGTCGATCATGCGCAGCTCCAGGTGGCCGCGCGGCCTGACCGGCGGGAACAGCGTGGTCAGGTGGTAGTCGAGGTCCTCCCGGGTCGGCGGCCTCGGCGCCCGGTTCCGGGTCCACTCCCGGAAGGTCATGCCCTCCGGAACGTCCCAGGGCCCGCCGTCGTTGCGCACGCACATCACCGGCGCGTCCAGGACGTGCCGGGTCCAGGCGCCGCGCGGGTCGGAGTCGAGCGCTGGGCCGCCGGCCCGCTCGGCGCCGATCTGGGCCCACCGCAGCTGCCGGGTGGACCGCCAGCCGGTGGGCCGGTCACCGGCCAGCGGGGAGTTGGCGAACGCGGCCACCAGGACCGCGCCCAGCTGGTGGGCCAGCCACCAGCGGCGTACGTACCCCAGCGGGCCGGGTTCCTCCTGCCCGGCGTCCACGCAGACCTGCACGGACGCGGAGGTGCACATCATGAACCGCCCGGCGGGGCCGGTACGGTCGAGACAGGTCTCCATCGCGTCGTAGCGCGGCTGCCGCAGGAAGCGGCGGGGCGCGTGCCAGGGGTCGTGGCCGAGGCCGACGAGGGCGAGGCCGTCCTCGCGCAGGACCGCGCGGACGGCGTCCAGGTCGGCGGAGACGGTGCGGACGCACTCCATCAGGGAGGCCGCGGGGAGCGAACTCAGCTCCAGCTGGCCACCTGGTTCGACGGTCAGCGCCGACCTCAGGGGCACGGCCCGCAGCGCGGTGTAGACCGCCTGGAGCCGTTCGGGTGATACGGGGAGCCGCGGCGCGCGCAGCTCGTGGACCAGCCATTCCACCTCGACGCCGAGGAGCCTGGGCGGACCGGTCTTGAAGCAGATGCCGTGGACCAGCGCCTCGACCTCGGCCTCACTGACGGCGGTACGTGGCCGGATACAGCCACCAACCGAATCGGACATGTCGGGATCCTCCTGAGATTCCACCATGCCGCCGACCCATGATCAGGTGGGCCGGGTCGGCACACTCGTCCCACCCAAGACCCTTGTGCCGGTCCGCACAAGGATGCATTTCGGGACGTTCCGGATCGGTAATCTCCGCGACCCGGTTGTTTCCGGGGACTTTCCCCGGCGTCTGCCGACAGCAAAACTCCGTTGCGACGCACCACCAGCATCACTCAGGATTCCCGCATGAGCACGACGGGGGAGACCGCGCGGCGGGTGGTCAGGGCGTCCACGGGGGTGGCGCCGTGAGCGCGCGCCTGCGGGCTCTCGCCCAGGAGACCGAGCAGATCGTGGCGGCCGGGAGCTACCGCAGGGCCGACGGGCGCGAGGTGCCGGTCGGCGCGGCGGTCGAACGGGCCCGCGAGGGCACGCGGATGTACGGGCCGGAGCCCGTGGCCTCGGGCGCTCCCACCCCGGTGCGGACCGTCCTCGAAGTCACCGGCGAGAGCAGCCTGGAGGCCGCCCGGCGGCTCGGCGGCGAGGTCGCCGTGCTCAACTTCGCCTCCGCCCGCAATCCCGGCGGCGGCTACCTGAACGGCGCACAGGCGCAGGAGGAGGCCCTGTGCCGGGGCTCCGCGCTGTACACCTGCCTGCTGCGGGCGCGCGACTTCTACGACCACCACCGCGCCCACCGGGACCCGTTCTACACGGACCGCGTCATCCACTCCCCGGCCGTGCCCGTCTTCCGTGACGACCGCGGCCGCCTGCTCGACGAGCCGTACACGGCCGGATTCCTGACCTCCGCCGCGCCGAACGCGGGCGTGGTGCTGCGCACGGCCCCGGAGCGCGCCGCCGAGCTGCCGGCCGCCCTGTCCGCGCGCGCCGAGCGGGTGCTGGAGACGGCCGTCGCCCACGGGTACCGGCGGCTGGTGCTCGGCGCCTGGGGCTGCGGGGTGTTCCGCAACGACCCGGCCCAGGTGGCCGGCGCGTTCCGGACGCTGCTCGGGCCCGGCGCCCGCTTCGCCACCGCGTTCGAACGGGTGACGTTCGGCATCCTGGACCGCACGCCGGGCGCCACGGTCCGGGAGGCGTTCGCGCGCGCCTTCCCCGAGGGCGGGTGACCGGCGGCCGGGAGCGCCTCAGCTCCAGCCGTAGCGCTCCCGGAGCCGCTGCCGTACGAGATTGAACCGCATCCGGTCCAGGGCGCACGCCTCGCGGCGCATGCCCGCGTCGTGCAGCCTCAGCACCCGGTCCACGTCGACCCACGAGTCCCGTCCGGAGCGGTCCCACGGCCCGCTCCCGATCGGCACCCAGTCCCGGTCCCCGGCGTGCCGCTTGCTGGACAACCGCACCGCCAGCACGGTGCCGGCCGCCTCCCGGGCGACGACGAGGACGGGCCGGTCCTTGCCCCTGCCGTCGTTCTCCTCGTAGGGCACCCACGTCCAGACGATCTCACCGGGATCGGGATCGCCGTCGTGCGCGGGGGAGTACTCGGTGCGGACCCGGCCCACCCTGCCGGGGTCGGCCTCCGTGGTCGCGGAGGGACCGAAACGGCCGGGGACGGTGTCACCGTCGCTGTCGATGTCGTCGGTAGAGGCGCTCACGGGCCGTACCGTACGGGACGCCGCCGCGGGCCGGTGAGGCGCCCCGCGACGGGTCCGCGGCCGCACGTGCAGCCGCTGCCCGCCCGCTTCGGCTCGTCGGCCGCCGACGGGTGGTCCCCCGGCTCGCCCGCCTCGGGTCGGCGCCGTTCGTGATCGGGTGGCAGGCTGATCACCGGGCCCCCGCTTCCGCCGCCCGGGGGCGTGGCCGCGACCGCACGAGTCAGAAAGCGACGTCATGACCGACCAGCTCACCGTGACCGTCCTGGGCACCGGCATCATGGGTGCCGCGATGGCCCGCAACCTCGCCCGCGCCGGACACACCGTGCGCGTCTGGAACCGCAGCCGGGACAAGGCCGAGCCGCTGGCCGCCGACGGCGCGTACGTCGCCGCCGACCCAGGGGAGGCCGTACGGGGCGCGGACGTCGTCCTCACCATGCTGTACGACGGCCCGGCCGCGCTCGACGTCATGGGGCGCGCCGTACCCGGTCTGCGGCCCGGCACGGTGTGGGCGCAGTCCACCACCGCCGGCGTCGACGCGGTCGCCGACCTTGCCGCCTTCGCCCACGAGCACGGCCTCCTCTTCGTCGACGCGCCCGTACTGGGCACCCGGCAGCCCGCGGAGGCCGGTCAGCTGCTGGTGCTGGCCGCGGGTCCGGCCGCGGCCCGGGACAGGGCGGAGCCGGTGTTCCAGGCCGTCGGCTCCCGCACCGTGTGGACCGGGGAGGACGGCGCGGCAGGCAGCGCGACCCGGCTGAAGCTGGTGGCCAACAGCTGGGTGCTCGCCGTCAACAACGCGGCGGGCGAGAGCCTTTCGCTCGCCAAGGCCCTCGGCGTGGACCCGGACGCCTTCCTCGACGCCATCGCCGGCGGGCCCCTCGACATGGGCTATCTGCGTGCCAAGGCGGGCCTGATCCGCGACGGCGCGCTGACGCCCGCCCAGTTCGCGGTCGGCACCGCCGAGAAGGACGCCCGGCTCATCGTCGAGGCCGGTGAGGCAAACGGCGTCCGCCTGGACCTCGCCGCAGCCGGCGCCGACCGCCTGGCACGTGCCGCGGCGCAGGGGCACGGCGACGAGGACATGGCGGCGGCGTTCTTCGCCAGTTTCGAGGAGAAGTCGTCTCCCTGAGCGCCCGGGGTACGGGGAACCGAGACCGCGACGCCGAGCAGATCTCGGCGCACACGAGGACGAGAAGGAGCCCGCATGTCCAAGCCACCGCTGCCGCCCGAGGCCGTCGCACTGCTGCGCCGTCCCAACCCGGCCGTCATGGCGACCCTCCGCTCGGACGGCGCGCCCGTCTCCACGGCCACCTGGTACCTGTGGGAGGACGACGGCCGCGTGCTGGTCAACCTCGACGCCGGGCGCGTCCGCCTGAAACATCTGCGCCGCGATCCGCGCGTCACCCTCACCGTCCTCGCGGACGACGACTGGTACACGCACGTCACCCTCATCGGCCGCGTCACCGAGATGCGTAACGACGAGGACCTCACGGGCATCGACCGGCTCTCCACGCAGTACACCGGCAAGCCGTACCCGAACCGGGAGCGCCCCCGGGTCAGTGCCTGGATCGAGGTGGAGCGCTGGCACGGCTGGGGCTCGCTGAAGGACAGCGACCAGGCGTCCGGCTGACCCGTGCGGCAGGCGACGGGCGCGGGCGTGCACGCGCCCGCACCCGTCGCGTCCGCCCGGTCTCCGGGGTGTTCCGCCGTAATACGGCCGGGAGCGCCGCTCCCGGCCGTACGTCTGCGGCGGCTACTCGATCTCGCGCATCATCTTCTCCATCGAGCCGACCGCGAGCCGGGTCTGCGTCAGCTCGTCCAGGGTCTGCCGCTGCTCCTCCGCCGTGCGGCGCTGCAGCTCCACGGTGTCCTCCAGGAGCCGCGCGTACCTCGTGGCGAGTTCCTTGTACTGCTCCTCGCGCGCCGCCAGCATCCGGGCCCGCCAGGTGGCCGCGACCTGCCAGACGATCACGATCATCAGACCGAAGAACCCGGCCGCGCCCACGGCACCGACCAGGACCCCCAGTTCCTCGGCTCCTGCGGCGAGAGTCACCACGTCCTCGTTCACTTCGTTTCCTCTTTCGCCGTCCGGCCGGCGGTGCGGTCGGGGTCGGTGGTCTCGGTGAGCGTCGCGGCCGCCTGCGCGACGACACGCGGGGTGAGTTCGTAGAGGAACGGGGTGACGTCGTAGTACTTCATCGACTTGCCGTCCTCCCCGACCTCCAGCGTGCCGACTACCAGCCCCGCCGCTTCCAGCCGTTGCAGGTGCATGTGCAGCAGCGGGCGGCCCATGCCGATCAGCCGGGCCAGCGCGCTGACGTAGTTCCGGCTCTCCAGGAGCGCCGCGACGATCCGCATGCGGTGCGGGTTGCCGAGTGCGGAGAGCACCTTGAGCAGCTCGTCGCCGGTCGGTGCCGGAGGTGGGACCTCGGGCATCGCGGCCCCTTCCGTCGTACCTGTCAGGGAAGGCTGACAGGGGGCGCGGAGACCTGTCAAAGATTCCTGACACATCTCGGGGACAAGTCGGGGACAAGTCGGGGTCGAGTAGGGGACGGATGGGGGACACATGAGAGGGTCGCCCGCTGAACCGGCCGTTGTCAGTCCCCCTCCGCATACTGGTGGCCTCAGGGAGCCGGATGTGCCGGATGGGAGGGGGATGGGTCGTGCGGACGGTGTACCGAGGCGAACTGCCGGTCGTCCAGGGACGGTTCCACGTGGACAGCCGCCTGAACCCGTACGGCCCGGGGCCGTCGGAGGCCTGCGCCGGGCAGACCAACGGTCTGTGCGGCGCGGCCGTCCCGGGCTGTCTGCTGCTGGACACGGGGCCGTGCACCGGGAGGGTCGGCCTGACCGTCGAGGTGCACCGGGCGCCGCCGCCCCTCGACGACGGCTGGGAGGAGGTCGTGGAGGCGTCCTTCCGCCCGGTGTCCGCGTCGACGGCCGTCCTGCCCTGCGGGCACGCGGCGCTCTGCGAGGTGGACCTGCCGCCGGCCGACCACCGGGTGCGCTACTGCGGGCGCGGTCTGGACCGGGGTGGGGCGGCCGACCTCCGCGCCACCGCGGCTGCCGGGCCCGTCGGCCAGTATCTGCTCCAGTTCTGGCCGGCCCCGCCCGCCGCGGACCTGGTCGTCCGGCAGACCTCGCGCAGCGCCCGGGACCGGCACCGGTACGCCCGCGCGCTGCCCGCCCCTCGGTGCGGTGCGCCGACCGAGCGTGAGCGTGCCGAGGTCCGCTCCTGGGGTGGCCGGCTGCCCAGTCGCCGGGTGCGCGAGGCCGGCGCCGACGCGCGCGGGCTCGTACCGCTGGACCGGGACATCCTCGACGCCGTCGACGCGGCGAGTCCGGCGACGCAGCGGAGTCTCGCGCGGTGGGCGGCGCACCGTGCCCTCGCCGTGGCGGGGCTGGCCGACGTCGACTGGATAGCGGCCGGGCTGGCCGCGCTGGACCGGGGAGCGCCCCTGCCGCCCCCGTTCGACGACCCCTGCCGGGTCTGGGACCGCTTCTTCACCGACGAGCGCATCGCCGCGGCGGCGGTGGATCCGTCCACCGACTGCCAGGGCAGCCCACTACGGCGGCCCATGGCCCTGCCCGCGCTGCGCGCCGCCGCCGACCCGGACCCCTTGCGCGCCGCGATCGGCGCGGTCTTCGCGGCGGCGGTGGCCTACGGCTCGGACTGCCCGGCGTTGTTCGCGGCGGCGCGGCGGGAGTTCCCGGGTCTGGGGCGGGCCGTGCCGCCGGGGTAGGGGAGCCGGGTGCTGGTTCCGGGCGGGATGTTGCG
>NZ_QHJH01000084.1 GCF_003947455.1 Streptomyces sp. WAC 04229 | reverse complement strand
GAGTGCCGGGGGTGCCGTCGTCGGCGTCTTCGGCGGCGGGGCACTCGCTGGGGGAGGCGTACGAGGTGGCCGCGCAGCTGGGCGGCTCTGCGGGGGTTGCGCTGCGGCGGGCCGCGGCGGACGCGTTCGTGCACGGGCTGCACGTGACGTTGGTGGTGAGTGCGGGGTTGTTGTTGCTGGGGGCGGTGATGGCGTTGCGGTTGCCGCGGGTGATGCAGTGCGAGGGGGAGGAGGCGGTGTCGGTGCCGGCGCCGCGGGACGCGTCGAAGTCACGCGTCTCGGTGTGACCGAAGGGCTCTCCCGCCCACGCACCACCCGTTCACCGTCGGCCGAGAGGTCGAGGCCGCCCGCGGGGTGCGCCGCCGTCGGCGGCTTGCGGTGGGAGTGCCGCGGACGCCGACGGTGCCAGCCGCCCACGGGCGGCGTTCTCCTGCCGGTTGGCGGTGAACGGGTGGTGCGTGGGCGGGAGACGTGGGGTGGTGGACGTGCGGCACCGGGCATCGTAACGTCGGCATCAGAGTCGTAACTAGCGGCGCTAGTTTTACAGCCCCGGAGGGTGTCCCATGGCCTCGTCCCCCAAGTTGCCCGCCTTCGACCCCGTCGACCCCCTCGGTGTCGACGACCTCCTGGACCCGGAGGACCTGGCGATCCGGGACACCGTGCGGGGCTGGGCCGCCGATCGCGTGCTGCCGTACGTCGCCGACTGGTACGAGCGGGGGGAGCTGCCCGGCATCCGGGAACTCGCCCGCGAACTCGGCGGCATCGGCGCGCTCGGCATGTCGCTGGAGGGCTACGGCTGCGCCGGCGCCACCGCCGTGCAGTACGGCCTCGCCTGCCTGGAGCTGGAGGCGGCCGACTCCGGCATCCGCTCCCTGGTCTCCGTGCAGGGCTCCCTCGCCATGTACGCCATCCACCGCTTCGGCAGCGAGGACCAGAAGCAGGCATGGCTGCCGCGCATGGCCGCCGGTGACGTCATCGGGTGCTTCGGGCTGACCGAGCCCGATCACGGGTCCGACCCGGCCAACATGCGCACCCACGCCAAGCGGGACGGCGGCGGGGACTGGATCCTCAACGGCCGCAAGATGTGGATCACGAACGGGTCGGTGGCCGGCGTCGCCGTCGTCTGGGCGCAGACCGAGGAGGGCATCCGGGGGTTCGTGGTGCCGGCCGACAGCCCCGGCTTCTCCGCCCCCGAGATCAAGCACAAGTGGTCGCTGCGGGCCAGCGTCACCAGCGAGCTGGTCCTGGACGACGTACGGCTGCCCGCCGACGCCGTGCTGCCGGAGGTCACCGGGCTGCGCGGACCGCTCGGCTGTCTCACCCACGCCCGCTACGGCATCGTGTGGGGTTCGATGGGCGCGGCCCGCAGCTCCTTCGAGGCGGCCGTGGAGTACGCGAAGTCGCGGGAGCAGTTCGGGCGGCCCATCGGCGGCTTCCAGCTGACCCAGGCCAAGCTCGCCGACATGGCGGTCGAACTGCACAAGGGGATCCTGCTCGCCCACCACCTCGGGCTGCGCATGGACGCGGGCCGCCTCCGTCCCGAGCAGGTCAGCTTCGGCAAGCTCAACAACGTGCGCGAGGCCATCGACATCTGCCGCACGGCCCGCACGATCCTCGGCGCCAACGGGATCTCCCTCGAATACCCCGTCATGCGGCACGCGACGAACCTGGAATCGGTGCTCACCTACGAGGGCACCGTCGAGATGCACCAGCTGGTGCTGGGCAAGGCGCTCACCGGACTCGACGCCTTCCGGTAGGACGGGTCAGGTCCCGGCGGAGTCCGGCGTGGGGCGGGCGGGGCCGTGGTGAACGGCCCCGCCTCAGCTCTGGTTGAAGAAACCGTCGGAACGGTGCGCGGCGGGCTCGCCGCTGATGACCTGGGTGTCGGCCGGGCTGAGCAGGAACACCCGGGTGGACACCCGCTCGATCGAACCGCGCAGGCCGAAGATGAGCCCGGCGGCGAAGTCGACGACGCGCTTGGCGTCGGTCGCCTCCATGGCCGTCAGGTTCATGATGACCGGGACCCCCTCCCGGAACAGCTCGCCGATGGACCGTGCGTCCCGGAAGCTGTCCGGGGTGACGGTCGCGATGCGGCGGCCCTTCTCCTCGGCCACGTCCGAGGCCACCTTCACCCGCGGGTCCGTGACCCAGGCGTCCCCGGTCTCGGTGCCCTCGGAGTAGTCGTCGTCGTAGTAGCGCTCGTCATCGTTGTCGTCGACGAGGCCGAGCCACGCACTCGCCTTGCGTACCGATCCCATGGACGCCTCCTCTCACAGCGGTCTTTCGTGCTTCCGCATCCCTATGGTCATCCATGATGCGGACGTCGCGCCAAGTGGATAGACGCCGCCCGGGGGGTTTGTGACGGTACTGGTGCACAGCGAATCCGTCGAGAGTCCTTGTGTCCCAAGGGTCGTTTCCCAAACGGCTGCTGACTGTGAGTGAAATATGATTCTTCGCGGCGGACGGGTGAGGCGGGGTGCGTACGGGTGAACGAGGGCTCGGTACGATGCCGCAGCTCAGCGTCGTACCAACCACGGGGGAGTGTCGTGTTCGGAATCGTCAGGCCCTGCAGGCACCGGCTCGGAGAGAGCCTCACGAGCCAGTGGATGGCGCATTTGTGCGGATTGTGTCTCGCTCTGCGCAAGGACCACGGGCAGTTCGCGAGAATCGTGACGAACTACGACGGGCTTCTCATATCGGTTCTGACGGAGGCTCAGGCCGGAAGCGGTGGTGCGGGAGCGGGGCGGCGCACCGCCGGGCCCTGTCCGCTGCGCGGGATGCGTACCGCGTCCGTCGCGCACGGCGAGGGGGCCCGGCTCGCGGCGGCCGTCTCGCTGGTGCTGGCCTCGGCCAAGGTGCGCGACCATGTCGCCGACGGGGACGGCCTGCTGGCGCGCCGTCCGGTGGCCCTCGCCGCCCGCCGGGTCGCCACCGGCTGGGACGCGGCGGGAGCGCGCGGCGGCAGTGCCGTCGGGTTCGACACCGCCGTCCTGGTCGACGCCGTGGACCGGCAGGGCGGCATCGAGGCACTCGCCGGGCCCGGCACACCGCTGCTCACGGTCACCGAGCCGACCGAGACCGCCACCGCCGCCGCCTTCGCGCACACCGCGCACCTCGCCGGCCGCCCGCACAACGCCGAGCCGCTCGCCGAGGCCGGGCGCCTCTTCGGCCGGCTCGCCCATCTCCTGGACGCCGTGGAGGACCGGGAGGCCGACGCCGCGTCCGGTGCCTGGAACCCGCTCACCGCGACCGGGACCCCGCTCACCGAGGCCCGGCGGCTCGCCGACGACGCCGTGCACGGGGTGCGGCTCGCCCTGCGCGAGGCGGAGTTCGGCGACGGGCGGCTCGTGCACCGGCTGCTCGTGCACGAGTTGGGCAACTCCGTCGACCGGGCGTTCGGCACCGTGTCGTGCGCCCACGGCGGCCATCCGTACGCCCCTCCCGGCACCCCGGGCGCGCCCGGTGGCCCCGGCGGGCCGCCGCCCCCGGAACCGCCCCGGCGCGACCGGCGGGGGCTGCTCGCGGGGTGCGCCGTGTGGGTGGGGCTGGCCTGTACGTGCCAGCTGTGCTGCGGCACCTACCACGACCCGTGGAGCGGGGAGCGCAAGGAGGGCTCGTGCACCAACTGCGACTGCGGCGGGTGCGACGGATGCTGCAGCTGCTGCGACTGCTGCAGCAACTGCTGTGACGGCGACGGGTGCGGCTGCGACGGCTGCGACTGCGGGTGCAGCTGCTGAGCCGCCGTCACTCCGTCCGCTCAGGTGTGGAAGACCGGATCCTGGCCGGAGAGCTGGCCGCCCTCGGTGCGGTGGGCGGGGGTGGCCCCTTGATCCGGGCTGTGGGCAGGCTGATGAAGAAGGACGTTCATGAGATCGGGCTGCACGTCCCCCTGCCGTTCGGCGACGTGGTGACGCGCGTCTCCAGCGTGCTGGGGAAGGCGGGCCGTGCGGTCGAAGCGGTACCGGTCGGCGGCGAGGGCGAGGGCGAGGTCGAAGAGACGATTCGCGTGGTGGTGGGCGGGGGAGCCGCCGGTATGAATCCCGTGGTGGTGACGGCACGGGTGCGGAGGGCGGGTGCGGACGGCTCGGAGATTCGGCTCCGCGCAGCTGCCAAGGAGGGCCTGATCAGGCAGCGCGCGGGGGAGAAGACCGCTGTGCGGCTCGCCGCCCTGCTCGCCGCGGAGACCGGCACCGGCGGGTGAGCGCGCGCGGCGCGCTCCGTACCGCGTACGAGGGAGCCACCCTCCGCTCCCACCTCGGTCCGGGCGACCCGGTGTGGAAGGGTTGATCCCATGACGACGGACGCGTCCGACGAGTGGAAGCGGTGGCACGAACACCGCGTGACGACGGTGTCGGCACCCTACGGGCCGCTCGCCCTCACCGGCACGCACTGGCTGGCGGATTATCCGGACGGGCAACTTCCGGACATCCCCGGGCGGTGGACGGCGGACGGCGACGCGGTGCTGCTGACGGCCACCGGTACCGACGGGCTCGCCGTGGACGGGCGGCCCCTCGACGGCGAGGTGCGGCTCACCGCCGACGCGGGGCCGGCCGGTGAGGCCCGGGTGGGGCTCGGGGAGCGGCGGCTGGTCGTGCTGGTCCGCGAGGGCCTGTGGGGCGTACGCGACTTCGACCCGGCGGCCGGCCCGCGGCGGGCGTTCCGCGGTATCGCGGCCACCCCGTACGATCCGCGCTGGTCGGTGCCGGGGCGCTTCACGCCGTACGAGACCGGGTGGCGCAGTGTGCGGGTGCCGAACGCGGACGGCAGGGAGCGTGGCCTGGTCCTCGGCGGGGAGCTGGTCTTCGCCCTGGGCGGGCGGGAGCACACGCTCCAGGTGAGCGTCGAGGACGACGGTTCGCTGTGGGCGGTCTTCGCCGAAGGCACCAGCGGAAGCACCAGTTACCGCTTCCGGTTCCTGCGCCCGGCCGCGCCGGACGCCGAGGGCCGTACGACGGTCGACCTCAACCGCGCGCTGCTGCCGCCGTGCGCGTTCGCCGACCACTTCGTCTGTCCCTTCCCGCCGCCGGGGAACACGCTGGTGGTCCGCGTCGAAGCCGGAGAGCGGGAACTGCGCTGAGGTTCAGCGGGGGTTGGTAAAGGTCGTTCAAAGATCAACGGCCGAAAGGCACCCTTGCGCCGACCGGTCGTTCGGCCGAATACTCCAACCTCAGCGCTTGTCAGGGGCACGACGCTTCCGGAACCCGGAGGTCCGCCCCTGGCTGCGCCTCACGGGCCCAACCCCACACGAGGGCCCCCGACTTCCCATGTGGAGGAACGAAAAGTGAGGATCAAGCGCACCACCCCCCGCAGCGGCATCACGAGACGGACTCGGCTGATCGCCGTATCCACCGGCCTCGTGGCCGCGGCCGCCGTCGCGATCCCCAGCGCGACCGCGGCACCCGCCCCGGTCACCTTCAGCGCCGCCGAACTCAGCAGTGCCAGCGGCGCGGTGCTCAAGGCCGACGTCCCGGGCACCGCCTGGGCCGTCGACAGCAAGTCCGGCCGGGTGCTGCTCACCGTCGACAGCACCGTCTCCCAGGCCGAGATCGCGAAGATCAAGGAGCAGGCCGGCGACAAGGCCGGCGCGCTCACGGTCAAGCGCACGCCCGGCACGTTCAACAAGCTCATCCAGGGCGGCGACGCCATCTACGCGAGCAGCTGGCGCTGCTCCCTCGGCTTCAACGTCCGCGCCTCCAACGGCACCGAGTACTTCCTGACCGCCGGTCACTGCACCGACGGCGCCGGCGCCTGGCGCTCCAGCTCCGGCGGCACCGTCATCGGACAGACGGCGGGCTCCAGCTTCCCGGGCAACGACTACGGCATCGTGCGGTACTCGGGCTCGGTCTCCCGGCCCGGTACCGCGAACGGCGTGGACATCACCCGCGCCGCCACCCCGAGCGTGGGCACCACCGTCATCCGCGACGGTTCCACGACCGGCACCCACAGCGGCCGGGTCACCGCCCTGAACGCCACCGTCAACTACGGCGGCGGCGACGTCGTCGGCGGGCTGATCCAGACCACGGTCTGCGCCGAGCCCGGCGACTCCGGCGGCTCGCTCTACGGCAGCAACGGCACCGCGTACGGTCTGACCTCCGGCGGCAGCGGCAACTGCTCCTCCGGCGGTACGACGTTCTTCCAGCCGGTCACGGAGGCCCTGAGCGCCTACGGCGTCAGCGTCTACTAGTCCGGCCCGGTCGGCAGCACGACGAGCCCCCGTACACCAACCGGTGTGCGGGGGCTCTCCCGTGCCCGGGTCCGGACGGCTCCGCGCCGCCACCGCGTGTAGACGCACATCCGACGGCCGTAAGGCAAGGGGCGATTTTCGGACAGGGGTGGGCCGGTTCGGCCGGCCTTCGGTTACTCGCCCGTAGCGTTTGCTGGTGCGTTCGCTCCGCGAATCCTGCTGGAAGGGACATGAATGGTGAAGGTCGTGTGACCACGCTGAAGTTGTCGTGCGCACGTCTCGAAGTCGACCTTGTGTGCTCCCTGTGGAATCGGAAGAGTTAGCGCTCGTCAACCAGCCTTCCGGTTCGCGAGGTCCCCACAACCTCCCGGGCCGACCCCCCACAGGAGGACATGAGTTGAAGCACCGACGGATACCCAGGCGACGGGCCGCAGTCGTAGGCGCGGGCATCACCGCACTGGTCGCGGCGGGAGTCACCTTCCAGAGTGCGAACGCCAGTGAGGCCCCGCAGTCCGCCGCCCCCGAGACCCTCTCGGTCACGGCGGCCGGAAAGCTCGCCTCGACGCTCCTCGGCGACCTCGGCACCGACGCCGCGGGCACGTACTACGACGCACAGGCGAAGAGCCTCGTGGTCAACGTGCTCGACAAGGCCGCCGCGCAGACCGTCGAGGAGGCCGGCGCCAAGGCGAGAGTCGTGGAGAACTCGCTCGCCGAGCTGAAGAGCGCGCGCACCACGCTCACCGAGGACGCGGCCATCCCGGGCACGTCCTGGGCGACCGACCCGACCACCAACAAGGTCGTCGTCACCGCGGACCGCACGGTCTCCGAGGCCGAGCTGACCAAGCTCACCAAGGTGGTCGACGGGCTCGGCGCCAAGGCCGAACTCAAGCGCACCAAGGGTGAGTACAAGCCCTTCATCGCGGGCGGCGACGCCATCACCGACGGCAGCGGGCGCTGCTCGCTCGGCTTCAACGTCACCAAGGGCGGCGAGCCGCACTTCCTGACCGCCGGGCACTGCACCGAGGGCATCACCAGCTGGCAGGACTCTTCGGGCAACCAGCTCGGCGAGAACGTGACGTCCAGCTTCCCGGACAACGACTACGGCCTGGTCAAGTACAGCGGCGACGTGGACCACCCGAGCGAGGTGAACCTCTACAACGGTTCCTCCCAGGCCATCTCGGGCGCCGCCGACGCCACCGTCGGCATGGAGGTCACCCGCAGCGGCTCCACCACCCAGGTGCACGACGGCAAGGTGACCGGCCTGGACGCCACCGTCAACTACGGCAACGGCGACATCGTCAACGGCCTGATCCAGACCGACGTCTGCGCCGAGCCCGGCGACAGCGGCGGCTCGCTCTTCTCGGGCGACAAGGCGGTCGGCCTCACCTCCGGCGGCAGCGGCGACTGCACCTCCGGCGGCGAGACCTTCTTCCAGCCGGTGACGGAGGCCCTGTCGGCCACCGGTACGCAGATCGGCTGAGCACGCGCGGTACACGGCACGCAGGAGTCCCGTCCCTTGTGGGGCGGGACTTCCGCGTGTGCGCGTCCGCGTGCGTACGTCCCCGGGTGTGCGATGCCGTGTGTGCGTGAGGCCGTGGGTCAGCCGGCCCGCGTGGGCAGTTCCGGCTCCCGGCGTTCGCGGCGCAGTACGGACGCCAGCATCGCGATGACCGTCCCCGCGACCGCCCACGCCCACAGCACCAGCAGGGACTCGGTCACGTCGTTCGCCTCGAAGTACGCGATCGAACGCGCCGCCCAGGTGCCCGCGCCCGGCGGCAGTGCCGGTCCGATCGCCTGCCAGAACGGCGGCAGCATCGGCAGCGGGAAGGCCCCGCCCGCACTCGGGTTGCCCGCGATCACCACCAGCAGGATCGCCAGCCCGATGCCGACGATCCCGAAGACCCCCTGGAGGGCGAGCGTGGCGGCGCCCACCGCGAAGGTGATCAGCGCGCCGAGCCCCCACAGGTCCACCACACTGCCGGGCAGCGCGCCCAGGATCGGCCCGACGATCACCGCGCCGCCCAGGCCGCCGACGATCGACACCAGCGCCATCACGATCAGCCGGATCCCCGCGCGGCGCGGGTTGGCCGGCCGGGCGCCGGTGCTGATCGCCAGGATCGAGGCGCACAGATAGCCGCCGACGCACCAGCCCACGACCAGGTAGAACGACGACAGCCCGTCGAAGTCCTGGGCCGAGGCGGGGGCCACGTCGACGGTGCGCACCGCGCGGTCCTGGCCCCGCTCCACCTCGGCGACCAGCCCCTCCAGGGTGGTGGCGAGGACGGTACCGCCGCCGGAGGCGACCAGCAGGGTGTCGGTGCGGCCGGTGTCGTCGACGACCAGGGCGCCGTCGATGTCCCGGTTCTCGATCTGCTTGCGGGCGCTCGCCGCGTCGGCCACCGTCCGCGGGTCCAGCGGCGACCCGGGCAGCCCCTCCAGCGCGCTCACCGTCCGGTCGGCGACCGCCGGGGGTGCCACCACCCCGAAGGGCACGTCCCTCGGCTTCGGGTCGTGCAGCGCACCCACGTAGGAGGCGATGAAGAGCAGCTGGAGTGCGATCACGCCGAGCACGAGCAGGGTGGCCCGCGGGGTGACGGCGTCCTTCACCTCGGAGAGGAAGGAGCTGCTGCGCGCGCCGGTGTCGCCCGGTGTGTGTGACATGTCCTCACGGTCCGGGCCTGAGGGTGTTTGCGCAGGTGGGACGGGGCCGAACGGATGTCGTACACACATTCGAAAATTGGTCTATGGTGGGGGTGAGGTAGTTGGGAACAGACGTTCGATAGACGTAGGCCCAGGACGTCGGGTTCATGAGATCGGGAGGTGCGTGTGCCGGGTTTCACGCATCTGCACACCGTCTCCGGGTTCTCCGCCCGCTACGGCGCCTCCCACCCGGAGCGGCTGGCCGAGCGCGCCTCGGAACGGGGCATGGACGCCCTCGCCCTCACCGACCGCGACTCCCTCGCGGGCACGGTCCGCTTCGCCAAGGCCTGCGCGAAGGCGGGCGTCCGCCCGCTGTTCGGCGCGGACCTGGCGGTGGCCGCCCCCGAGTCCGGGACCGGCCGCACGGAGACCTCCGTACGCCGGGACCGGCGCCGCGTCCCCGTGCGGGGCGGCGCCTTCGTCGACGAGTCCGCCCCGCGGGTCACCTTCCTCGCCCGGGACGGCGCCCGCGGCTGGGCCGACCTGTGCCGCCTCGTCTCCGCCGCCCACACCGCCGAGGAGGGCCCGCTGCTGTCCTGGGCCGACAACCACGCCGACGGCCTGACCGTCCTGCTCGGCCCCGGCTCCGACGTCGGCCGCGCCCTCGCCGCCGGCCGCCCCGACCGCGCGGCGAAGCTCCTCGTTCCCTGGCGGGAGGTCTACGGCGACGCCCTGCGCCTGGAGGCCGTCTGGCATGGCCGGGAGGGGACCGGCCCCGGCTCCCTGCGGCTGGCCGCCCGCACCGTCGGTCTCGCCGCCGAGCAGGGCGTCCGGCCGGTGCTCAGCAACGCCGTCAGGTACGCCGACCCCGGCCAGGGCCGGGTCGCCGACGTCCTGGACGCCGCCCGCCGCCTCGTCCCGATCGACGCCACCAAGGAACTGGACTCCGGCGAGGCCTGGCTCAAGGACGCCGCCGCCATGCGGCACGCCGCCGAGCGGATCGTCGAGTCCGCGGGCTTCCGGCGCGACACCGCCGACCGCCTGCTGGAGCAGACCCGCGCCACGGCCGCCGAGTGCCTGGTCGACCCCGAGGACGACCTCGGCATGGGCGCCGTCCACTTCCCCGAACCCCACCTCGTGGGCGCCGGCCGCCGCACCGCCCAGCGGACGCTCGCCTCCCGGGCGGTGGCCGGCATGGTGCTGCGCGGCTACGACCGGCGGCGCGGCCACCGGGAGTACTGGGAGCGGATGCACCACGAGCTGGACATCATCGCCCACCACGGCTTCGCCTCGTACTTCCTCACCGTCGCCCAGGTCGTGGACGACGTACGGCACATGGGCATCCGGGTCGCCGCGCGCGGCTCCGGCGCGGGCTCGCTCGTCAACCACCTCCTCGGCATCGCGCACGCCGACCCGGTCGAACACGGGCTGCTGATGGAGCGGTTCCTGTCCAGGGAGCGGGTGGTGCTGCCCGACATCGACATCGACGTGGAGTCCGCGCGCCGGCTGGAGGTCTACCGCGCGATCATCGGCCGGTTCGGCACCGAGCGGGTCGCCACGGTCGCGATGCCGGAGACGTACCGGGTGCGCCACGCGGTGCGCGACGTCGGCGCCGCCCTGTCCATGGACCCGGCCGAGATCGACCGCGTCGCCAAGTCCTTCCCGCACATCCGCGCCCGCGACGCCCGCGCCGCGCTGGAGGAGCTGCCCGAGCTGAGGGAGCTGGCGGAGGAGTCCCGCCGGGACGGGGGAGGGAGGTACGGCGAGTTCTGGGAGCTGGTCGAGGGCCTCGACGCCCTCCCGCGCGGCATCGCCATGCACCCCTGCGGCGTCCTGCTGTCCGACGCCTCCCTGCTCTCCCGTACGCCGGTGATGCCGACCAGCGGCGAGGGCTTCCCGATGGCGCAGTTCGACAAGGACGACGTGGAGGACCTGGGCCTGCTCAAGCTGGACGTGCTCGGCGTGCGGATGCAGTCGGCGATGGCGCACGCGGTCGCCGAGGTGAAGCGGGCGACGGGCGCCGAGGTCGACCTGGACGCCGTACCGGAGGGCGACCCCGCGACGTACCGGATGATCCGTTCCGCCGAGACGCTGGGCTGCTTCCAGATCGAGTCGCCGGGCCAGCGGGACCTGGTCGGGCGGCTCCAGCCGGCCACCTTCCACGATCTCGTGGTCGACATCTCGCTCTTCCGCCCCGGGCCGGTCGCCGCCGACATGGTGCGGCCGTTCATCGAGGCCCGGCACGGGCGGGCGCCGGTGCGCTACCCGCACGAGGACCTGGCGGAGCCGCTGGAGGGGACGTACGGGGTCGTCGTCTTCCACGAGCAGATCATCGACATCGTCGACATCATGACCGGCTGCGGACGCGGTGAGGCGGACCGGGTGCGGCGCGGGCTGTCCGACCCGGAGTCGCAGGGGCGGATCAAGGTGTGGTTCGCCCAGCACGCGGCGGAGCACGGGTACGACGCGGAAACGATTCAGCGCACCTGGGAGATCATCGAGGCCTTCGGCTCGTACGGCTTCTGCAAGGCGCACGCGGTCGCCTTCGCGGTGCCGACGTACCAGTCGGCCTGGCTGAAGGCCCACCACCCGGCCGCCTTCTACGCGGGCCTGCTCACCCACGACCCCGGCATGTACCCCAAGCGGCTGCTGCTGGCGGACGCGCGGCGGCGAGGGGTGCCGATCCTGCCGTTGGACGTGAACAAGTCCGGGGTCGCACACAGGATCGAACTGGTGTCCGAAGGTAAGCGGCGGGAGCCCGTGTGGGGCCTGCGTCTCGCCCTCTCCGACGTGCACGGCATCAGCGAGGCCGAGGCGGAACGGGCCGCCGAGGGGCAGCCGTACGCCTCCCTGCTCGACTTCTGGGAACGGGCCCGCCCCAGCAGGCCGCTGGCCGGACGGCTCGCCCAGGTCGGCGCGCTGGACGCGTTCGGCGCCAACCGCCGCGACCTGCAACTGCACCTGACCGAGCTGCACCGGGGCGCCCGGGCCGGCCGCGGCGACCAGCTCCCGCTGGCCGGCGGACGCAGGACCGCGTCCGCCGGACTGCCCGACCTCACCTCGGCGGAGCGGCTCAGCGCCGAACTGGGCGTGCTGTCCATGGACGCCTCGCGCAACCTGATGGACGACCACCGCACCTTCCTGCGGGAGCTGGGCGTGGTGTCGGCCAAGCGGCTGCGCGAGGCCCGGCACGGGGAGACGGTGCTGGTCGCCGGCGCCAAGGCGGCCACGCAGACACCGCCGATCCGCTCCGGGCGCCGGGTCATCTTCTCCACCCTCGACGACGGCACCGGCCTGGTCGACCTCGCCTTCTTCGACGACTCCCACGACGCCTGCGCGCACACCGTCTTCCACTCCTGGCTGCTGCTGGTGCGCGGGGTGGTGCAGCGGCGCGGCCCGCGCAGCCTCAGCGTGGTCGGCTCCGCCGCCTGGAACCTCGCCGACCTGCTGGAGGTGCGGGGCGCGGAGGGGCTGGAGGGCGTCGCGGCCCGGCTCGCCGAGGCCCCCGGCGCGGGGCCCGGGGCGGCCGACGGCGACGGGGGGCAGCGGAGGATCCGCATGGCCACGGGGTACGAGATGCACCCCTGGGCCGATCTGCGCCCCGCGGGCGAAGGGCCCGCGGTGGGAAGGAAGTTGTGGCACCAGAGTCCGGGGAGTGCGGGATGACCATTCTCTGCGTACGTTTCCAGCTGCCGCCGATGCACGAGGCGGCCCTGCCCCAGCTGCTGGGGCTCCTGGAGGAGTTCACGCCGGTCGTCGAGGCGTTGCCGCCCGACGGCGCGCTGGCCGACCTGCGCGGCGCCGAGCGGTACTTCGGCCGCGACGCCGTGGAACTGGCCGCGGTGATCCGCGTCCGCGCCCTCGCGCTGTACGGCGTCGACTGCCTGATCGGCGCCGGGCCGGGCCCGATGCCGGCCCGCATGGCCCTGCGGGACGCCCGGCCGGGGCTGACCCGCGCGGTGCCCGAGGGCGGGGTGCGGGAGTTCCTCGCCGGCAAGCCCGTCGCCGCGCTGCCCGGCGTCGGCACCGCGACCGCCCGCACGCTGTGCGAGTACGGCCTCGACACCCTCGGCCGGGTCGCCGCCGCGCCCCTGTCCACGCTCCAGCGCCTGCTCGGCGCGCGGACGGGCCGCGAACTGCACGAGAAGGCCAACGGCATCGACCGCGGCCGGGTCGTCCCCAACGGGATCTCCCGCTCACTGGCCGCCGAACGCCCCTTCGACCGCGACGAGCTGGACCCCGACCGGCACCGCCGCGCCCTGCTCTCGGCCGCCGAGGAACTGGGCGCCCGGCTGCGCGCCGTCGACAAGGTGTGCCGCACCCTCACCCTCACCGTGCGCTACGCCGACCGGTCGGCCACCACGCGCAGCCGCACCCTGAAGGAGCCGACCGCGCACTCGGCTGCGCTGACGCGGGCCGCGTACGGCATGTACGAGGCGCTCGGGCTCCAGCGCGCCCGGGTCCGGTCGGTGGTCCTGCGCGCCGAGGGCCTCGCCCCCGCCGAACAGGCCTCCCACCAGCTCACCTTCGACCCCGTGGACGAGAAGGTCCGCCGGATCGAGGAGGTCGCGGACCGCGCGCGGGCGAAGTTCGGGCCGCGTGCGGTGATGCCGGGGTCCCTGGCGGTGGCTTGAGGCCCTCGCGGGTCAGTTGGCCCACGGCGGGGTGAGCCGGGTGCCGTCGGCCAGTTCGGCCGTCAGGCCGACGGAGGTGGTGACCCAGGTCGTCGCCGTCCGGTCGGTGGGATTCTCCACGGCGAGGGTCGCCCCCGGGCTGATGACCACGGTGTCGCCCGCCGCGACGCGCTCGGTGCGGCCGTCGAGGGCGATCAGCAGTTCGCCGGTGAGCAGGTGGAGGATCTCCTCCCGGTCGACGGTGTGCGCGGGCGCCCGCGTCCCCGCCGGGATCTCGCCCCGCCAGGCGCAGAGCTGCCTGCTGCCGGTGCGGGGGGCGGCGTACGAGACGAAGCGGGCGCCGTGGATCTCGTGGGTGACGCCTTCGGACGAGCGGATGATGGGCACGGGGGGTCTCCTGTGGGTGAGGGGGCTTGGGGTGCGTTGTCGGCTGCGGGTAGTCGGTGGCTGGTCGCGCAGTTCCCCGCGCCCCTCAACGGCATCCAGGTGACGTCCCTCAAGGGGCGCGGGGAACTGCGCGCGCAACCACGACGTGCCAGCAGCCGACGGTCGACGGAAGCCGAAACGGTCAAGCTGCTTGACTACTTTGTTCGCCTCTATGGTCAAGCCGCTTGACCAATACGTCAAGGGTGTTTCAATGCCTCCGTGCAGAACTCCGAAGCCATGACCCTCTCCGCCGCCCTGCTCGCCGCGGCCGGCGGGCTCACGCAGCGCATCCACGAGGGCGTCGTCGCCCGCGGCTTCGAGGGGGTGCGGCCCGCGCACGGTTTCGCCTTCGTCAGGCTCGCCCCGGACGGCGCAACGGTCACCGACCTCGCCGCGCACCTCGGGATGACCAAGCAGGCCGCCAGTCAGCTCGTCGACGAACTGGTCCGCAAGGGGTACGCCGAGCGCCGGCCGCATCCTGCCGACGCGCGCGCCCGGCTTGTCGTCATGACGGAGGCGGGGTGGGCCTGCACTCGGGCCGCGGAGGCGGCGGCCGCCGAGGCCGTGGGTGTGTGGGCCGAGGTGCTCGGTGAGGACGGGGTGCGTGCGCTGCGCGACGGCCTGCTGCGCGTGGCGCCGGGCGGGCCGATCCGGCCCAGCTGGTGACGCGGGCCCTTTACCGCCTGCGCCGTCGACGGCGTCGGTTATCACTGGAAGTTTTTACTGACGCGTAACTTCACACATGTGCTACTCGCCCGTAACTTGACGAGTGAACAGCATCCCGTGATCCGGATCACAGGGCGTCCTGCCATCGAAACTCCCCTGCCCCGCAAGGAGATCACCCGATGCTGCCCTGGAGACGCGCGCTCAGACCCCTGACCGCCCTGTTGCTGACCGCCGCGGCCGCCCTGGTCCCCGCCACCGCCGCCCACGCCGCCGACGCCCGCCCCAGCGCCGGCTGGAACGACTACGGCTGCAAGCCCTCCGCCGCCCATCCCCGCCCCGTCGTCCTGGTCCACGGCACCTTCGGGAACTCCGTCGACAACTGGCTGGGCCTCGCGCCCTACCTGAAGAACCGCGGCTACTGCGTCTTCTCCCTCGACTACG
The DNA here is from genome assembly GCF_003947455.1 of Streptomyces sp. WAC 04229. Lineage (GTDB taxonomy): Bacteria > Actinomycetota > Actinomycetes > Streptomycetales > Streptomycetaceae > Streptomyces. The sequence goes on along the minus strand of NZ_QHJH01000084.1, from coordinate 13,379 downwards.
GCCAACTGCCCGGCGTCCCGTTCTTCCACGGCCTCGGTCCCGTCGAGAAGTCGGCGGAGCAACTGGACGCCTACGTCGACAGGGTGCTCGCCGCGACCGGCGCCGCGGAGACCGACATCGTCGGCCACTCGCAGGGCGGCATGATGCCCCGTTACTACCTGAAGTTCCTCGGCGGAGCGGCCGAGGTGAACGCCCTGGTCGGGATCGCGCCCAGCAACCACGGCACCACGCTCCTGGGCCTGACCAACCTGCTGCCGTACTTCCCCGGCGTCGGGGACCTGCTCGACGAGAACACCCCCGCCCTCGCCGACCAGGTCGTCGGCTCCGACGTTCTGACCAAGCTCAACGCGGGCGGCGACACGGTGCCCGGCGTGCGCTACACCGTCCTCGCGACGAAGTACGACGAGGTGGTCACCCCGTACCGCAGCCAGTACCTGAGCGGCCCCGGGGTGCGCAACGTCCTGCTGCAGGACCTGTGCCCCCTCGACCTCTCTGAGCACCTGGCGATCGGGCTGCTCGACCGGATCGCCTTCCACGAGGTGGCCAACGCCCTGGACCCGGCCCGCGCCACGCCCACCACCTGCGCCTCGGTCCTCGGCTGACCGGGGCGCCCGGAACGCGGGGCGGGGTCCGTCCGGCCTGAGCCGCCGGACGGACCCCGCGTCCCGGATCAGCGGCCGTGCCGACCCCCGGTCGTCACTGCCCGGCGGCGGACCGAGGCGAACAGCGCGGCCGCGCCGAGGGCCAGGGCGGCGGCACCGCCGACGGCGATGTAGGGCGTGCCGCTGTCACCGCCGGTCTCGGCGAGGTTCCCGGTGCCTCCGCCGGCGGCCTTGACCTGGTTGGGCTCCGCGGCGGCCCCGGTGTCCGGGGCGGCGGCCGGGTCCGTGGGGTCGGTGGTGGTCTCGGCGTCCTGGTCGCCGTGGCCCCGGTGCTCGATCGTCGACTTCTCGGCCGCGGCGGTGAGCTGTTCCTCGGTGGGCGCGGAGGCCTCGGGCGCCGGGTCGGTGCCGGCGGCGCTCTCACCGTCCGCGTTCCCGCCGTCCGCGCTCTCGCCGGCCGTCGCCTCCTCGCCCGCGGCACCGCCGCCGCCGAACGAGACGTCGGAGCAGGAGTAGAACGCCTCCGGGCTGTCCGAACGCTGCCACACCGCGTACAGCAGGTGCTTGCCGGAACGCTCGGGCAGCTTGCCGGCGAAGGTGTAGAAACCGCCCGAGGCGGCCGGGTCGGTGGCCGTGGCGACCGGGGCGGACAGATCCAGGTCGCCCCAGCCCAGCGGCTTCGCCGGGTCGTAGCCGGGCTTGGTGATGTACACCTTGAAGGTGCCCTTGTGCGGGGCCGTCACGCGGTACTTGAAGGTGTACGAGCCGCTGCTCACGCTGGACGTGGGCCAGTCCGCCCGCGCCAGGTCCATGCCCTTGAAGGCGGGGTCGTTGGCGCTGCACAGCTTGCCGTCCGGGATCAGCTCCTGGTGCTTCCCGGCGGCGTTGCCGATGCGGATGCCGTTCCAGTCGTAGAGGGCCTGCGTGCCGCCGGCCGCGACGGCGGCCCTGCACGCGGCGGACTGCGGGTTCTCGGGGCCCTCGGCGTGGCACTGCGACACCCGGCTGACCGGGTCGCCCATCGAGCCGTGCGCCGACGCGGGGGCGGCGGCCAGGGTGGTCAGGGCGAGCGGGGCGAGACCGGCGACGGCGACGGCGGCGGCCCTGCGGGACGCGGAGGGTGCGGGCATGGGGATCTCCTGGAGACGGTCACGGTGGACGGGGGGACGTGGGCCGGAACCCGTGGGGTGATCAGCAAACTAGCCCCAAGAAACCGTGAAATCGCCTGCTGGAGACGGGTGATGGAGATCCTTATGGTCGCGTTAAGGGAGTGCTCAGGCTGAGCTGAGGTAGGTACCGTCCGAGGTGTGGGAGACGAACAGATCCGACAGGCGGTCACCGACGACGTACCCGCGGTGAAGGCGGTCACCGACGCCGCCTACCAGCCCTACATCGAGCGGATCGGGGTGGTGCCGCAGCCCATGGAGGCGGACCACGCGGCGAACGTGGCCGCGGGAAGGGTCTTCGTCGCGTGCGAACCCGGAGGGGACCCGGTGGGCCTCGTCGTCGTGGAGGCGCGCCCCGGCCATCTCTTCCTCGACAGCATCGCCGTCCACCCCGACGCCCACGGCAGGGGTGTGGGGCGGCGGCTGCTGCGGTTCGTGGACGCGCACGCGCGTGCGCTGGGCCTGCCCGAAGTCAGGCTCTGCACGAACGCGATGATGTGGGAGAACCAGGAGATCTACCCTAGGTACGGGTACGAGATCGTGGAACGCCGAGTGGACGGGCCCTACGACCGCGTCCACTACCGCAAGCGGCTGCCCTGACACGTCTGCGTCTCATGGCGCCCTCCCGGTCAGCTCTCCGGCCACCAGGTCCGCGCGATGTCCTTGCGCACCTCCGGCCGCCCCGCGGGCCGCTCGTCGACCTCCTCGCGGACTCGGCGGGCGTCGCTCTTCTTCAGGGGCTTCTGCACGGTCAGACGGCGCATGGCTGCCTCCTTACGGATCCACCGGGTTCCGCGTTCTCACGGAGGTAGACCCTTTCCCCGAGACTCACTCATCGATGCATCCCTGTCAGTGGCGGTTGTCACGTCGTCCCGCCCCGACTCCGTTGTCAGTGGCGGGTGTCACGCTGGGTGCATGGACGAGAACCGTGACGGGACGACCACATCGGGTGTCGACTGGGACGCGGAAGCCGCGGGCTTCGACGACGAGCCGGACCACGGACTGCGCGATCCGGACGTACGCCGGGCCTGGGCCGCCCGGTTGGCGTCCTGGCTGCCCGCACGGCCCGGCGACCTCCTCGATCTGGGCTGCGGCACCGGCAGCCTGTCGCTCCTCGCGGCGGAGCAGGGACACCGCGTCACCGGCGTCGACCGGTCCCCGGCCATGGTGAAGCTGGCCCGGACCAAACTCGCCGGTCGTGACGCGGCGTTCCTCGAGGGTGACGCCGCGGCACCACCCGTGGGCGAGCAGCGCTTCGACGCCGTACTGGTCCGGCACGTCCTGTGGACCCTGCCCGACCCCGGCCGGGCCCTGAGCCGCTGGCGGCACCTGCTGCGCCCCGGGGGCCGGCTGGTCCTGGTCGAGGGCGTGTGGGGGACCGTCACCCCGGTCGGCATACCCGCGGACCTGCTCACCGCCCTCCTCACCCCGCTAGGCGGGCGCGTGCGCGTGGAGCGGCTGTCGGACGACCCCGCACTGTGGGGGCGGGCGGTGGCGGACGAGCGGTACGCGGTGGTCGCGGTGCCCGAGTGAGGCGCGACCCCCCACGAGATCCGAACGACACCCCTAGGCCAGCAGGCCCGTGAAGTCCTTTCCGCGGGCCAGGTGTTCCAGTTCGTCCAGTGCGGCCAGGGCCGCCGCTGCCGCCTCCGGGTCGCGTTCCGGCAGGCCGCTCTCGGCGAACTCGTCCTCGTCCAGGCGCCGTACGTCCGTGCCGTCGGCGGAGCGCCACAGGTCCAGGTCGAGATCCTCGACGAGCAGGTCCGTGCCGGTCAGGACGGCGGGGCGGGTGATGTCGCAGTACCAGCCCTTCAGTGCTCCGGAGGCCGTGCGGACCTCCTTCACCGAGTACCAGCGGTCGCGCCAGTAGTACTCGGTGAAGACGTCGCCGGCCTCGAAGCGCACGAAGCCGAAGTCGCGGACGCCGTCACCGGCCCAGGGCGCGCGGACGGCGAGGCGGGTGCCGTCGTCGTGCAGCAGCTCACTCGGGTACCGGATCTTCGTACGGCCCGCCTTGACCAGGACCACGTCCACCCGGGCGGGCGGCTCAGCCGAGTTCGCGGACATGGCGCACCTCCGTTGCGCAGACCTCGTACCCGAGCCACTTGTTGATGGCGAGCATCGGGCCGTTGTCGGTGTCGTTGCCCGTGAAGGCCACCGTGCAGCCGGCGGCGCGGGCCCGGTGCAGGGAGGCGGTCTTGGTGAGCTTGGCCAGGCCCCGGCCGCGCTGAGCGCGGACCGTGCCCGTCATCGCGGTCGCGTACCGGCTGCCGTCGGTGTAGGCGACGCTGAAGGCGGCGGGACGTCCGTCGACAACCGCGACCGTCGTCAGTTCCCGGTTCAGCAGAGGGTTCCGCCAGGTGTCCGCCAGCCACGCCTCGTAGTCCGTGAACTCGACGTCGACGTCGCTCGGTTCGTCCGCCACCGTCTCTGCGTCCAGCTCGAACATCGGGCGCGGATCGTCCGCGAAGTCGGCGGCGGTGCGCAGTTCGACGCCCGGGGGAGGGGTCCGCAGGGGCGGGAGCGCGGCGCTTGCCAGGGCCAGCCGGAGGAAGTACGCGGCGCGCCGCCGCTCGTAGCCGTGCCGCTCGGCGAAGGCCAGGTTGTCGGGCCCGTCCAGCACCCAGGAGTACAGCTTCGTCGCGCCCTCGCCGGCCAGGTACTCCTCGGCCGTGCGCACCAGCAGCCCGCCGGCCCCACGCCGGAACCTCTCCGGGTGGACGTAGACGTTGAGGAAGGCCTGGCCGGGCTCCGGGCTGTCGTGGACCAGCCCGATCTGCGCCGTGCCGATCACCTCACCGTCCTCCTCCGCGACCAGGGAGCGGCTCCGGGCGTCCGGGTGGGTGTGGACGAGCCGGTGGACGACGGCCTCCGGAGTCCACAGGATGAACGGCACCGCGAGATGGCGGACATGGGCGAAGGCCGCGACATCGGCCGGATCATCGCTGCGCAGGTCGCGCACAAGAACGGTCATGTGGGCGCACGCTACGGCGGGTGGGCCGTCGGGTGCCTCTCATTTTCGCGGGGATACGGGACAATCGCCCCGTGACCTTGAAGATCCACATCGACGACGGCGCGCCGCCCTACGAGCAGGTGCGCGCGCAGATCTCCGACCAGGCCCGCTCGGGCGCGCTGCCGGTGGGCTACCGGCTGCCGACCGTACGCGGACTGGCCGAGTCCCTGGGGCTCGCCGCGAACACCGTCGCCAAGGCGTACCGGGCGCTGGAGGGGGACGGGGTGATCGAGACGCGGGGGCGCAACGGAACGTTCGTCGCCGCCGCGGGCTCCGCGGCGGAGCGGGAGGTCGCGTCGGCCGCGCGGCTCTACGCCGAGCGGGCTCGACGGCTCGGGCTCACGGAGGCGCAGGCATTGGCCGCCGTGCGGGATGCCCTGCGGGCGGCTTACGGGGGGTGAGCGCCGTCTTGGTTTCGCTGGGCCCCTGTCCGCGGGTCCGTCGTGGCTTGTCGCGCAGTTCCCCGCGCCCCTGACGGCACTCCGCTGACCGGCAGTTTCGCGGTTCGCGCCAGATGGGCGAAGGTACGAGCGTCCGCCACCGCCGCCGCGTTCGGGTCGTTGTTGAAGTACGCGTAGACGTCCTGGTCGGGGGGCCAGGTCGTGGAGAGGCGGTCGAGCCATGTCGACAGTGAGCGGCGGCCGTAGCGGGGCCACGGAGTCGCCCGGCCCTCGTGGAAGCGGACGTAGCCCCAGTCCGCGGTGCGCCACAGCGGGGTGACCGGGCGCGCCCGGACGTCCGCCCAGCACAGGGCCGCGCCCCGGGACGTCAGCACCTCCCGGACGTCGGGCGTCCACCAGGACACGTGCCGGGGTTCCACCGCGACCCGCGTGCCGGGCGGGAAGCAGGCGAGGCAGGAGTCCAGGAGGGCCGGGTCGGCACGCAGGGTCGGCGGGAGCTGGAGCAGGACCGGGCCGAGCCGGTCGCCCAGGCCCGCCGCGTGGCTCATGAGGCGGTCGACCGGCTCCGCCGGGTCACGCAGTCGTCTGATGTGCGTCAGGTAGCGGCTCGCCTTGAGCGCGACCACGAAGTCCGGCGGCACCCGCTCCCGCCACGCCTCGAACGTCTCGCGCGCCGGCAGCCGGTAGAAGGCGTTGTTGATCTCGACCGTCGGGAAGACGTCCGCATACCGCTCCAGCCAGAGCCGCACCGGCAGACCGGGCGGGTATAAGGCCTCGCGCCAGTCCCGGTACTGCCAGCCCGACGTGCCGACGAACAGGGGCATACCCCCATCAAAGCAGCTACAGGTAGAGTCCGGCCTCCGAACCGGCCCGCGGCTCCGGCAGCGCGGTGGGCGAGGTGCCCCGGCGCAGCGCGTACAGCTCCGCCAGGGTGGCGCCCTCGCGGCCCACTGCTTCCTCCCGGCCCGCGGCCTCGCCGCCGAGCCAGTCGACCGCCTCCCCGCGGGTCAGCGGGCCGACCTCGATGCGGGCCAGGCAGCGGCCGGGGCGTACTACGGCGGGGTGGAGGCGTTCGAGGTCCTCGTTGGTCGTGACGCCGACGAGGACGTTGCGGCCCTGGCCGAGGAGACCGTCCGTGAGGTTCAGCAGCCGCGACAGCGCCTGCCCCGCGGTGTGCTTGGCCTCGCCGCGGATCAGTTCGTCGCAGTCCTCCAGGAGCAGCAGCCGCCAGCGGCCCTTGCCCGCCGCGTCCTCCTCGCCGATGGCGATGTCCATCAGATAGCCCACGTCGGAGAAGAGCCGCTCGGGGTCGAGGACGCAGTCCACCTGGCACCAGTCCCGCCAGGACCGGGCGAGCGTGCGCAACGCCGAGGTCTTGCCGGTGCCGGGCGGCCCGTGCAGGAGCAGCAGGCGGCCCGCGATGTCCCCGGGGCCCGTCTTCATCAGGCCGTCCATCGCGTCCGCGACCGGCGCCGTGTAGTTGGCGCGGACCTCCTCCCAGGTGCCCGCGGAGATCTGCCGGGTGGTGCGGTGCGGGCCGCGGCGCGGGGAGACGTACCAGAAGCCCATCGTGACGTTCTCCGGCTGCGGTTCGGGCTCGTCCGCCGCGCCGTCCGTCGCCTCGCCGAGCACCTTCTCCGCCAGTTCGGCGCTGGTCGCCGTCACCGTGACGTCGGCGCCCCGGTTCCACCGCGAGACGAGCAGCGTCCAGCCGTCGCCCTCCGCCAGCGTCGCGCTGCGGTCGTCGTCGCGGGCGGTCCGCAGCACCCGCGCGCCCCGCGGCAGCAGCGTGGCGGCGGACCGCACGCGGTCGATGTTGGTCGCGTGCGAGTACGGCTGCTCGCCCGTCGCGAAGCGGCCGAGGAACAGCGCGTCGACGACGTCGGACGGGGAGTCGCTGTCGTCGACGTTGAGCCGGATCGGCAGGGCGTCGTGCGGGTTCACGGACATGCCGCCATGATCCGGCACCCGGCCGCCGCGTGCACCCGGTTTCCCGGGCACACGCGGTACGGACGGCACGCGCCGGCCGTCCGGCGGTACGGACGGCAGGCGGCGGTGCGGGCAGTCGGTGGTTCAGGCACCGGCCCCCAGCACCCGCCTCCCCGCCCGCCGGGTCCTGCGGAGCACGGCGTACCCCTTGGTGAGGACGCGGTCCCCGGCGAAGGTCCGGGTGATCGAGCGGCCCTCGACCAGCCGGGCGAACTCGTCGAGCCCCGTGCGGCGGCGCACGGTGACCCGCCGCAGGGCGTACGGCCCCTGGGCGCGGCGGGCCAGGCCGTTGCCGACGGCGAGCGCCTGCGCGTACCCCGTCTCCCGCACCGCCCGCCGCACCCGGCGGTCCGAGTATCCGTACGGGTAGGCGAACGAGTCCGGTACGGTGCCCAGTTGGTCGGCGACGATCTCCTTGCAGTGGATCAGCTCGAACCGCAGCCGCTCCTCGCCGAGCTGGTCGAGCTGCGGATGCGTGTGGCTGTGCCCCCCGATCTCCACGCCGGCCGCGGCCAGTTCGCGGACCTGGTCCCAGTCGAGCATGGTGTCCAGGGCGCCCCCGGTGTCGTACGGGCCGCGCAGCCATCCGGTCGAGACGAACAGGGTGGCCGCGAAACCGTGCTTGGCCAGGGCGGGCAGGGCGTGCCGGTGCACGCCCTCGTAGCCGTCGTCGAAGGTGATCAGGACGGGCCGCCTCGGCAGCGGACGCCCCGTGCGCCAGGCGGCGGCCAGCTCCGCCGTGCCGATCGGGGTCAGGCCCCGGTCGGCGATCGCCGCCATCTGCGCCGCGAAGGCCTCCGGCGTCACCGACAGGGCACGGGTGGCGTCGTTCGGTTCGGCGGCGACCGCGTGGTACATGAGCACCGGTACGCGCGCGTCCGCCTCCTCAGCCATGCGCGCCCCCCTCGGCGGGAGCGAGCGGCGCCACGGAGAACGTCGCCCCGCCCCGGCGGGCCCGCAGGCTCCCCACCACGTAACCGCCCGCCGCCGTGAGCACCCCGGCGACGATCGCGCCCGCCCGGCCCGCGCCGCCCGGCCGGGCCAGCACGGCGTCGCGCAGCCCGCGCGCCACCCCGGCCGGCAGGACCCGGGTGGCGTACCGGCGTTCGGACTCCAGGCCCTTGTCCGCGCCGACGCTGCGCGCCACCAGGGCCTTGGACAGGCCCTCGGCGTAGGCGCGGGTGCGGAAGTAGCCGAAGTGCTCGCGGGCCGCAGGCACCCGGTGGTGGATCACCGCCCGGTCGTCGATCAGCAGAACGGCGTCGGGCCGGGCGCGGGAGAGCCGGATGCACAGCTCGGTCTCCTCGCAGCCCAGCGGGCGCTTGTCGCCGTCCCGGCCGATGCCGGTGGCGAAACCGCCCGCCGCGTCGAACGCCTCGCGCCGGAAGGAGGCGTTGCCGCCCAGCACGTTGCGCACCCGGACCCGGCCGGGCGGCAGGCCGCGGTACGTGCAGCCCACCACCCAGTCGAACTCCTCGGGGAACCAGACGGGCCGGCGCCCCGACGCCCAGATCGGCACCGTGCGCCCGCCGACGGCGACGACCGCGGGGTCGGCGTACCCCTCGGCGAAGTGGCGCAGCCAGTCGCGTTCGGCCACGGCGTCGTCGTCGAGGAAGGCGATCACCTCGCCGCGCGAGGCGGCGATGCCGGTGTTGCGGCCGGCGGACAGGCCGCGGGGGCCCGCGTTGGCGAGCACCCGCACCTCCCGCCGTTCCGTGTACTCCTCGTATTCCTTGATCAGCCGGTCCCGGAGCGCCTCGTTGTGGTCGACGACCAGCAGCGTCTCCCGGGCCGGGTGGGACTGCGCACGTACCGAGTCGACCGCCGCGAGGATGTCCTCCCAGCGGTCCTCGGTGTAGACGCAGATCACCACGGAGACCGTGAGCGAGGCGCGGCTACCGCTCAAGACGCCTTCCCGCGGGCGGGTGCCACCGGGCTCACGGGGGTCGCCGGCGCGACGGAGGTGACGGAACCGACCGGGCCGAGCGTCGCCGAGCGCGTACGGCCGCGCAGCGCGCGCCGGTTGGAGCGCTCGTCGAGGATGACTCTGAGCACCCGCAACCCGTCCCGCACCGCGCGCAGGTTGCTGACGCCGTGGATGCGCAGGTACTCGTGGCTGGGAATCTCCTGGACCTTCAGGCCGGCCTTGACCACCCTGATGTTCATCAGGGTCTCCACCTCGAAGCCGGTGCAGTCGAGGTCGATCTTGTCCAGGCAGTGCCGCCAGAACGCGTTGTAGCCGTAGCAGAGGTCGGTGTAGCGGGCGCCGAACTTCCGGTTGACGACCGCGCACAGGGCGCGGTTGCCGAGCTTGCGGATGAAGGTCATGTCGTCGGTGCCACCGCCGTTGGCGAAGCGGGAGCCCTTGGCGAAGTCGGCGCCGGAGACGAGCGCGGAGACGTACGAGACGATCTCCTGGCCGTCGGCCGAGCCGTCGGCGTCGACCATCACGATGATGTCGCCGGTGCACGCCTTGAAGCCGGTGATCAGCGCGTCCCCCTTGCCCTTTCCGCGCTGCTCGACGACCTTGACGTCCGGCCACAGCTCCCGGGCGACCTCGATGGTGTCGTCGGTGGAGTTGCCGTCCACGAGGACGACCTCGTGGACCCAGTCGGGCAGCGTCTTGAAGACGTAGGGAAGGTTCTCCGCCTCGTTCATGGCGGGTATGACCACGCTCACCGGCGGTGCTATCGCCAGGTGCGAGGAGACGGGCCGGTACTGTCCGGCGGGAGTCGGGTCGGCCGACGGATCGTTGCCCGTCGAAGCCGGCTGCAGAACTGAGCTCATGAGTCTGGTCCCTCTCGTCCGGCGGACCGCCCGCCCCAGGGGCGGTCCGGCTCTGTATCCGGTTCGAAAGGGGGGTTCTCGCCCAACCGGCGCGCGACGAAGTGCTACTCCGTGCGTGCCAGACGAGCTGGCAAAGCTTGTCGGCACCGCGAGAAAACGGCAGCCGACCGCGCGGCACGGCCCGGTCACCGATGCGGTCACCGAGCACGGCACCCCCCTACCGCGCATCCCGCCCCGGTGCGCCGCGGCCTCGAGCCCTCCCCTGAGCCGCTTGCCGACGTACCGATGCGGGAGATGTATGACGTTATTGACGGTAGAAACCGTATGGCAAGACCTGGAAGCAGGTCTCACGTTTTTGTTGTTTTGCCGTCATCTGTTCTTCGCGCCTCAATCTGGCCCAGCCCGGCTCGGAGCGTCAAGGGCGCACTGACGTTCCCACTGACTTTCGTCCGATTTTGAATGACTGTCAGCCATTTCTTGGCATGGACACTCCCGGTCAACGCGCGTCACTGTTACGACGGTTACGGCAGAGATCCTGCTAAAGGAGGTTCCATGAGACGTCTCCGACTTGTCGGCTTCCTGAGTTCCGTCCTCCTGGCCGCCGGCGCCGCCCTCACCGGGGCCGCGACCGCCCAGGCGGCCCAACCCACCGCTGCCGGGGGCTATGTGGCCCTCGGCGACTCCTACTCCTCGGGGGTCGGAGCGGGCAGCTACATCAGCTCCAGCGGCGACTGCAAGCGCAGCACCAAAGCCCACCCGTACCTCTGGGCGGCCGCCAACTCCCCCACGACCTTCGACTTCACGGCCTGCTCGGGCGCCCGAACGAGTGAAGTTCTCTCCGGACAACTCGGCCCGCTCTCCACGGCCACCGGCCTCGTCTCGATCAGCATCGGCGGCAACGACGCGGGCTTCGCCGACGTCATGACGACCTGCGTGCTCCAGTCCGACAGCACCTGCCTCTCGCGGATCGCCACCGCGAAGGCCTACGTCGACTCGACGCTGCCCGGCAACCTCGACAGCGTCTACTCGGCGATCAGCGCCAAGGCCCCCAACGCCGACGTCGTCGTCATCGGCTACCCGCGCTTCTACAAGCTCGGCACCTCCTGCATCGGCCTCTCCGAGACCAAGCGGAAGGCGATCAACGACGCCTCCGACCACCTCAACACCGCCATCGCCAAGCGCGCCGCCGATCACGGCTTCACCTTCGGCGACGTCCGCACCACCTTCACCGGTCACGAGCTGTGTTCCGGCGCCTCGTGGCTGCACAGCGTCAACTGGCTGAACATCGGCGAGTCGTACCACCCGACCGCGGCCGGTCAGTCCGGCGGCTACCTGCCGGTCCTCAACGGCGCCGCCTGATCCGAAGCGGAAGGGGAGGGGGAGGCCCCGTCGGTCGGGGTCTCCGTCTCCGTCCCCGTCTCGCAGGTAACGGAGAACGCCACGGCGTTCGACGTGGCCCGCACCGGGGACCGCACCTCCACCCGCACGGCGCCCTCGAACGCGCCGCTGTTCTCGCGCGTCGTCACCACGACGGTGTCCTGGTCCGAGCGGTCGCCGTCCGCGGGGAAGGACAGCGTGCGCCACCCCGGGTCGGAGACCGAACCGTCGTCCGTGACCCAGCGGTAGCCGACCTCCGCGGGCAGCCGCCCCACCGTGAACGTCGCCGTGAAGGCGGGCGCCCGGTCGCGCGGCGGGGGACAGGGGCCCGAGTAGTCGGGGTGCGAGCCCGCCACGGACACCTCCACCGACTGCGGGGGCGTACCGCTCTCCGTACCGTCGTCCTCCGACTCCGGTTCCGACGACTTCGAGGGACTCGGCTCGGCACTCTCGCCCGGTCCCGTCGCGGGGGCACTGGCCGAAGAGCCCGCGCCGCCGTCCGCGCCCTCCGTCCCGTCACCGTCGTCCGAGCGGTTGAGCAGCCCGTACGTCAGCCCGGCCGCCGCCAGCGCGAGCACGGCCACCCCGGCGATCAGTACGGCACGCGCGCGCCGGTCCCCGTGCGCGGGCGGGCTCGTACCGGCCGTGCCCGCCGTCGTCGCCGGTCCCGGCAGCGGGGGAGTCGGAGCGGCCCCCGCGTCCTGGCGCCCCGCGACGGTCGTGGCGTACCCGTCCGTCGGCGCCGCGCCGTACGCGCCCCGCTCGGATGCAGGGGTGCCCCCGGCTCCCACGAGCCGCAGTTCCCGCTCGGCGCGTTCCGCCGGGAACCGTTCGGCCGGGTCCTTGCGCAGCAGCCCCTCGATGACGGGCGCGAGCGCACCAGCCCGGCGGGGCGGCGGCAACTCCTCGTCGACGATCGCACGCAGGGTGCTCAGCGGAGTGTCCTGGCGGAACGGCGAGGCGCCCTCGACCGCCGCGTACAGCAGCACGCCCAGCGACCACAGGTCGGACTCGGGACCGGGGGTGCGGCCCAGCGCCCGTTCCGGGGCGAGGAACTCGGGCGAGCCGATCACCTCACCGGTCATGGTCAGCGCGGAGCTGCCCTCGACCCTGGCGATCCCGAAGTCGGTGAGCACCACCCGGCCGTCGTTCGACAGCAGCACGTTGGCCGGCTTCACGTCCCGGTGCAGCACCCCGGCCGCGTGCGCGGCCCGCAGCGCGGCCAGCACCTCGGCACCGATCACCGCGGCCCGCCCCGGCTCCAACGGGCCCTCGGCGTCCAGCAGGTCGGCCAGGGACAGCCCGCGGACCAGCTCCATCACGATCCAGGGCCGGTCGCCGTCGGTGGCCACGTCGTACACCGTGACGACGTTGTGGTGGGCGACCCGGGCCGCGGCCCACGCCTCGCGCTCCAGCCGGGCGTACATCCGCCGCACGTCGCTCTCCGGCAGCCCGGAGGGGGCGCGCACCTCCTTGACGGCGACCTCGCGGTTCAGCACCTCGTCGCGGGCGCGCCACACCGTGCCCATGCCGCCCTCGCCGAGAGGGGACAGGAGGCGGTAGCGGCCGGCGATCACGCGCTCACCGCCGGGTTCCTCGAACACCGGCGCCCCCTATAGACGTCTCGCGCGGACACGGCCCGGGAGCGGGCCCGGCTGTCCGTCGCGTTCCTCCCAAAGTAGCTCAGCCGAGTGCGGATGCCGCCCCCCTGAACACCAATCCGGCCCCGAGGAGCACCACCACGCACGCCGATCCGAGCGGGGTGGCCCGGCGCACCATGCCCGCCAGCGGGCCGGACGTCCACCGCGGGCGCCGCGTCAGCAGCCGCCCCACGCCGCCGCCGAGCCGGACGACCGCGACCCCGGCGGCGGTGAGGGTGAGGGCGAGCCCGAGGCCGTACGCGACCACGAGCAGCAGTCCGAACCAGGCGTGGCCGACGGCCGCGGCGCCCACGAGCACCACCACGGCGGACGGACTGGGCACGAGCCCGCCCGCGAAGCCCAGGAGGATCGTGCCCAGTCCGTCCGCCGTGGTGGTGCTCGTG